>NZ_JAUBUY010000035.1:50829-71891 GCF_036705565.1 Microcoleus sp. AT8-B5
TTGTGGAACAGGCATCTTGCCTGTTGCTAAAAATGTAGAGTTATTGTGGAACAGGCATCTTGCCTGTTGCTAAAAATCTTGTTGACAAAAGAAATAATTCAAATAAAAGCGATCCGAAATCACCAAAATATAGTAAAATAGTAGATTGTGATTAATCTAAGGATATCAACAGATTATGGCTAAGAAGAGCATGGTCGAGCGCGAGAAAAAGCGCCAGAGACTCGTAGACAAGTACGCCGACAAGCGGGAAGACCTGAAAGACCAGTTTGACCAAGCTACCAATCAGATGGACAAAATGGCGATTCACCGCCAACTACAACAGCTACCCCGCAGCAGTTCGCGGACTCGCTTGCGGAACCGCTGCTGGGCAACTGGACGGCCCAGAGGTTACTATCGTGACTTCGGACTGTCTCGCAACATGATGCGAGAAATGGCTCACGAAGGTCTTTTGCCCGGTGTTGTGAAGTCTAGCTGGTAGCAGGAAGAAAGAAGGCACGACACGGATGATGACACGGATATACGGATGATGTTTTTCTGAAATTGTCGTGTTTCTGGAGATTTATTCTAAAGAAAAAGGAAGAAGGAAGAAGGAAAAAAACTTATAAATAATCGGCAAGATTATGTTTGGGGTTGATTCTTGTTTCAGACTTATGAGTTAAATTTTCCTCCTTCTTGCTTCACTGGCCACAGCATTTATCGATGCCGAGACTTTCGAGTAACAAGTCGCTGACGGCGTTGGCGATCGCAAATTCGCCGTAGAAGCTTTTAGAAAAATCATAGGCCTGCATTTCGGTGACGATCGCAATTACGAGGCTGCCCACGTCATTTTCGCCTTCCATGCGCTGGCGGACATAGATTTGGGCAGCTCTTTTAGCTATTTGCTGGTTGGCTGCTTCTGGGATAAACTCGGAGTCTAGCCATGCCAGCAGCGTTTGTTGGAGCCATTGGCCTTCTTGTTCGGGGTTTTTGGCGGGCGGTAAGGTAATAGGTTCAATGGTTTCAGACATAATTATTCCTAATTGCTAATGTTGACTTTGAAAAGTTAACTGAGAAATGACAACTGATAAATATATGCAATATGATATACCGACAATTATACAAGGATACGCGCAAGGCTATTTCTTGATGGCAAATGACGGCGAGGAGAGTTTGGGGTGGTATTCCAGCCGACAGCGGGCGCTGATTCCCCTGGATGAAAGATTTACCTATCCGAAATCCCTGCGTCGCCAAATCAATCAAAATCGATTTTCGGTGGCTGTGAACCGCGATTTTGGGGCGGTGGTTGAGGGTTGTGCCGATCGCGAAACGACTTGGATTTCTAAGGAGCTCAAGAAGATTTACTGGGGTTTGTATGAGGCCGGTTGGGCTTACAGCTTCGAGACTTGGTGCGGCGACGAATTGGCGGGCGGTATTCTCGGATTGTCGATCGGCGGTGCGTTTATTGGGGAGTCGATGTTTTACCGAATTCCCGAAGGTTCTAAGGTGGCGATGGTGAAGTTGGTGGAGAGATTGCGCGATCGATCTTATCTACTTTTCGACGCTCAAATGAACAACCCGCACTTGGAAAGATTCGGAGCTTATACTGTTAAGGAAAAACTGTACAACACTCTTTTGCAAGCAGCTTTGAAGCGCCGCTGCACGCTATTTTGAATATGTCATGCGGGAAAATGCAGTGCCGTTTCCGACCCCAGTAGCTGCTTCAAACAATAGTATAATTCAGCTCAGATACTTCTCGGAGACAACCACAATGCAAGTCACAACCGAAGAAATTATTTATCCATCCAGCGACGGTCAGCCGATGGCAGATAGCACAATTCAATACAAATTAATTGTCACAATCAAAGAAGGTTGCGAATCGCTGTTTAAGAATGACCCAAACGTTTTTGTAGCAGCCGATTTACTCTGGTATCCGGTTGAGGGCAGACCCGATATTTCTCAAGCACCTGATACGATGGTGGTATTTGGCAGACCAAAGGGCGATCGGCCTTCTTACATACAATATCGAGAGGACAATATTGCTCCTCAAGTCGCCTTTGAAATTCGCTCCCACAACGACAGCCAAACTAAAATGAATAAAAAATTGGCATTTTACCAGCGTCATGGAGTTGAGGAGTATTACGTTTACGATCCCGAAAGAAATGAATTAGAAGGCTGGCAAAGAATTGAGGGAATCTTAGAAGTAATTGAACCGATGGAGGGATGGATAAGTCCAAGATTGGGTGTGCGATTTGAGTTGGTAGAAGATAGGTTGGAAATTTATAGACCTGATGGCGAACAGTTTCTTTCCTATGCGGAATTAGAAGAACAGCGGGGATTATATCGCCAGCGTTTACAACAAGAATCTCAAAGAGCCGAACAAGAATCTCAAAGAGCCGAACGTTTAGCCGCCAAACTGCGGGAAATGAACATCGATCCAGATAGCATTTAAGCCGGAATAAATGCTAAGAAACCCGATTTCTCAAACAAATCGGGTTTCTGAGGATTGCGGTTATTTATTCTTTTAGTCCAGGACTAATCAAGACAAAAGAAACCGGGTTTTTTGCGGTTTTGCAGACGGTAACGCGTCTTCTCAGGTAAAAACCCGGTTTCTGACCGCCCGTGCGTAAGGCTTATTCTTTTCAGGGCGAACCGGGATATTTGGTCGATCGCCCCCCAGCTCAAATTACCTATACTACAATATATAATACAGATATTCGAGCCAAAATCCTTGGAGCTCAGAAAAATCAGAATCGAAGCCCCTTGAATGTGTAAAAATACTGAAGCAAACATTACTAAAGCCTACACGGAGCAATTGTTGTGGATTCCAGATATAACCCCCAATCCATAGAAGAAAAATGGCAGCAGACATGGGCTGAGCAAAACTTAGACCAGATGCCAGAAGATACCCAAAAGCCTAAATTTTATGCCTTATCCATGTTCCCCTACCCGTCGGGAAACCTGCACATGGGCCACGTCCGCAACTACACAATTATTGATGTAATTGCCAGACTCAAGCGAATGCAAGGTTATCGGGTATTGAATCCGATGGGATGGGACGCTTTTGGTTTACCCGCAGAAAATGCCGCCATCGAGCGCGGAATTCCCCCGGCAAAATGGACGTATGAAAATATTGCCCAAATGAAAGGCTTATTTCGCCGTCTCGGCATCTCCTTTGATTGGACAAAAGAAGTTACAACTTGTTCTCCCGATTATTATCGGTGGACTCAATGGATTTTCTTACAATTTTTAGAAGCAGGATTAGCATATCAAAAAGAAGCGGCAGTTAATTGGGACCCCATAGATCAAACAGTCTTAGCAAACGAACAAGTAGATAACGAAGGTCGTTCCTGGCGTTCCGGTGCCAAAGTCGAGCGCAAATTATTGCGGCAGTGGTTCCTCAAAATTACCGATTACGCCGAACAGTTATTAAACGACTTAGACAAATTGCCAGATTGGCCAGAAAGAGTCAAATTAATGCAAGCCAACTGGATCGGCAAATCAGTCGGCGCTTACTTAGAATTTCCGATTGTCGGCATGGATGAAAAAATCGCCGTTTTCACCACACGTCCCGATACAGTTTACGGCGTCAGTTACGTTGTTTTAGCGCCGGAACATCCACTAACTCAGCGCGTGACAACCGCAGACAGAAAAGCGGCCGTAGAAACCTTCATCAAAGAAGTCGCCGCCCAAAGCGAGATCGATCGCACAGCCGAAGACAAACCAAAGCGTGGCATCCCCACAGGCGGCAAAGCAATCAATCCTTTCAACGGCGAAGAAATTCCCATTTGGATAGCCGATTATGTGCTGTACGAATACGGCACCGGCGCAGTCATGGGAGTACCAGCCCACGACACGCGAGATTTCAAATTTGCCAATCAATATCAACTGCCAATTAAAGTAGTAATTGTGGATGATGATGAGCTGCCATTGACCGAAGCTTACACCGAACCAGGAATTATGATTAATTCCGAAAGCTTCAACGGCATGGATTCAATTAAAGGCAAAGCAGCGATTATTCACCATGCCGAAAATTCCGGTTATGGCAAAGCCCGCATCCAATACCGATTGAGAGATTGGTTAATTTCTAGACAGCGTTATTGGGGCGCTCCAATTCCCGTAATTCACTGTCCCACCTGCGGAACAGTCCCCGTACCCGCATCGGATTTGCCAGTATTGTTGCCGGAAAATGTACAATTTACTGGCAAAGGTTCGCCCTTGGCAAAGATGGAAGAATGGGTAAACGTTCCTTGTCCGAGTTGCGGCACTGCGGCGAAGCGGGAAACAGATACGATGGATACTTTTATCGATTCTTCGTGGTATTTCTTGCGCTATCCCGATGCTCAAAATCAAGAGCAAATCTTCGATACTGCGAAGACAAATGATTGGATGCCAGTAGACCAATATGTCGGCGGCATCGAACACGCAATCTTGCACTTGCTGTATTCGCGGTTCTTTACCAAGGTTTTGCGCGATCGGGGTTTGATCAATTGTGACGAACCATTTAAACGCCTGTTAACTCAGGGCATGGTGCAAGCAATGGCCTATAAAAATCCTGTTACTGGCAAATACTTTCCCCCAGCAGATATAGACCCCGCAAATCCCAAAGATCCTCAAACTGGCGAAGCTTTGGAAGTCTTCTACGAGAAGATGTCCAAATCAAAATATAATGGCGTTGACCCCTTGCAAGTTATGGGCAAATATGGGGTAGATACGGCGCGGATGTTTATTTTATTCAAAGCGCCGCCAGAGAAGGATTTGGAGTGGGACGACGCTGATGTGGAAGGGCAATTTCGCTTTTTAAATCGCGTTTGGCGCGTGGTTACAGAGTTTGGTTCACCCCCCCCTGCCCCCCCTTGCCAAGGGGGGGAGAAAGAGGTTTTAAGTAAACCTGAGAAGGATTTGCGGCGGGCGATTCACACTGCAATTAAGGAAGTGAGCGAAGATTTGGAGGGCGATTATCAGTTCAATACTGCTGTTTCGGAAATGATGAAACTCAGCAATGCTTTGAATGATGCTAAATGTAAAGATTCGCCAATTTATGCAGAAGGAATTAACACTTTGATTCGCTTGTTAGCGCCTTTTGCGCCGCATATTGCTGATGAATTGTGGCACAATACTGGTAACAGTGAATCGGTGCATACGCAAACTTGGCCGACTGTCGATCCATCTGCATTAGTTACCGATGAAATTACGCTGGTAATTCAAGTTATGGGCAAGACTCGCGGCACAATTCAAGTGCCTTCAGGTGCGGATAAAGCTGCTTTGGAAAAGTTTGCTCGCGAGTCGGAATTGGCTAAGCGTCACCTGGAAGGTAAGGAGATTAAAAAGGTAATTGTGGTGCCTGGAAAGTTGGTGAATTTCGTGGTAGCTTGAGTGTAAAAGTCGCTACCTGTAGGCAACGTATCGTTTCTAGACAAACACAACCTAATCCCCTTTAAACACTATCGGGCAACTATTATTTACTGTAAGAGTAGACAAGTTGCCCTTTTTTTACTAGCTTTAAGGGAATTTTAGGATTGTTTAGCGGCTCGTTTCTTAGCCTCACCTTTTCTTCCCATTCTTTAAATTTAGGTTCCAGCATTTCCGGTGTAAGTTTATAAATCTCTTTGAGAGTTATGCCTTCATACAGTCCAATATACCAAGCTTCTACTCTGCGATACTTGTTAAGTATAATTTCATTCAAATGATGGTGAGTAGTGACCCCACCGCTTCTATTGAGAGCAATATTTATTGTTTTAAGTTCGTATTCTTTTCCTTCAGCATCAATAGCATCGTTTCCTTCACGTCCAGGTGATATCCGCAACCCTAAAAGGATTAATAACTGTAAAGTCTTTCCCCCGTTATCTTGAAAAATATCCGCAATACCATATTCACTAGCCAGATTTTGCAATTCTTGGATGCTTTTCATAGCATTTTCTAGCCGTTTAGCATCTGAAATGCGTTCTGCTTCCGTGGTAACAGCCTCTTCAACAGGCTCTACAACTGACGGAGAAACTGGTTCAGCTATTAGGGTGCTAATGAGAGCTGTACTCTCGCCGCTTTGGCTAAAACTGATTAAATAAGTAGCGGGTACATCGAGCGCTTCAGCTAGAGCGAAAATAACTTCAAAGGATGGCGATCTTTCACCGCGTTCCAATAAGCTGATATAGTCAGTAGTCTTGTCTATGAGTTCTGCTAACTCGTCCTGTGTCATCCTTTTTTCTCTGCGTAACTGACTTACCTTGGCCGCAAATTGTTGTCTGGCTTCTTTGTAATTCATACCCCTCACAATTCATAAAAACGAACTGAAAGTTCGTTTTTTGAATGGTACGAAGAATTTACACACAAAACAACGTACTGAAAGTACGGATTTAGTAAGACTGAGAGTACGGATTTTGATATAATGACAGTAGGCTGTGTCTGTTGTACCTTAAACTAATCTAAATTAAGCATGAGTAACATTTTGCCCGCCCCAATTTACACCACCCAATACGGTCAATCTTATTTGGGAGATTCTCTTCATCTCCTGAATAGTCTTGCTAGCAATTCTGTAGATTTGGTGATTACATCCCCTCCTTTTGCATTGCAACGCCAAAAGAGTTATGGAAATGAAGATCAAGATTTATATGTTGATTGGCTGCTGGGCTTTGCTCCTGAAATTAAAAGAGTTCTTAAGGATACTGGAAGTTTTGTTATAGACCTTGGAGGTGCTTATCAGAAAGGAATACCTGTACGGTCGCTGTATAATTACCGGGTACTTATTAGATTATGTGACGAATATGAATTTAAACTTGCTCAGGAATTTTTCTGGTTTAATCCTTCAAAACTTCCATCTCCTATAGAGTGGGTGAATAAAAAGAAAATCCGGGCAAAAGATTCTGTGAATACTGTTTGGTGGCTTTCCAAAACCAATCAACCTCAAGCGAATATTACTAAAGTCAAAGTAGAGTATTCTGAGAGAATGAAAAAACTTTTGAAAAATGCTGATGAATTTTACACGCCCAAAGAACGTCCTTCCGGTCACAATATTAGCGATCGATTTTCCAAAGATAATGGAGGTGCTATTCCATCTAATTTGCTAGAAATTTCTAATTCGGAAAGTAATTCTCAATACTTGCGTTGGTGCAAAGAGTTTAATGTTAAGGCGCATCCGGCACGTTTTCCCCAAAGATTACCGTCATTTTTTATAAATTTTCTTACTGAACCGGGAGACTTGGTAGTAGATATTTTTTCGGGTTCTAATACTACGGGTTATGCAGCAGAACAATTATCAAGAAACTGGATAAGCTGTGAAAAAGAAAAACAATATGTTGCTGCATCAATATTTAGATTTTTGCCTCAAGAATCTTTTGGGGAAGCGGATACAATATACAACCAATTGTTAACTGAGGAAGCATCAGGAGTGATTTTACCTCAAAATAGGCTCCTTTTTGAAGTTAATAATTATTGTTGTTAATTTGGCTAAATAGTCAAATTCTTATTCAGATATTAAACAGTATATTGAAATCGCTTCTACACGAACCAATTTCCAGCAGAGAGAAACTGAAAAAGATGGTTTTAATTGTTTGTGTCAAAAAGCAATTGCACGATCGCTCCGCATTCCAATTTTAATACAGATTGAGCGCTGCCGCCATTAACGGCAATTTCTACCCAACCGTCAGAACCAGTTATGGCAATTAAATCGCCCGGTTCGCTGTCGCTGTAGGTTTTACCGCTGGGGATGCGAATTGCATCAGAACTATTGCTAATTGTCAATGACCAATTGTTACCTATAATGCAATTATTCGGGATATTAGTAATTAGGTTGCCGAAGCGATCGACATATTGAATGCAGCCTTCTATACCTGTGGCTGTAACGGCACAATTTGGTATCTCTAACTGCACTAAACTCGCAGGGTCGAGATCCTCTCCCAAGTCTTCCAAAGCCACCCCGTTGGCCAAGTGAGCGCCCGCTGCTGCAAAAATATCGCGACCGTGAAAAGTGCTGCTGGGTTGAGGCGATCGCCAGTATTTGGGGTTGGTGAGCTCGACAGATGCGATCGCACTTTCCCGACTCAACACCCCGCTAAACAACCCGTTATCCGGCCCGACAAGCCAGCAATTAGCACATTTAATCGCAACCGGGCATCTCTTGCTTCCCACACCCGGATCGACGACAGCAACGTGTACGGTTTCCGGCGGAAAATAAGCAAAAGCAGTCATCAAACAAAACCTCGCGGCCGCAATATTTTGAGATGGTATTTGGTGCGTAATGTCAATAACTTTGAGTTGGGGGTTAATTTGGGCGATCGTACCTTTCATCACTCCCACATAAACATCGCTTAATCCAAAATCCGTCAGTAGAGTTATAATTCTATTTTTAGACATATATCCAAAGGTAAGAATATGGTAGCGCAGTGGGAAAACTTTCTGCAAAACTTGGGAGAATGGCACGGTTCCTTCACTCAGCTATCAACGCGAGGAGAGGTACTTCAAGATACTCCTAGCATTATTTCTCTCGAAGGTTTCAATGACAACAAAAATGTGCGATTGAAACTCCGTCGGTTTTCCCCAAATCCCAGCGGTGTCGGCGAACCGGAAGTGAACGAACTTGTTCGAGAATATCAGGGTTTGGGACGGGATATCTTGTTTTTTGAGAATGGAGCTTTTTGTCAGGGAACTATTCAACTAGCGCCTTATTCTGAGTGCGGTGCCGAGTTTGGTTTTATCTACAATTATCGCCGGTTGCGCTTCGTTCAGCTCTACAATACCGACGGCTATTTATCAACACTTACCTTAATTCGGGAAAAGCAGCTTGATAAAAATGTCCCCGAACGTCCGCCTTTAACTGTTGAGGCTTTGCTGGGAGAGTGGCAGGGCGAGGCCGTGACAATGTATCCAGATTCGCGTTCTCCTGATTCCTATTCTACCAATTTACAATTGCATTTGGAAAGTGGCGATCGCCTAATTCAAAAAATTACTTTTGGCAGTAATGGTACTGTTATCAGTTCTAGCGCCAGCATTGACGGTTCTGTATTAAATTTTAACGAAGGTGCTTCGTCGGTGCAAGTTGTGCTGCTTCCTGACGGCGGTTCTTGCACTCTCCCTGTCAAGATTGAATCCAGAAAACCTATATTTTTCGAGGCTGGTTGGTTGGTAGAAACTGACTTGCGGTTTCGGATGATTCGCAGTTACGATGAGCGGGGTGAATGGGTAAGTTTGACTTTAGTTACTGAACGAAAAGTTAGTCATTAATTTTGTAGGGGCGGGTTCACCAACAATTTTTAATTCCCTCCCAAATATTAATAAACCCGGCCCCACCCAACCAATAAATTCTGATTGCGGAAAAGGTTTGTCGGTATCTCGGATGGGTGGGGCGGGTTGCTTAATTCTGCTATTTGATGATATAAACTTTGGCGAACCCGCCCCTACCAATCTGGGTATTTTCGCGAATGTTATTCGCCGGACTTTGTTTCCTGGGTTTGCGAGTGAATCACCGCACTCCAATCATCATTGTTAACAGCCGCTTCCAAATCCTTAGCCTGTTCGCCGTCATTTTTGGCTGCTGTTTCTAACTCTTTGGTAAGAGTGGAATCTGCCATTGCTTTCCGCAATTTCAGTTTCTTTTCCTCATAAGCTTTTTGTTCCTCAGCAGACATAGCAGCGCGCGCTGCTTGGCCTACCGTAGCCGCCCACATTTCGCTTTCAGCACCGTTTCCAGGTGGAAGGCTGCCAATTTCTGCTATCCAAGCATCCCGCAAACTTTCCATTTCTTCCCGCTTCGGGAATTTGAAAGTTTGCACGCGCAGGAAAGCGCAATTTTCGACGCCGTTTTGGGCGATGTGACCGTTGATTGAAAGCAGGATATTTCGCGAATAACCGATAAACTGAGTATTGCGGGAAATATCCATTACAGCGTAAACGCCGGCGACTTTCGCGTTAGTTGCCAAATCGCGCCACGTATCGATCGACATTACTTGCGTGCCGTCATTTTCTAATTCAGAAATAGCAGCGGCTGCGCTGTGTTCTGAGTCGGAACTGTATAAAAAGTTGTGCAGTCCTTCATGGGCGACAGGTACGTTTTGATGTTCAATTGCTACGTCTCGATCGGCATTCACTTGATTAGCTTCCATTAAATTCAATTCCTCAAAAAATGTCAACTTTACTCATTAAATCCCACTTTCAGGGGCGGGTTTTTCAACCCACCCCACAATTAAGTTCTCTTTGTGGAACAGGCATCTTGCCTGTTCTATTGTTTTTTTTGCCCTTACCTACTTAACTTACGGCAATTTGTTGCAATTCCTCGTCAGTCAATTTAACTTCGAGCGCCTGCACAGAGTCCTCAATACTCGATACTTTGGTCGCACCGGGAATCGGAACTATGCAGGGCGATTTTGCCATCAACCAAGCTAATACTATACAGTAAACAGAAACGTTTTTTTCTGCGGCTAATTTGGCGATCGCGGGCATATCTTGCAAGCTTGTGGCGCGGCGGCTTCCTCCTAAAGGACTCCAGGGAAAAAATGTCAGTTTTTCTGTTTCGCAATATTCCAGAACGCCGTCTGATTCGGGCTGTCTGTGCCAAGGATTATATTGATTCTGCACGGAGACAATTTCTACTGTATCGCGGGCACGTTTGATCTGCTCTACAGAAAAGTTGGAAACTCCAATAAATCGAATCATTCCTGCTTCTACTGCTTCTTTTGCAGGTGCTAGGGCTTCCTCGATGGTATAAGCGGGATCGGGTGAGTGATATTGCCAAAGGTCGATCGGTTCCTTGCCGCCCAATGCTTCAAAACTTTCGCGAATTGTCTTGCGTAAATGGTGGGGGTTGCCGTTCCGCGTCCAAGCACCTTGAGGCCGCATTAAGCCGCCTTTAGTGGCAACAGTAACGGCCCTAACATCTCCGCTATACTGTTCCAAAGCTTTGGCAATCAGGTGCTCGTTGTGGTGTTTGTCGGATTGATCTTGGCAGTAGGAATCTGCGGTGTCAATAAGGGTGACACCCAAATCGAGGGCGCGGTGGATTACCGCAATTGATTGATCTTCGGGCGGCCTGCCGCTTAAGGACATTGGCATACCTCCAAGACCGATCGCGCTGATAGTAAAATTACTGTTGCCCAGTTTTTTTCTTTTCATTGGTTTCCCTTCGTTTGCGTGGTTTAGTTCCAGTTTACATTTCCAGGATAAGTTGAAATCTTACATTTATTTAACTATCTAAGTAAATAGAAACAAATATTTTTTAGATAAGCTGTTTTGCCTGGAAAATTTATATTTCAATTCCCTATTCCCCCGTGTCAAATCCTCTCCCTCTCAAACCTAATAGACACTCTAGATGTGCTGCTGCTTACCTACCAGCTTAACTAGCTGGAAGCGCTGGTGTAAAAGCGGAGTGCAAATTGCCAGAAGTAGCGGGAGAACAATAACAGCCCGATCGCCAATATTCCCGCCCCTGCGATCCAAACGATTTCACCTCTCCCCAGCATGGCTTCTGCTGGCACAGTCGTCAAGAAGGCAACGGGAACTACGAAAGTGAAGAAAAATCGATAAGCAGCAGGATAAGCTGCCATGGGAAATCTACCCGCTTCTAACAATCCTTCGAGAACTTCGGTAACATTGTAAATTTTCACAAACCAAATGCTGGTTGCCCCTAACATAAACCATATACTGTAAAGAGTAATAGTTCCGAAGAACAGCGGTATTGCTGTTAAAAAATAGTTGCCGATTGCTACTCCCAATTTGTTGGCAGCATACAGCAACAATACAGTGCCCAAGATTAAATCTGGGATTCCCCAAGGCGAAACTGTGTTTGCAGATAGCCAGAATTGGGAACTGATGGGTTTGAGGAGTACGAAATCGAGAGTACCTTGCTGGACTCGATCGACAATACGGCTGAGATTAGGTGCTAGAAACGTTGACGAAAACCCCTGCAAAATCGTGAAAATGCCTAGTACAACTAAGGCTTCTTCCCATTTCCACCCAGAAAACGTATAACCGGTACGGTAGAACAAAAATAGCCCAAACAAGCTGCCCGCAAGATTTCCGAGGCTGCTGATGGCCGCGAGGACAAAGTTGATTCGGTATTCTAGTTCCGCTGCGATCGCCGCACCCCAGAACAATTTCAGTACGTGCAAATATCGTCCCATGTTTGTCGCCATTTTTTGCCGGGTAAATACTTAAATTCCCATATTGTAAAGCTTGTGTGAAGTTAGCTGCTGTACAGGCTGCTCATTTGACTATAACAATAAATTATTGATACTGCTTACTTAAGTAGTTCTACTGAGAAAAAGTGTTAAGTTATTTAACCAATTTTAAACACAAATTACAATTATTAATCAAAGTCAATCTTAAGCTCATATACTTTGGCAATTTTTAAGCCAACTTCATTTTTTCACAGAAAATATCGACTTAGTGATTAAAAATACTAATATGTTACAAGCCTTAATATTATAAATATTTGACAAACATCTAGCCATACCCAAACGGAACACTTAGGATGGGGCATACCTACTCAAAAGGAATACGTAATCAGTAATGCGTAATTATACGCACAAAAAAGGGATCGAGGAATTGACCTAGCTAACAACACGTAAGGAAAAAAAGACATGGATGCTTTAACATTATCGAGACTGGGCGTCAAGCACACCAAGAGTGCAGTAGCCGAATCGCTGCGGATCAATACAGGATACGACGTGACAAGCCCAGTCACTTTTTACGGGATTGTCAACGAGCGCTGCAATGTAAAATGCCGGCAGTGCGAGTATTGGCGGCTCAAAGAATATAAAGACGAAATGACGATCGAAGAATGGCAAAATGCCCTCTTGAGCGTCAAAGAATTTGTGGGCGAATTTTCAATCAACTTTAGTGGCGGCGAACCTTATATTAAAAAAGGTTTTCTAGACTTACTTGCCTTTGCGAATAAAAATGGCATTCACGCCGGCGTCACCACCAACGGCTATTGCATGACCAGGGAAAACGCAGCCAAAACTGTCGCTGCTCGTCCTTTTAATGTGAATATGTCCGTTGACGGGCCGAATGCAGAACTGCACGATTATTTGCGGGGTCAACCGGGATTGTTCGACAGACTTTCTAAAGGAATCGGTTATCTGCGCGAAGAACAAGAAAAACAGAACGTCCTGTTTCCCATCAACGTCAAACCGACAATGAACCGACTGAATTTCCGCCACCTCCCGGAAATAGTCACCTGGGCTCAGGGAATTGGGGCGACGACGGTGAACTTCCAACCGGTCAACCGCTGGACGCCAGAAACCTACGAGGAATTGTGGATTGAAAAAGAAGACATGGAGGAATTTGCACAAGTAATCGAGCGGCTAATTGAAATGAAGAAGAACGGCGCTCCGATTATGAACAGCGATGAAGTGTTGCGATTGATGATTCCTCACTTTGCCGAAGAAAAAGCTCCTGATTCAACTCGTCCTTGTCGCGTTGGACTGCGAAATTACTGGATTGATACGCGCGGCGATGTGAAATTGTGCGATGAGTTTCCGGTGATTGGTAATGTGAAAAACGCCAGTGCCCGCGAGATTTGGTACGGCGAAAAAGCTCAAGAAGTCCGCCGCGATACTTTGAATTGCGGCAAGCTTTGTCTGATTACTTGTGTCTCACAAAAGACGATTTTGGACAAAGTGAAAATGGGGATGAAGTTATTAAAGAATTGAGGTTTGAGCAGTGTTAATATCGCTTGTACTCCTAGTAGCCGGGTTTGATCAGAAACCCGGTTTTTTGTTTATTTGTCTTCGTTATTGCTGTCGATTTCCATTTGTTCTCGATCGCGCTCTTCCTGCTCTTGTTCCTTTTGCTTGTATAATTCATTTGTTCGCGATCGCGCTGACGTTCCCTCTCTTGCTGCTCCCGGTTCAATTCCACCTGTTCGATTTCCACCATCCCGCAAATTGTGGATGTTGTCTGCTGGAAAAAATCTTGATTGGCAATCAGGTAGTTTAAGTATTTTTCAATATCCCTTTCCATTCCCAAAAGAGCGATCGACCTTTCTATGCCAAAAAGAGCGATCGACCTTCCCAGACACAAGAGCGATCGTATTGCTTTTACTCAATCAGTATTGAAAACATCCTGCAAGTTACGATAACCACTAATAACGCGCCAAATCTCAATACCATCACCAACTATTTGATAAAAAATGATGTATCCCATCAATGGCACACCACGTAAACTGGGAGAAAATTGTGAATACGATCGCCCCAAATATGGAAACTGTGCAATCTGCTGACATTTTTTACCAAATCCTTCCACAAAGCGCTCTCCCGCATCCACACTTTGCGCCAAAAAGTAATCGGAAATTTCGGATAAATCTCGACTCGCTTCGATCGTAATAAGCAAGCGATTCATGCTCTTAATTCTCTGGCTTTTTTGACTTTATCTCTAAGTTGAGCTAATACATCGTCTGCATTGAGCAACTCACCCCGTTGTGCTTGTTCTCGTGCTATATCGATTTTCTTCCCTGTTTCTTGTACCCACGCTAAATAGTTTGGGCTGTTGCCGTCATCGGATAAAGTAACATCATCGATTAATAACAGCAAGGCTGTGTTAATTGCTTCTTCAAGGGAGGGATATTGACCGTGCTTTACTAAAGCTTCAAGGACTTGGGTTTGCTCTTGGCTCAAGGTGATTTGCATTGTTACCTCGGATGGGGGCAAGGGTTGGACAATACTTCTACTGTATCGTATTTTATTACAAAAATGTGTGAAGCGAAGCTATCCCGTAGGGAATCGCTCTTGACTGTGGTCGATAGAAAAAGGCGATCGCCCGCGCATTGAGAAATAGAAATAAAGGGATCTCGACCTTTCCATACTAAAAGAGCGATCGACCTTTCCCAGCCAAAAAGGGATCTCGCTCTAGTTGTCGAGTAGACATGGTTTGGGATAAACTAATATTGTCTCCTTGGCTCGGCTATAATAGTCCTCGTATCATTCTTTAAAGAACCTTTATGCCAGAAGTTGCACGATTTTACGGAATAATCATCAAAATTTTCTTTGGGGATCACCCACCTCCTCATTTTCACGCAGTTTACGGTGAGTACAACGCTTTGATCGGTATTGAGTATGCGAGAAATTATAGAAGGAGATTTACCGAATCGGGCCCAAAAGCTGGTAATAGAATGGCTACGTTGTACCAGAAAGAACTGCTGGATATGTGGAATAGCCAAGAATTTAGTAAACTTCCACCATTAAAATAACTCCGATCTGTTTATGAAACCTGAACGCATTGTTTCTGCTAAAGCTATTGACGATCGCACATTGATGGTTAAGTTTACCAATCTAGAATTTAAAAAATACGACATCTCTAAATTATTAGAGAATCCGATGTTTATGACCTTAAGTAATCCTGTGTTTTTCAGAAATTTTACAGTTGAACCTGGTGGTTATGCACTGGTTTGGAATGATGAGATAGATATCAGTGAATATGAACTTTTGCAGAATGGAATTAGTTGCACAGAGGAGGAAATTGAGCGATATATTGAATCTATTCATCATGTTGCTCGCTGAGAAATAATGCCCGATTCTTCTGAGCGATCGCCCTTTCGATGCCAAAAGGGCGATCGACAATTTTATTGTAGACTTTTATTGTGCGGCTTTACTGTTAGTAATTGAGATTGATGGGGAGAGTCATTTTACGGAACAAGGGAAACTATATGATGCAGAAAGAACCGGGATTTTAGAGGGGTATGGATTGAAGGTTGTCAGGTTTACGAATGTTGAGGTGTTGCAGAGTTTTGAGGGGGTTTGTGGGGAGTTGTTGGGTTTGATTGAGGGTGATTTTTGAGGCTTCTTCACCCTGGCGCCCCCCTTCTTAAGGGGGGGACATGAAGGGAGGAGAGTTGAATGGGTGGCCCGATGCGATCGAGGCGATCGCACTGTACGATCGCTAGTCGATTTTGGGCTTGCAATCGACAAAGGATAAAGCCTCTTCATCGAGATAACCTGCGATCGCCATTTCAATTACTGCCCAAACTGGATAATTCATTGTTTTAGCGCGCAGGGATAGTGCTTCACGAATGGTTTTGGGTAATCCTTCTAGGAAGATTTGTGCTAATTCCGGTGACAGATGTTCGGTGATAATAGGCTGAGTTTGCATAGAATTAGTCCCTCGCTGGAATTTTCACGTTATAGGGTGGGTTAACGGCTTGAATGATCAGGCTTTCTAACTCTGATGATAGCTGAATCCACGCTCGTAAAATCTAGCTAGTAAAGGGCGATGGCGAGATATTCAGTTTGTATTGCACTATTGCACCAGTGTATACTAGATTATAGGGGTGTTTTGAGCTAGTTTATGCCACGCCTAGATATCTACCATAATGTCGTTAAAGCTGCTCTCATTAAAGACGGCTGGACAATTACTCACGATCCTTTCACTATTAGATTTGAAGACTTGACTGTTTACGCGGATCTAGGAGCCGAAAAATTAATTGCCGCCGAGAGGAGTGAGCGAAAAATTGCTGTTGAGGTGAAGGTATTTATCAGTCCTTCCCCAGTGACCGATCTCGAACGAGCCGTTGGACAATACTATCTGTATTCGAGTTTTATGGCGCGGCTGGAGCCCGATCGTACTCTATACCTTGCCATTCCGAAACGCACTTATGAAAACTTTTTTCAGCGTCCGTCGATTCAGGAATTTGTTAAAGAACGACAATTCCCTTTGATTGTTTTCAATCCTGACTTAGAGGAGATTGTACTATGGAAAAGTTGACTCAGTATCGATCGATCGCGCGAGAAGTAATCGACGAATATGCCCGATACAAACCTAGTTTAGGGCAGAGCGATATGTCGGCAGTTTACGATATCGATCGCGACCATTATTTGCTGGTTAGTTTTGGATGGAATGGCGATCGGCGAGTTTACAGCACTATCCTGCATCTGCGAGTTTTAGAGGGCAAAATCTGGATAGAACGAGATGAAACTGAGGAGGGGGTGACTCAGGATTTGCTGGATAGAGGGGTTTTTCAAAAAGATATTGTGCTGGCTTTTTACCATTATGAAGACCGGAAGTTGACTGATTTTGCAATTGCTTGAGGTAAAGGACGATCGCCCTTAGTTGAGAAACAGGAATTAAGGGCGATCGCACTTTTTGACTTATTCCAAAGGGGCGATCGCAGGTTTTGCATCTGGTATGGATGAAGGGCGATCGCTCTTCCCTGCAAAAACATTCGCAACCAAAATGGCGATCGTACTCCCCTAAAGAGCGCTCTCTCGAAATCTCAAAAAAGCATTAGGTATTGCCTCCCTTAGCGCTTTAACGAGATATACCATTCATTGCTTCCCAATAAGCTTGAATTGGACTCATTGTCCTGCCCTTGATAACTGACGATTTAGGGTCATTTTCTAAAGAGATTTTGTCGGTGTTTGTCGCAACTGTTAAATGTAAATGAGCGCCCATTCTATTACCATTTGAAAATTTGAAATTAGCACCAGGAGTACCGATGGGCGTACTTGGACTAATTGGATCTCCTACTTTTACTAAAATTTTTTCATTAGCTAAATGATAGTACCACCAAACTCGACCAGTTTCTTTACCATCGATCGTTTCCTGAACAGCTACAGCAGTTCCTAGACCAAGAGATTTATAGTTGTTCTCAACATAAAGAACTTTTCCATTAATCCCGGCTTTAATCTGAGTTGCTCCTTGCAAGTCAATTCCTGAGTGTTCCCATCCCTCTATTATATACTTTGAGTAAAAAGCATCTGATGCGTAGCCTGCACCTAAAGCCACACGATTACCGAAAATGGCTGTAGACATCTTTGTATATACATCCTTAACCGATTGAGGTACATGATTTCTATACGGTTTCAAGGCTTCTTGTGGTGTAATTGGAGGCGATTTAGCCTGACCGATAGCTTGAAAAAACTTCAAAGCATTTTCATTGTTTTTCCCTACTAGGTCTTTATCGTTGTTCCAGTCAAAATAGAATACAGACGCACTTTGATCGTCCCACCAATTATCATCGGTTTTGCGACTTTCCAGTTCTGGATAGAATTTAAAAGCATTCTCTTTCAGCTTTTTCAATTCTACCTCTTGTTGTTGAAGAGTTTGTTTGAGTTGTTCAAGAGTTAGTTCTAGTTGAAATATCTCCCATAAGTTAGCAGGTGATATCCACCAGAATGTGTTGTTTTTTATTTCAGTGATTCTTTTTTGTTTTTGCAAAATCAAAGTATTAAGTTCTTTTATTCGTTCTTCTGGACTTGCCCCAGTGCGAATTGTATTGCCTTTTCCACTAACAACAGGTTCAGGCGTAGGAGACGGGGAAGTTGGCGAAACCGATCGCCCTTTTGTCTCATAAACAGTCACTTGCTGACCATTCCAGATCATAATCGCCCGTTCAAACTCCTGACGGAAAACACCACCCCCCTGATCCTGCATACCAGTAATAGCAGCCCCCACTTGCGGATACTGGCTAGCAGCATACAAGAACTTCTGACGCACATCATCTGTAGGACTCGATGCAGTTGCAGGCTTTGTTGCCGCTCCCCAGATCAGACCGTTGCTAGAGACTGTACCGACAACAGTTACTCTAGCCGTGTTCGGGTCAATTGCCAGTTTCCGGCGATCGGAAGTATAAGCTGTCAGTTGCCCATTCTCCCAGCTCAGACCATACACTTCCAGTAAACCCAAATCCCCTATATAGCGCGAATTACCCGTCGCCAAATTGACAGCAACCAGGCGATCGTTCAACGAAGTATTAGGACTGCTAACCGTTGCTAAAATCTCATTAGCCCCGTTGAAAACCAAATCTCCACTGCTAGGCCCGCCCAAATTGCCAATCAAATTCATCTGACCATTATCAGGCGAAATCTGAAACAAATTGCCATTTCCCTGATCGGCCCCGTAGAGTCGGCCATCGGTCGAGAAAGTCAGAGAATTGAGAGTCCCCCCCGCCAACGGCCCGACATATCGTTCCGCACCCGTAGAGGGATTAATCTCATACAAACCATCATAGAAAGTACAGCCGTAAAGTTTGCCATTCGGAGCAACCGCCAAATCAGTAAAAGCGCGGCCTTGATAGATTGGATTTTGTGCACCCGTCGCCGTATTAACCTGCAATATCTGTCCGCTACTGGTAGACAGGTACACCGTATTAGCAGTTGGTTGCTGTGGAGGTTGTTGTGGGGGTTGCTGTGTCGGCGGAAGTAAAGACGGCTTACTTCCAGGATAGCCACCTGTCCAAGCACTCGGCACCCAATAAGTACCGCCGTTATATCGGAAGCGATACCACAAAGCATCCGGTTCCTTTGTCGTCAAATCGCTAAGCTGTTCGCCGTAAGTCCAGCCGTCAAAAGTTAGCGTATCACCAGTCTTAACAACAAAATTACTTCGATCGCTCGTATTCGGACTATTGCGAAGAGTAATCCCATTCGATGAAACCACCCAAGCAGTAAAGTTTTCATTGATAATATTGACAGCCCGTTCAGTCGGCGTGACAAGCCCCTCACCGCCCCAAGTCGTCGGTTTCAAGAAAGCTGTAGGATTATAAACTTCCGGCATCGTCTTCTTCGCCAAATCCACCGCCGCCAACGTATTCAAAAACCCAAAACCCGTCTCATCATCCCACCCAGACGGCCCCAAATCCCTCGCCGTAGACTTCAAAATCTCCATCACTTGGCGATAGTTCAAAGCAGGATTTGCCGCCCAAACCAAAGAAGCCGCCCCCGCAACTTTAGCAGTCGCCACCGAAGTCCCCGCCATCGTGCCCAAATCATTTCCCACAGTCGATAAACCGGGGTGTTCAGTTGTGCCCCCATCCGCCAAAATATCCAAACCGCGGCCATAACTAGAATAGTTCGATCGCCCGTTAATATCCCCAGCCCCAACAGTAAAAATATTGTCAAATTCCTGCGAAGCTTGACCCAAAACCGACATCACACCGCCGTCATTACCCGCCGCCACTACCAGCATTACCCCATTTTGCCGCGCATATTCGATCGCACTTCTTTCTGGCGGAGTCAACTCATAGCGCGTTTCCACAATCCCGTCAGCATTCTTCTGAGTCAAATCCAAACTGAGATTCGCGATCGCATTTTTCTGTCCAGAAGCCTTCGCAGCATCCACAAACTCTACCAAAGAATCAGCCCATCTCCCAGAATCGATCGCCCTTCCCACCCACTTCGGCGCAGTCTTATTAATCGCATCAATAATCCCCAACATAAAAGTACCGTGCTCGCTACCTTCCCCAGGCTTCAGCAACGGATTGTCATCCCCGCCCACATAATCGCGGCCCTTCTTAATATTCGCGTAATTCAAATAAGGACTATCCGCACTCACACCAGTATCAATACTCGCCACCAACGGCTGAGAAGCCAAAGGAGAATCTAGCAATTGACGGATTGCATTCGGATTGTTAGGATTCGGCGAATGCGGATCGACAGGAATTACAGCAACCGGCAAAGTCTCAAACGCACCGCCCGGATTGTAAGGAGTTTGAGTGGCAATCCCATCATGGTACAGACCCAGCGGGTCAAAATCAATCAGCGGCGGTAAATTGTTAGTTGGTGCTCCGTTCGGGTCGATCGGGCAAACACCGCTATCAGCGAAGAAATTAGGTAAATCTAAATCAGACAGCGACAAAGCACCCAATAACTGATGCAGCGCGTCGAAATCTTGCAGCAAACCCCCCACCCCCGCACTCGGAGTCACAATTTTTTCTAATATAAAAGTTTTTGGCCGTTTCCGGCTTTTCGCTGGCTTGGAATTACCAAAACCTTGAGCCTGTTTGCGTTTTTTGCCACCAAAATTTAGCCAGCCCATAACTTTTGCACCCTGATTAATATGAATTCGATCGCAAGAACTTAATTAAATGCCTTCAGACATTCAACCAAAATCCTTTGTTGACAAGGATTTTTCAATAATCGTCAAAAATTTCTGTTTATTTGAGAATTTACGCAAACTTAACAAAATTTCTGAATTGGCGATCGCTTTACATCTGCCGCGCTTAGCTAACGGTCAGGCGGGCGATCGGACAAATACTTTGTTAATGCTTAACTTCTATGATTTTTGCTTCTTCACACGATTATCATACACCCAGGGTAAACGCATCTTAATTTCAACCTCAAACATGATAAGATGAAGTGTTTAGCTAAATCAAGTGCGTAATTGAT
>NZ_JAUBUY010000109.1:0-2582 GCF_036705565.1 Microcoleus sp. AT8-B5
TCGCTAGTAATCGTATATCAGCAATGATACGGTGAATACGTTCCCGGACCTTGCACACACCGCCCGTCAAGCCATGGGAGTCGGGTGTACCTAAAGTCGGTAACCGCAAGGAGCTGCCTAGGGTAAAATCGATGACTGGGGCTAAGTCGTAACAAGGTAGCCGTACCGGAAGGTGCGGCTGGAATACCTCCTTTTTAGAGTATGTTTACGCTTACACACTGTTGCTTCTCTTTCTTTCAATTTTATTAGTTCTTATTTTATTATTGGTTCCCGATCCAGACCCGTAGCTCAGTTGGTTAGAGCGCTACACTGATAATGTAGAGGTCACCAGTTCAACTCTGGTCGGGTCTACCAAAAGCTAGTTGAAAAGTTGACTAGTTGAATGGTTGAAAGTTAGAGCAATCAACTAATCAACTTATGACTAATCAACCTTGAAACGGGGGGTTAGCTCAGTTGGCTAGAGCATCTGCCTTGCACGCAGAGGGTCATCGGTTCGACTCCGATATCCTCCACCAAAACGAAACAAGTTCTTTCAAACATTCAGATGTAGACACCAGGTCTATAAGGTTCGTAGCCTTAACATCTACTTTTATCAGCTTCGGTTGATATCAAGTTCTTTGACATATTGGAAAAGCGATCTCATAAAATTGAGTATCAAAATCAAAAAGTTAGTGGTGGTAACATCACTGCAATTTCTAAATTTTTTAAAGCGAATAAGGGCACACGGTGGATGCCTTGGGTCTGAGAGGCGATGAAGGACGTGGTAAGCTGCGATAAGCTAAGGAGAGCTGCACACAAGCGTTATATCCTTAGATTTCCGAATGGGACAACCCGCTATGTTGAAGACATAGCATCCGTCGCAAGACGGAAGCCAACCCGGAGAACTGAAACATCTAAGTACCCGGAGGAAAAGAAAATAACAATGATTCCCTGAGTAGTGGCGAGCGAAATGGGAAGAGCCCAAACTTATGGAGCGTGCTCCATGAGGGTTGTAGGACCACATTTAGAAACTCTCATCAAACTGAATCTTCTGGAAAGTTGAGCCATAGCAGGTGATAGCCCTGTAGGTGCAAATTGAGAGGGACGAGTGGTATCCTGAGTAGCGCGGGACCGGAGAAATCTTGCGTGAATCTGCCAGCACCATCTGGTAAGGCTAAATACTCCTCAGACACCGATAGTGAACCAGTACCGTAAGGGAAAGGTGAAAAGCACCCCGAACAGGGGAGTGAAATAGTACCTGAAAC
Organism: Microcoleus sp. AT8-B5; assembly: GCF_036705565.1. Classification (NCBI taxonomy): domain Bacteria; kingdom Bacillati; phylum Cyanobacteriota; class Cyanophyceae; order Oscillatoriales; family Microcoleaceae; genus Microcoleus; species Microcoleus sp. AT8-B5. The sequence goes on from NZ_JAUBUY010000109.1 coordinate 1,245, forward strand.
CGTGTGCTTACAAGCGGTCGGAGCAGCGCAAGCTGTGACGGCGTGCCTTTTGCATAATGAGCCTACGAGTTACTCCTGACTGGCGAGGTTAAGTTCTTGTGTAACGGAGCCGAAGCGAAAGCGAGTCCAAATAGGGCGATTAGTCAGTCGGGGTAGACGCGAAACTTTGTGATCTATCCATGGGCAGGTTGAAGGTTAGGTAAAACTAACTGGAGGACCGAACCCGTTGACGTTGAAAAGTCTTGGGATGACCTGTGGATAGGGGTGAAAGGCCAATCAAACTGAGAGATAGCTCGTTCTCCCCGAAATGTTTTTAGGAACAGCGTCACATATTGAAGTTTATTAGAGGTAGAGCTACTGATTGGGCTAGGGGGCTTCACCGCCTACCAAACCCTGACAAACTCCGAATGCTAATAAATATCTGTGGCAGTGAGGCTGTGGGCGCTAAGGTCCATGGCCGAGAGGGAAATAACCCAGATTAGCAACTAAGGTCCCTAATAAGTAGTTAAGTTGATCAAACGAGGTGGGACTTCTATAACAGCCAGGATGTTGGCTTGGAAGCAGCCATTCATTTAAAGAGTGCGTAACAGCTCACTGGTCGAGAGGTCCTGCACGGAAAATAATCGGGCATCAAACTACTAACCGAAGTTCTAAAATTGTACTTGTACAATTGGTAGGGGAGCATTGAAATCTGCATCGAAGGTGTACGGCGACGTATGCTGGAGCGATTTCAAAAGAAAATGTAGGCATAAGTAACGATAAAAGGAGTGAAAAACTCCTTCGCCGAAAGTCTAAGGGTTCCTGATCAACGTTAATCGGATCAGGGTTAGTCTGGTCCTTAGGAAAACCCGAAAGGGGCATCTGATGGAAAACTGGTTAATATTCCAGTACCTGCTATACATTAAAAGTGACGCAGAAACGTGGTGGTTACGTCCTGACGGAATAGGGCGTTGAGCTGAACCTTCGGGGGAGGCGAAACCATAAAATTTCTGCCAAGAAAAGCGAGTATAGCAGCCAGTACCGCAAACCGACACAGGTAGACGGGATGAGTATTCTAAGGCGCTCGGGTGAGCCGTGGAGAAGGAACTAGGCAAATTGACGCTGTAACTTCGGGATAAAGCGTACCTACTTCGGTAGGTCACAGTAAAATGGTTCAACCAACTGTTTAACAAAAACACAGGGCCCTGCAAAATCGAAAGATGACGTATAGAGCCTGATACCTGCCCGGTGCTGGAAGGTTAAGGAAGGGTGTTCGGCGCAAGCCAAAGCTCCTGACTGAAGCCCCAGTAAACGGCGGCCGTAACTATAACGGTCCTAAGGTAGCGAAATTCCTTGTCG
>NZ_JAUBUY010000036.1:0-67803 GCF_036705565.1 Microcoleus sp. AT8-B5
GGGACGCCCATCCCACTTTCAAGAGTGGAAGTTATTTAATTCTCATTCCTTACGCTGTTGTGGGGAGTAGGGGTTGAGCAGGAACTCCCGCCATCAAGCTTAAATTTAAAGGCAAAATAGCTTATGGGGTAACAACCCAGAATATTTTTGGCCTAAACTGGGTTTTTTGCATAATTTCTCCACAAAAAAGGGAGAAAAGCCGTTTTCTTTTCCCCCAAGTTTTCCTTGTGCCTCAAGCGCGAGCTCAAAACTATTCCAAATTCGAGTCCGGGTAGTGATTGCGAATTTGTTCGGCTTCGGGACAATCGTCAGAAACTAGGGGTTCGCAGTTAGTTCGGGATACCGAAGCCAACTTCTGGGATACAGCTCCAATACTTTCAAGACGCACCATTTCTTCCCAGGAGCTGATTTCGTCTTCTTCGTCGGTTTCGTAGCGCAGCGTGACTAGATCCCCTTCAATATCTAGGATACGAGCGCGCTCTATCCAACGTTGCTGATCTCGAAGAAAAATAGAAACCTCACGACCATCACAACAGAGTTGATAGATTTTGCGCTGTAGCATTTGTCAGTTCTCCTGCGCAGTGTAACTTGCTTAAAATATGGTCTGTTTACCGTAACGTACTTTGGGTTTTACATCGGAAGGCACAGCCGTATGGACTAGCCAGTTTCACGTTTTCCGCAACTTTGGTACCGATGGGAGTTACCAAATTCGATTTTACCACCAAATCTATCCAGTACGCCATTTATCCAATTACAGGTTGTGCAGCCAGTGGCATCTCTCGTGAGAGGCATTTGCCAGCATAGATCCGAGCATTAGGACTTGACTCGGGCGATCGCGATTAACAGCGACAATAACAACAGACTCTGCCTCTAAAATCTCGCTCTGTTTTGCCTCAAGTCCCCCAGAAAGCTATTGTTTCGACGTTTGTTCGATCGCCCGCTAACGCCGTCAAGGCTCAATCTCAAATCTCAAATCTCGAAGGGAAAGCTCTAAAGTGACACTCAAACAGCGACAATAAAAACAGACTCTGCCTCAGATATCTCGCTCTCTTATGTCTCAAGTCCCCCAGAAACAAGAGTGTTTGGAAGTTATTTCTAGCCCCCAGTACCCCCTATGAACTCAATCTAAAATCTCAAATCTAAAATCTCAAATCGATTGTTCGATCGCCCACTAACGCCGTCAAGGCTCAATCTCAAATCTCAAATCTCGAAGCGAAAGCTCTAAAGCGACACTCAAACAGCGACAATAAAAACAGACTCTGCCTCAGATTTCTCGCTCTCTTTGGCCTCAACTCCCCCAGAAACAAGAGTGTTTGGAGGTGATTTCTAGCCCCCAGTACCCCCTCTTTCCTCAATCTAAAACCTAAAACCTAAAATCTAAAATCTAAAATCTAAAATCTAAAATCGATTGACTGGAGTGTGATAAAAATCACTGACAGCAGGCAGCCCCTAAATGTAGAAAATGGTGGCGGCCAACAACTAGCTTCAAAACGGGCAGCGGAACCTGTGGCGGTTAAGCTAAAAGAATTGCGGTTCGGTTCAACACAAATTGGAGTCATCGCTCGTGCGTATTAAGGAGGCTAATTGATGGTGTACGCAGAAAATTGGTCGCAGCCGTCTATCTTAGAGCTAGCGCGATCGGGCAACTTTCAAGCCCTGAATTACTGGATTGACAGCTTGCTGCGCCCCGAAGGGATTTATGCCCGCGTCGAACAGGCTCAGGCCGGCTGCGTCCAAATCCTCGTAGAATTCCAGCGCGAATTTGCGCCAGATACTACCTTACTGGGGAGCACTATCCGGGAAGGCTTAGTCAAATTTATTTGCCACCAACTCTGGAGACTCAACTCGCCAGCAGTAGAAGGAGTGCGAATTCAGGCGCGCTTGGCGGGGGATGCAGACATTCTCTGGAAACAGTCAGTGCGAATTGTCACTCCGGCAAACCGCCAGCGACGGCGTTACCGTTCCCTACCGATCGTCGATTGGGTTAAATTTAAAACGTATCGTTCTCTGCTGCTAGTGGGATCGGCACTTGCCTCATTTATTTTAGGGTGTTGGGTCAGCTACCACGAGGCTGTGGCCCTGCAGTTAGGCTCTTCAGTATCCGGCTACCAGCAAGGTGCGGTAATTTCGGGGCCGCCTCCAAAACGTGCGGATACGGTGCAAGCAGCCTTAGAAGTGGTACCAGTAGTTCAGCAAAAGCAAGTTGCTAATCCTTACGATCCAACAGTAACGCTGATGTTCGGAGGAAATGTGAATCTATCGGATGCGCTCGGATCATCTGCAGCCAACGATCACCAATGGGCTTTCGCCAATATGGACGAGTATCGGCAAGCAGATGTGGCGATGGTTAACCTAGAAAACTCCCTGACTCGCTCTACATTGGGCTCTGCTAAAAAACAATTAAATTTTAAAGCCGATCCAGAATCGGTGAAAGTATTAACAGCCGGAGGAGTGGATATTGTCAATCTGGCAAATAGCCGCGCTATGGATTACGAGGAACCGGGGCTGGTGGAGACAATGAATACTCTAGATAATAGTGGGATTCAACACCTGGGAGCCGGCAGAGATATTAAAGAAGCCAGGCGTCCAGATATTATTGAAGTTAAGGGTCAGCGGATTGCCTACCTCGGTTATTACGATGCCGAGCTGAACGTCGCTGACCAAGGGAAAGCGGGCATTAACCCCCGCCGCAACAATCGCGTGGCGGAGGATATTCGAGCTCTTAGGAGTCAGGTAGACTGGATTATTGTTAATTACCACTGGGGAGTCGAATTGGCAGATTATCCGGGGGACGGGCAGATTGATTTGGCTCGGTTCACGATCGACCAAGGAGCTGATTTGGTAGTGGGACACCATCCCCAGGTACTGCAAGGTGCAGAAATTTACAATGGCCGCCCGATAGTTTACTCGCTGGGTAATTTTATATTCGGCCCGAATGCTCGCAGGGATTACGATACCGCAGTCCTGAAAGTATCGCTCAAAGACAGGAATATGAAGGTAGAGTTTCTGCCTGTGGAGGTGAAAAATTTTCAGCCGAAGGTGGTCAAGGGAGCCTCAGCCGATCGCATCCTCAAACGCATTGAGCAAATTTCTAGTATTTTCGATCGACCGATGCGATCTTCTGTAGTTCTCGAAGCCCTACTCCAGCCAGGAGCGGCATCAAAAACTCCAAATTCGACCTTGCCAGGAGCAGTAAAGAGCGGTACATACCAGCCGGGGCGAGGTTCCGGGGCCAGCGACGGTGAAAGCAATCAGCAAGGCCCCGGACAACCCAAACCTACTTTGATTTTGCCGGCTTTGCCGGCTGCGCCCCAACAGCCGGACAACTCCTCATTTTTCCCGAACGGGACAGGGCCTGCAATTGAGTCAAATCCGCCTCCGAATCAAAATTTGCCGCCCCGCATCTACCCTACTCAACCTCAAAATCCCAGCCGGGAACCAGAGCCGTTTACAAAAGAGCCATTCATCAAAGAACCGTTTATTTCGCCCCCATCTCCCAATCAAGGATCGGTGCTGAGTCCCCAAAGCTATCTTCCCCCGACTCGGGCTGTATCTTTTGAAGTCGCACTCAAAGGGCACTCGGCCTCCGCGATCGTTCCAGCTACCACCAGCAACGGCTCCAAGCAGCGGATCGCCCTGCCTCCTATAGCTAGGAGCATTGGTTAGCCGGTGGGGGCCGGAGCGAGGATGCAGGGGGAGGATAGGGGCGGTAATGGGTGAACATCAAGATAATAGCGACCAATTATTAACGATCGATTTACTGACAACCAATGATCAATGACCTACTACCGATGAGAAATGTGTTTGCGATCGCGCTCAAGCAAAAGCAGTACAAAACCTATATCCTCTCCGACGAAACCGCTAACTCTACTCTAGAAGTTGTGCCGGAACGGGGCGGTATTGCCACTAGCTGGCTGGTTGAAGGCAAAGAAATCTTCTATTTGGACGCGGAACGGTTCGCCAATCCCGATCTAACTGTACGTGGCGGGATTCCCATCCTGTTTCCCATCTGCAGCAATCTCCCCGACAATACTTACACGCACAAGGGAGTGGAGCGTAAGCTCAAACAGCACGGCTTTGCTCGAGACTTGCCTTGGACAATAGGCGAACAAGTTACGGAGGGTTGCGCCGCTCTGACGCTGATTCTCGACAGCAGCGACAAGACGCTGGCTGTTTATCCGTTTGATTTCCAACTAGCCTTCACTTATCAGATTAAAGGCAATTCTTTGGAAATTTTTCAGCGATACACCAATCTGTCTGACGAACCCATGCCGTTTTCTAGTGGTTTGCACCCCTACTTTTTGGCGACGGACAAATCTCAGCTCCGCTTTGAGATTCCGGGGATGCAGTACAGAGATCAGAACACCCACACCAAGGGTTACTTCACTGGGGTTTTTGACCCGACGCTGGATGAAATTGATGTTTCCTTTGACGAACTCACTGGCCTTGCTGCTACTGTCACTGACGCGGCGAGCGGCTTGCGGCTGACCGTCAGTTACAACTCCAGCTATGGGAAGTTGGTTTTCTGGATGGTGAAGGGCAAGGATTTTTACTGTTTGGAACCTTGGACTGCTCCTCGAAATGCCCTCAACACTGGCGAACACTTGATTTATTTGCCCCCCGGCGCGACTTGCGAGATGCTGGTTCGCATGACTGCAAATTTTATTTAAAAAAGACTTGCTATTTCAAATGAGGGGTGCTACTATTAGAAATTGTGTGCGGTAACAATGTTTTCGCGGGTCGCTAGCTCAGCGGTAGAGCATTCGGCTTTTAACCGATTGGTCTCGGGTTCAAATCCCGGGCGACCCATAAAAATTTGTGAGTTAAGAATTTTGAGTTTTGAGCTGAATGCTCGGAACTCAAAATTTTGTTTGTTGAACTTTTTAGTAAATCTGGAAAGATAGTGCGCGATCGGTGGCAAATTGTCTTAAGATTATCGTAAGAATTGAGCTTGTTCAAAATTCACTGCCCAAAAATCACAAATAATTAGGAGGAATATCTATGGCGCTTGTACCTATGCGATTGCTGCTCGACCACGCGGCTGAAAATGGTTACGGCCTACCGGCTTACAACGTCAACAACATGGAGCAAATCCAAGCGATCATGCGCGCTGCTGACGAAACCAACAGCCCTGTGATTCTGCAAGCTTCTCGCGGCGCTCGCTCCTACGCTGGCGAAAATTTCCTGCGCCACTTGATTTTGGCAGCAGTTGAAACCTATCCTCACATTCCCATTTCCATGCACCAAGACCACGGCAATGCCCCCGGCACTTGCTATTCTGCCATGCGCCAAGGTTTCACCAGCGTGATGATGGACGGTTCTCTGGAAGCGGATGCTAAGACTCCCGCTAGCTACGAGTACAATGTTCAAGTTACTCGCGATGTGGTGAATGTTGCTCATTCGATCGGCGTTAGCGTTGAAGGCGAACTGGGTTGTTTGGGTTCTCTGGAAACAGGAATGGGCGAAGCAGAAGACGGCCACGGCTTTGAAGGTGCGCTTTCTCACGATCAGTTGCTGACAGATCCCGAACAAGCTGTTGATTTCGTCGAGCAAACCGGCGTGGATGCTCTAGCAGTCGCTATCGGCACTTCTCACGGCGCTTACAAGTTCACTCGCAAGCCGACTGGCGAAATTTTGGCAATCAGCCGCATTGAAGAAATTCACCGCCGCTTGCCGAATACTCACTTGGTAATGCACGGTTCTTCTTCTGTGCCCCAAGAATTGTTGGAAATCATCAACAGCAACGGCGGCAAAATCCGCGAAACCTACGGCGTACCTGTGGAAGAAATCCAAAAGGGTATCAAGTGCGGCGTTCGCAAGATCAATATCGATACTGACAACCGTTTGGCGATTACCGCTGCGGTGCGCGAAGCTTTGTTTGCGAAGCCCGATGAGTTTGACCCCCGCCACTTCTTGAAGCCGTCGATCAAGTATATGCAGAAGGTTTGTAGCGATCGCTATAATTCTTTCGGTTGCGCCGGTCACGGTACAAAGATTAAGCAAGTATCTTTGGACGACTTTGCAGCTAAGTATGCTAAGGGCGAATTGAGTTCCTCTGCTAAGAAGACTGTAGCTGTTTAAGAATTTTAGGTTTTAGATTTTAGTTTTGTCTGAAGTCTAAAGTTAGGATTGCCGGGTAGCTTTGAAGTTGCCCGGTTTTTGTTTGTGCGATTTTATGTATAGCAGTAGTTGATTATTCCCTCGATCGGCGGTTGAAACAGATCCTACACAAACTTTCGTCCCTCTCTCAGAGACTAAAGAATCAACGGGGTATTACGGTGACAAAGCAGGGCGCACAACGCGAATCAGTTTACCTTCCAAAGGTTCTGCGGCTACGATCGCGGTGTGGATTCGGTTAGCCAGTGCTTCTTAATTGCGATCGTTCGTACAGGCGATAATGCCAGCATGAAGGGGGTGTATGCGGTGCAGCCGAAAGAAATATTTACGGTTTTCGGTAATGACGACCGGTTTTTCGCTAGTAGCAAAAGCTAAAACATCCGGGTTAGGAATTTTCTGATATCATGTCCGATCAATTAACCATAATATCCCGGTCGGGGCGGGTTTTTGAGATGGTCAATTATTTGCCGCTATTGTTGGTGAACCCGCCCCTACAAAAATCGCGATCGCTCGACCGGACATGATATGATTCGCTCTGCCTGCTTCTTGGACAGTCAAAACATCATGTCCTAAAGCTCTCAGTAATTCTACAACAGGATAGGGGTATTGCTCATCGGCATAGAGACGTGCCATCGGCTACAAATCCTCGTCTATCACTTCATTGTTTTCCCGAATTTCTGTTTCAATTTCATCGGGAAAGGCTTCAGCATAGGCCCAAGCGTTAGCAATATCAGTAGCAGATAGCGATCGATAGCTTGTGAGTAAATCAGCTTCGCTGTAGCCAATGCGACGAGCTTCTACAAGTCCCCAAACGGTGATGCGAGTGCCAGCAATGCAGGCACTCCCGCCACAAACATCAGGCGTTTTTTCAATACCGCGCCAAGGAGTGATTTTACCTTGAGTGAGGAGTTGAACGACTTGAGCTTTTTCGTCGTCAGAGAGTGCCAGCAGTTGAGGCTCTAATTCTTTCAGCGTCATGACAAACAATGGAATTGCGATTACTGATTATTCTATCGAATTTATTCTATTCAGTCCGCGATCGCACGGGTGGTCATCACCTTGGTTTGATGGACGAAAATAATGCCTCCAAGCCTTTAATATAGCAACTGCCCGTGTTAGGACAGGTTATATTTTTATAATAAACCCCAATTTGTAGGGGCGGGTTCACCAACCATTTATGAAACCCACAAACAACCTCATAAACCCGCCCTCATCCGCCATTGTTTACATCAACATTTTACCAATAAATTAATCGTACATTTTTATTGTTGGTGGGCGGGGGCGGGTTTATAATATTATTCATTTTGAGCGTGAATGGTTGGCGAACCCGCCCCTACAGAATTTTGGGATGTTTTTTATGAATTAGGAAGCGTCATGTGGCGATCTATAAGATTGTCGAGCTTTATTTAGGGATTTTCGATGTATCCGCACCCTACCACTATGTACCTAAATTACACTGCACGGGCGATCGCATATTGCCTCAGTACAGGTGAAATCGTGTAAAAATTTGCTTGTTGTTCAATCAAGCAGCGCCGCGATAGAGATTGCAGCGCATTTGGTAAATCTGAAGCCGGAATTATCTCATTTTCTAGCAATTTTGCCCGGTTGATTGGCTGGCTTTCTTTGGCTAACAAGGAGATTACTTGTTTTTCCAGTTCCGATAGGCGATCGAACTGCTGCTGTAAAACATCTTTCAAATCTTCTGGCAACAATATCGTATCATTTGGTAATAACTCTGTCACGCCTCCACCCAAGTCTTGAATCAGATTCGCCACGCTTTTTAACCATAGGGGGTTGCCTTGGTAACGATGAATGAGTGCTTCACTGTTGTCGCTTTCTTCTAACCCATAATCTCTGAGTATTTCCCGTCCGGCGGCGATGCCTAGACCTTGGATTTGTAAGGTGCGAATGGAAGTATTTTGGTTTTTAACTTGAGTCACTTCTCTCGGTTGTTCCCAACCGATTAACATCAAGCAGCTTTGATGGGATAATTTTTCTATTTGTTTGAATAAGGAGCGATATTCTTCGGCTTGTGGTTGATATTTTCCTGCCAATTCGCCGCTACAGAAAAGGTTGTGAACGTCATCTAAGACGATTAAACAGCGATGGTTTTGTAAATACTTAATCAGTGGTAAGCGTTTTTGGTTTGTTGGGGATAAATCTTGTTTTTCGGAATGGGAAAAAAGCTGTATTAGGTTAGATTGAAATTTATCTATGGTGGGGAATTCGTCTAGTGTGTACCAAACTGCGTACTCAAACTCGTTTTTAATTTGTTGTACGAGTTGTACTGCTAGGGTGGTTTTGCCGATACCGCTGATGCCGGTGAGGGTGATGAGGCGACAGCGTTGTTGTAGAATCCATGTGGTGAGGGTGTGGAGTTCGGGGGTGCGATCGAAGAAATCACCTAACTCTGGCATTTCGCTTAAATCTTGATGTAGAGTTTTGGTTTGTTTTGGGTTAGATGTTTCCTGATTTGGTGGGTTTGAGTTTGGGATCTTTGGCGGGTGTCTAGCTTCTCCACAGATGTTAACGCTGTTAATTTGCACCGATTCTTCTTGTGCAACGTTTGAATATATTGAAACTTCCAACCTCTCCATTGCCGATCTAAAATTTGTTTTATTAACATCTTCTCCCAACTCTTCTGAAAGTATCTGCCATAATTCCGATCCGATTTCCCTGATGCGACTTTCAGAACAGTTAAAATCTTTTGCTATTTCTTTGTATGTCTCGCGTTGTAGAGTTCCCCGCAGTACGGCTGCTTGTAAATCGTCAAGGTGCTGACCTGTTTTCTCAAAAACTATGCGATCGGCGACATTTAACATTTCTTTAAGATTCATCTGGCAGGGAGATGCGAGAGTTTTATGTATTATTGTAGCTCATAACTGCCAACATTTTCGTACATTTTCGTACATTGTTGTACAAACTTAGATTAAAGTTAAAGTAAAAGCGAGGGAGAATTGGCGGCAAAATAGAACATTTTTGGGCTAGACAAACCTTGAATTTATTAAGGATAATGGAACAAGTATTAAAAGGATAAATTGATTTATGAATTGGGAAAATTTTGCCAGCAAAGCAGGTGAAGAAGTTGTAGAAAATGTTGTAGAAAAAACTCTGGGAATTAATGGAAATACAGTCAAAACAGTCAAAGCGGTTGCAGAAACTGGTGCTGCGGTAGGTGCGGCTGCCAGTGCTGCTACAGGGTTGACTGTTGCAGCAACTTCAGGAGCAGGAATTACTTCGGGTTTAGCTGCAGCAGGTGGTGTGGTTGGTGGTGGTATGGCGGCGGCTCCTGCGGTATTAGCAGCAGGCCCAGCTTATCTTGGGGCAAAAATAATGAATGAAACTTTGTTCAAAGAGCAATCGAACTTGTCTGAGGAAGAGAATGATGCTCGTGCAGCGGCAAGAACAGCTACAAACATTGGGGCTGCTGCTGGTCTAGTTGGTGCTGGTGCTGTAACGGTAGCTGGCGGTGCTTCTGGTGCTGCAATTATGGGCACCCTTGCTGGTATCGGTGGCGTTGTCGGGGGAGGCGCAATTGCTGGTACTGCCATAGTTGCGGCTGCACCTGTTGCTGCGGCGGCTGCTGTTGGATACGGAATATATAAACTGTTTGGAGGTAAAGGGTAAAGATAGTTAGTTCAGTTTGAATTGGTAGGTTGGGTTTCCTGTTGCAACCCAACCTTCATCAGCGTTTAGTCTGGCTTTAGTATTTCCTCGCACCTCGCAGCAAATATCAGAAAACTGCCAGCGATTGAAAAGGTAAGCTTGGCTATCTATATGCAGCCAATATTACAGCGTTGGGTTATAGGTTCTGTTTCGTAGCTTTGGAGTATACGGATGTTTGGTTGGCTATCTGAACTATTTAATTGGTTTTTCAGACTATGGAATCGGTTGGATGATAAAACGAAAGGTAAAATTATAGAGGAAGTTGTCAAGTCATTTGAAAAGCTGCTTCGTTCTTTTTATGGTTCGTGGAAAAATCGGCATACCAAGTGAGAATAAGTGATGAGTAATTTTAAGGAAGTTATGGATGAGATTGAGCAATCACCTACTCAATCAGTGATGAGTAATTTTAAGCAATTTATGGATGAGATTCAGCAATCACCTACTCAATCACTGCCAGAATCTGATTTAACTCTTCCATCCCTTCAAAGGGCTTTAACAGCAGGAACTTTCCTTATGTTGACGCCATTCTCATTTTCCAATAATGAAAAGCAAAAATTCTCAGAAGAGGTGTCGAGCTTAATTCAGAATGAATCTTTTTTATCTGACTTGAGCAATCAAATTGGTGAACCTTTGGAGCAGGAATCTGAAGATGACTTCGTGAAACGCGGTAGCAATAGGTTAAGAAAGATGCTTTATGATAGATTTGGCATCAAAGGTTGAATGGATATAATGTTCAGGCCTGTCGAAGTAGTCGCAGCATAACTTAGTCCGATCGCCCCACCAAGCATATTCTATTAACCCTCGTGTTACCCAACTTCTTTTTCCACTTACAATCTTATCCATTTCCACAATTTTAAAGTGCGATGTTTGCACACAGGGCGTGAAGCGTAGCTATCCAGTAGGGAATCGCCCCAGCAAAAAAAAGGGATCTCGCCTACAAAAATATAAAATATTGCCTAACTGAGTGTTTGTAGCACCGAATTACCTGTAAGGTTGGCATCAACTGTAGCTAATATTAACCCATAATAAATAGCTGTGGCCGCAATAAATCGGTCTCCGGGGTCTTGATGGGGTAGTGCAATCTCGCGACTTAAAATGGCAATGGAGTGATTCATTTGGGCTTCACGAGTTTCCAGAGTTTTTAAAGCTAAGTTAACCCATGTAACCGGATCTGGCTGTAAAGATATCCTTCCTTTTTCTGCAAGGATGAGCGTCTCCCAAATGCTAATTGGACTCAGCCAAAGTTCAGTATTAGGATCGGCGATCGCCGTTTGAAGTTGAAGCGATAGGCGTTGATCGCCGAGTAAATACCAAAGCCAAATGTGGGTATCGAGTAAAAGTTTCATTCTAAAACTTCCCATAGTTCGGCGACAGGAGCAATTAAATCTCCTAATATTTCACCGCTTCCTTTCATTGTGCCAAACACGGGGCGTGGGGTTTGGGTAGTGGCAGGATAGATAATCACTAATGGTTTCCCTTCATGGATGATGGTGAGGGGGGTTTTGGTACGTTCGACCTCTATAAGTAGAGTCTGGAGGGTTTGAGGTAATTCAGTCGTGGTAATTTGTGCCATTTGCTGACTTTTCCCAATCTTATTCTATTTCTACTATGATAATGCGAGGATTAGACGGAAAGCGATGCTTGAGTGAAAAAAGTGCGATCGCCCCTCGCACCAAATACCAAACACTGCGATGATTGTACAGCTAGTGATCGCACATAATCATCATCCCTAATGTGCGATCGACCTCCCGCATCAATTCTCCACAAAGCATCCGGCTGAAATTCGTTATCTGCGTCCAAGCGCACAGTAGCATTCTCGCCCAATTCCACCCCAGCCAACCTCTAATTTGATTGTGTGGTTCGCCGTGACTTCTGAATCTTACCGATAAGGCCACATAAAATATTTTTTCAATCTATTCAGTTAGCGATAAAAATTCAAGCAAACATAGGATCGGGGGGCGAGCTTTGCCGCACTAAACTCGCTCCTAATATCAAATTATAACTAAATCCGCCCCTTAAACCTTCTGCTTCTTCCTTCGCGTCTTCGCGGTTCATTTCTAACACAAATACCCAATCCAAGCCGGCAAAACCTCCGGCGAACCGTACCACTTCCCCGGAGAACGAGGCGAATGCCAAACCCCCTCCAACACCAGATTTTCGGCCCCGTCCAAAACAGCAGCTTCCACCGGCGTAATTCCATCTCCCCAAGTTTCGCCCTTCCCCACAGTCAACTCATAACTTTTGTAAGCCAGCCAAGTCCCAAAACCGCGCTTGCCAAAAACAGCCTTCCCAGCAGCGCACACGTAGCGCACCTGCGGGTGAAAAGCCCCTGGATAGTGAATTTTGACAAAATCTAGATTTTTGCGCGTCCAGCGCTCTTGAGAGACGTGCGGCGTGCCTAAAGTGATTAAAGTATTCACACAGGGGTGAGCTTCCCACAAACCCGCGTCCTCAAGCACGTCGCCGTGAATGGTGTAAGGCTTTTCGCCCAAATAGATGCGAGAAATCCAGCCGCCAGCGGAATGACCAAGAATTTCTTGATGGTACCCGCCACGCGATCGATCCGTGGAATCAATCCAAAATCTCAAATCTCAAATCCTCAAGCCCCCGAATTGATCCGTGGGGTCAATCTAAAATCTAAAATCTAAAATCTAAAATCGAATGACCGACGAGATTGATCTGCGGAACGCCGTATTGCTGTAACATTTGTTTGACCGTGCGATCGAGCTGTCGCAAAATTGGCACCATCGACCGCCCGCCAAAAGTCGGCAACCAATCTCCCTTGCCCAGAGGCACTGTTACTGTTGGGAAACCTCGATCGACCAGAGACTTTTCTAATTCCCGATAGTCGGAAGCAGCAGCAAAATATCCTGGTAAAATCACGGTTGGTAATGGCATGGTCAATTTTAGATTTTAGATTTTAGATTTTGCGGTCGGAGTGCTACGATCTGTTTTTCAAGTTAAAAGACACTTGCCGAAGCATCCTTTGGATTGCTAACATCTGCCACTCGTTAAACCTTTTGCTTAGGGAATATCTACTTCTATGGCTCGCGAGCCGATTCAAACATGGTATTTTACCCTAGTTGTCGTTCACTTAGAAGACCGTTTTCTACTGGTACAAGAGCGCAAGTACGAGCAGCAGTGGTATCTCCCAGCAGGGCGAGTGGAAAAAGGGGAAACTTTGCTCGAAGCTGCTATGCGTAATACCTTTGAGGAAGCGGGCATTTCCATCATCGTTGAGGGAATTCTCCGGGTAGAGCACACAGTGATGCCTAGGGGCAATGTGCGCCTCCGAGTCATTTTTGTGGCTCGTCCACAAGATAAGACGCCGCCCAAGAGTAAGCCGGATGAGCATACTTTGTGCGCGGGCTGGTATTCTCTCAAGGAATTAGACCAGTTGTCGTTGCGGGGAGAGGAAGTTCGGGAAATGTTTCAATATATGGCAAGCGGCGCTCCAATTTATCCCATCGACTTGCTCACCATCGAGGGAGCTCCTTTTAAAAATTACCGCTATCGCTGGTGAATCCATAGATTTTGGATTTGGGATTTGGGATTTTGGATTGAATAATTACTTCCACGGATGAATCCGGTTGTGTAACCGAATTGGAAACAGGGGTCGATCGAACGGATCGATCGTGTTTAATAAATTAGTGGCGCTCCAGAACCCGAAAAAAGACGGTATAGCAGCGGTGCAGTCTGTTTTTTCCATCGCCCCAGTCCCGCCCGCCTGACGCCTGCTGACCATTCTCAACAATACCTGAGAAACCGCGTAGAGGATTGGGTCAAAGGCATTAGGCAAGAAAAACAATGGTTTCAGCGATTAACAACGTCCTCACCCGATTGGCGGTTGTTATACCAGCGTGGAACCAGCCCAAAAACCCGGTTTCTAGGCTTGAGTGCTTGATGTGAGGGTCGCGAAATCTCAATAAAAGTCGATCGGGCAATTTCGATACCGACAGTGCTACAATTATACCTTTGAATTCCCAACCTCTCCTCATTAAAAATTAAAACGAATTCACACTCAATCACAACCACAACAATATAAATTACCCATCGCCCAATCACTCAATCTCCCAATCCCCCAATCCCCCAATCCCCCAATCACTCAATTTCCCAATCCCCCAATCTCCCAATCCCCCAATCCCCCAATCCCCCAATCCCCCAATCCCCCAATCCCCCAATCCCCCAATCTAAAATCTAAAATCGAACAATCCCCCAATCCCCCAATCTAAAATCTAAAATCTAAAATCGAACAATCCCCCAATCTAAAATCTAAAATCTAAAATCGAACAATCCCCCAATCTAAAATCTAAAATCTAAAATCTAAAATTTAAATGACTGACTCTTCCTCCCTAGCCAACACCCTTTCCGAACCGCTGCGCCAGCCTTTTTGGTGGGCAGCCCTAGCTTCTGTGGGCCTGCACGGAGTCCTCGGAGCAACCGCCCCGACGCTCTCAAACATACTTTATGGTGGAAATTCCTCAAAAAATATCCCCGGTTCTGTCGGCTTAGTAGAACTAACTCCCGCAGAAGTCAGCCGCCTGCCACAAACCATACCACCGAAACCGTCTAATACGCGATTTACGCCATTTACGATCGCACCAGTTCCCCTTCCACCAGCGCCCAAGTTAGCCCCACCCTTGCCCCCCGCACCTGATACCATCAACTTGCCCGCCATGCCGCCGGGAATGCCCCCTCCTGGATTCTTTTCCCCTCTCCCTCCTTCCCCTCTCCCGCCCTTCACGGCCCCAACAGCCCCGCCACCTCCCACAACTCCATCCCCAATAGTCAGAGCCCCCTCCCAGCCAATACCCACTTTCGTCCCACCCGTACCTCCTAGCGGTTTCCTTTTCCCACCTTTACCTGGTAATTTCGATCGCAATATCCCGCCACCACCATCGCTGAATGAAGCGCCCCAGATTCCCGGCGGCGGCTCGGAAGATGAAGCAGAAGCGCTCAAAAGGATTATAGCCAGTAGAGGCGGACTGCCACTATTTCCAGACGGAGCTCCAGTCTTTACCCCGGAATTCCCAATTGGCAGGAATGTGGGACCCGATGGAGTACCAAAATTGACTCAAAAAGATCCCAATAAAAGGACTCTCATCGCAGAAACTCAGTCCGGTCAACCGGGTTCAAACTTACCCACCGACAGAGAGACACTGCTGGCGGCTGGAGAGACCTATGTTGCTTTGTTTGAGAAATTCAAAAAGGCTTATCCTGACTTGGAAATGACAGGCCCGACTCCTGTGCCTGTGCCTTATCCCGTAACAGCTTGCTCACAAAAACTCCAAGGAAGAGCAGTTTTTGGAGCAGTTGTCAGCCCTCAAGGCTTGCTCAAGGCCGAGCCACAGCCGATCGTCCCCACGGGTTACGCTATTCTCGATAATGCGGCTAAAATTGCGATTATTAGCCCTTCTCTAACATTTTCAGCAGCCAGCACGCACAAGCTTTACCAACTGGATGTCGAGTTTAAGTACGACGAAAAAGTTTGTAGTGGCATTCCTGTCACCCCAACCAGGCCCAACCCACCAGGCCAGCAGCAGCCCGCGCCCGCGCCGACAGCGCCCAGCAGACCAACAGGCCAGCCGCCATCCCCAGCGCCTACTGAAGTGAAACCGCAGTTCGAGAAGCCGCCTGCCCCCTCAAACAAACCGCAGCCAGGGGCCCAACCGTCGCCGCCCGCACCCAAGCCAGGGGCTCAACCGTCGCCCTCGCCTGAACCGAAACCAGCCGCGGAACAGTCGCCTTCTCCTCAACCGCAACCCGCCGAAGAGTCCCCGCAGCCCGAAGCTGCACCATCTCCTGCCGCCGAAGAGTCTCCGCAGCCGGAAGCCGCACCATCTCCTGCCGCCGAAGAGTCTCCGCAGCCGGAAGCCGCACCATCTCCTGCCGCCGAAGAGTCTCCGCAGCCGGAAGCAACGCCATCTCCGGTCCCGGAAGTGTCGCCGTCACCGTCGCCGGAAGCAGCGCCATCTCCTGCTGCCGAAGTGTCGCCGTCACCATCGCCGGAAGCAGCGCCATCTCCTGCGGCTACCGAAAATTAATTGGGCATCGCTAATTGGCAATCGGTATTGTAAAACTTCGTTGAGTTTATAAGCAATTATAAACAATAGTAGTTAGTAGTTAGTAGGGTGCGTCAGCTTGAATATTTGTAGCTTCTCAAACGAATTTCTACTTGCTGACGCACCCTACTTTATCAACTAAGAACGAAGTTGTTTTTCGTCCGCCTGACCAGGCTGGGGACGATTGAACTTTTGACTACAAAGCTAATTACCTATTCCCCTTAATCTCTCAATTGTATTGAACTTTATACATTTGAAATAAGTCACCACTTTGCTTTTTTACTACCTTAGCGCCTGCAGCTTTAATCATTTTTTCCCAATCTTCTATTGTCTCTAAAAATACTTCGCCGGCTCGATAAGTTTCCAAAATTGCCCAATCTTCTGCTAAAGGAGCATTGGGGTTGAGGACATCAAAAACAAAATGACCGCCCGGTTTTAGTACCCGCTTTACTTCTCCCATGACAATATTCCAATAGTCTATGGGATAGTAACAGCTAAAGCCTGTAGCGAGGCATAAATCGAACTGAGCCTCTTCGTAATTTAACTGGTGAGCGGGGGCCCATTCTACGCCTTTGAACAGCTTAGAATTGAGCTGAGGGCCGCGAGCGTTTAAGGCGTCTCGCGCTGCGCTGCTGATTTCTTGACCATAAAAATAGGCTTCCCAATCCCGCCAAGGGTAGATGAGAAAGCTGACTCCGCAGCCAATGTCTAAACAGCGCTGATTTTTTTGAGGTTTGGCAATTTTCCAGAAGGGAGAAACTGTTTTTGCTTGGAGAGTTCCTGCGACTGATTCCAGGAAAATCGGCATTGCTTCGACTTCTTCGGGTAAGGCGAAAGCTTCTCCTCGGTATTCGCGATCGAACCGGGCAGCAACCTGCGATAGTAAAACTTGCCAGCTATCTGATTTGCCTTTGGCAAACCAAGTTTGCTCGCTTGTACTTGCTGGGCGTTCGGACTTTTTAGACATTCTTGAATTACCTTTTAGAAGCTTTGAGAGCTTTTGTAAAGTTTTGGCGGTAAGGCTTATTAAAAATTAACGCGGGCCAGAGCAGCGAGAGCTTAAGGCGATTTGCAAAACTTCGATCGAAGTTAGTGCGATCGAACCCATTCCAAAATTTCCAAATACCGCCACCGTAAGCGATCAGCAATGCCAAGCTAATTAACGTACTCATTTAAAAAACCCCTAAGCAATGGATAGGATTTTGGGTCAGCTAGTCAAAGCGCTACCCTTAATCTATCATTTATCAGACGCCAAGGCACACCGATAGCTGTAGTAATTCCACCTTCCGAAAGAGACTGCAAAATCCCCGCTGGCCACAAACTTAAAAATAACACCCCCGAAATAGCTTTCACCGAGCAAGCAAGAAGGGACTTCTGGTAAAAGTCGATCGTTCTGAGGACTTATAAGATTGAATAAGTGAAGAATTAAAGAATTGGGAAGGAATGATGAGATAAGGGTTTCGAGTACGGGCCTACAGTTGCATTCTTTTTTTTAACTGGTATCACCCAAGATCCCCTACAAATCCGAGTTCGACCGGGGGAGTGGTGCGATGCCGCAAGTTCTAATTCGGTTGAAATCGGTTGCTGTTGGGGGACGGCCTGGCCGAACGGGATTTACCAGACGTGTCACTACTCGAAGATAATTAACTAAGAACTGATAGCTCGCGGCCGACGAATTACAGCAGGCAAACTTTTTCTAGCGGACAATAGCGGTAGAGAGCTTTTTAAGCAAGGAGGATTTTATGCGTGCAGTGCTGATGGCTGGGGGATCGGGAACTAGGCTCAGACCCCTGACGTGCGATTTGCCCAAACCGATGGTGCCGATTCTGAATCGCCCGATCGCAGAACACATTATTAATTTGCTAAAAAGGCATCAGATTACGGAAATTATTGCGACGCTGCACTACCTTCCCGATGTCATGCGCGAATATTTTACTGACGGGGCAGAGTTTGGCGTTCAAATGACTTACGCTGTGGAGGAAGACCAACCGCTGGGTACGGCTGGTTGCGTCAAAAATATTGCTGAACTGCTCGATCGAACTTTTCTGGTCATCAGCGGCGACAGCATCACAGACTTCGACTTGACGGCAGCGATCAAATTTCACCGTAGCCAGCAATCCAAAGCCACGTTAATTTTAACTCGGGTTCCCAACCCGATGGAATTCGGGGTCGTGATTACCGAGGAAAATTACCGCATCAGTCGCTTTCTGGAAAAGCCTTCTAGCAGCGAAATTTTCTCCGATACTATCAATACCGGCATTTATATTTTAGAACCCGAAGTCTTGGATTACCTGCCGGTAAATCAGGAGTGCGACTTCTCGAAAGACTTGTTTCCCCTGCTACTGGAAAAAAATGAGCCGATGTACGGCTACATCGCCGAGGGTTACTGGTGCGATGTCGGTCAGCTAGATGTTTACCGGGAATCTCAGTACGACGCGCTGCGGGGAAAGGTCAAACTGGATTTGAGCTACTACAACGAAGTTCGATCGGGACTTTGGGTAGGTCAAAATACTTTTATTGACGATAGCGCGATCGTCGAAGTACCGGCGATGATCGGCAACAATTGCCGAATTGGAGCCAGAGTTAAAATCGATGCAGGTACTGTGATCGGAGATAACGTGACTGTGGGGGCCGACGCTAATCTCAAACGTCCCATCGTCTGGAACGGAGCAATTGTCGGTGAAGACGCTCATCTTAGGGCCTGCGTGATTTGCCGGAGTACCCGCGTAGACAGGCGCGCTCACGTCCTCGAAGGTGCTGTCGTCGGTTCAATGTCCATCGTGGGAGAAGAAGCACAAGTGGGGCCGAGCGTGCGCGTCTGGCCGAGCAAAAATATTGAATCCGGCGCTCTGTTAAATCAAAATTTAATTTGGGGAGAACAAGCTAAGCGGAATTTGTTCGGTCAGCGTGGCGTTCAAGGACTGGCAAATGTGGATGTTACCCCGGAATTTGCAGTGAAATTGGGCGCGGCTTATGGCTCGACTTTGAAACCGGGGACTGCGGTATCGGTTTCTCGTGACCAGCGGAGCATTTCGCGGATGGTTTCGAGGTCTTTGATTGCGGGTTTGATGTCGGTGGGAATTAATGTGATCAATTTGGAATCGACGGCAATTCCGATCGCGCGCACGGTTTCGTCTACGATATCAATTGCTGGCGGCATTCATGTTCGCATTTCGCCCGATCGCTCCGACCACATTTTAATTGAATTCTTCGATATCAAAGGCATCAATATTACTAAAGGAGCTGAGAAAAAAATCGAGGGGGCTTATTTTAAGGAAGATTTGCGGCGAGCTCTAATTCCCGAAATTGGAGAGATGACGTACTTTAACCAAGCTCTCGATGTTTACAACCGCATTTTTGAGCGGCAGATGAATGTTGAGGCAATACGCTACAGCAATTCTAAGGTGGTAATCGATTACGTTTACGCGGTTTCTGGAGCAATTCTGCCCCAAATGCTTGCCAAGTTCGGCTGCGATGCGGTGGTTCTCAATGCCAGTCTCAAACAGACTTCTCTAAGCAACGGGGAACGGGAATATTTGCTCGACCAACTCGGCCGGGTGGTGAAAGCACTCAGCGCTAATTTTGGAGTGCAGGTATCGGCTAACGGCGAACAGCTCATTTTGGTAGATGAGTCTGGGATAGCGATTCGCGGGGAAATGCTGACGGCGTTGATGGTAAATTTGATGCTGACTTCTCATCCCAAAGGTACAGTAGTAGTGCCGGTTCATGCGTCTTCTGCGGTGGAGGCGATCGCCCGACGCTATCAAAGCAAGGTAATCCGCACGAAGGCGAACCCAACTGCTTTGATGGAAGCCGCTAACAGGAACCCGAATGTGGTTTTGGGCGGCAGCGGCCTTATGGGTTTTATTTTCCCGCAGTTGCATCCCGGATTTGACGGGATGTTCTGCATTGCTAAAGTGATAGAAATGATGACGATTCAGGAGCGATCGCTCGGACAGATCAAGGCGGAACTTCCCCGCATCACCCACCGCAGTTACAGCGTCCGCTGTCCTTGGACTATCAAGGGTTCGCTAATGCGACATTTAGTAGAAACTCATTCGCCCGATCGTTTAGAATTATTAGATGGAGTGAAGATTTTTAACTACAGCGACGACAATTGGGTATTAGTTTTACCCGATGCCAGTGAACCGACCGTTCATATCTTCGCCAACAGTGAGGATCGAGATTGGGTATCTGAAACGTTGAAGGAGTACCGCGCCCTCGTTCACGATTTTGTCAGTCAAGCCGAGGCGGCAGTTCTCCAAGATAAATTTGGTAACGTGTAATCGGGAATTGGGCATTGGCCAAACAGGGCATTGGCAATGGGAAATTGGTAATGCAAAAGTAAAAAAATAAAATGCGTTATTTTAAGTTTTACCTTTTTACTTGAAAGTTCATGCCCAATTCCCAATCCCGAAGTCCCTGCGCGGGCCAATTCCCAATTCCCGATGCCCAATTCCCGATGCCCAATTACGTACAGATAACAGGTCACTAACCCCACCCTAAAAGGGATGGGGCTTGAAAGAGGGAGCAACACCCGCTTCTTAATTCAAGACTAAAACAGTGTCTAGCCTGCGTCTTCAAGACAAACTGAGCCATCTGGGAGTGGTATCCCAACTGACGTTAAGAATACCTCCCTAGTTTTTAACCGCTCGGATGTGCCAGTGGCGAAGGGAAATACAAACCTAGAAATAGGACTTACCGTAAATGTTTGTTCCAGTCTTAGATAGCGAAAACAGACCCTTAATGCCGACAACTCCAAGCAGGGCAAAGCGTTGGATTAAGTCTGGCAAGGCGACACCATTTTGGAAAAAAGGAGTGTTTTGCGTTCGACTCAACATAGAACCATCCAACACGCACCGCCAACCAATTGCAGTTGGTATCGATCCCGGATCGAAGCGAGAAGCGTTTACGGTTAAATCCAAAGCGCATACTTATCTCAACATTCAAACCCATGCTGTTGATTGGGTGAAAGACCATGTTGAGATCAGGCGAAATATGCGGCGCGCCAGGCGTTTTCGCAACACGCCATGCCGCAAAAACCGAGCCAACCGACTGGTCAACAAATATCGACTGCCTCCATCAACTAAGGCGAGGTGGCAGTGGAAATTAAGGATAACTAAATGGCTGACTTTGATGTTCCCAATATCAACTTTCGTTGTAGAAGATATCAAAGCCCGAACCTGGAAAAACGCACGCAAGTGGAATGTATCGTTTAGTCCGCTAGGAGTAGGCAAGCAATGGTTCTATGCAGAGCTTGAGAAAATCGCTCGTGTTGAAACTAAGACGGGCAAGGATACTTATGAATTACGTCAATTGAGTGAACTCCTTAAGTCAAAGCAGAAGCTATCAAACAAATTTGAGGCACACTGCGTTGATTCTTGGGTGCTAGCTAACTGGTGCGTTGGGGGGCATTTTAAACCCGATAACACTGCATTGATAGAAGTAATTCCTCTTGAGTTTCACAGACGCCAGTTACACCGATTGCAACACGCTCCGGGTCACATCCGTTCGAGGTATGGCGGCACTTTGAGTGCGGGATTCAAACGCGGTTCAATCGTCAAACACCGAAAGTATGGGTTTTGCTACGTAGGTGGCTGGCAAGAGTCGCCTACGAAGAAAGACCCAACTCGGAAAACAATTAGTTTGCACAGCTTAGGTACTGGCAAACGGTTGTGTCAAAATGCGTTGTCTGCGGATTGTAAGTTTTTGTCTTACAACTCGTGGCGCATTGCAAATTAATTGTAAAGCCGTCCTAGAAGGACGGGGTTTCACACCCATTTTTCTTATGAATAGCTGCATTTTGATGGCGGAAATAACTCAACAACCGCAACTCCGTTATACTCCTGAAAATCAAGTTCCAATCGCTGAAATGCTGGTGCAGTTTCCCGGCCCAAAACCTGAAGATCCGCCCGAACGTTTGAAGGTGATAGGATGGGGCAATTTGGCTCAAGAAATTCACGATAAATATCGCGAGGGCGATCGCGTGATTATTGAAGGTCGGCTGGGAATGAATACGATCGAAATAGATGGTATCAAAGAAAAGCGCGCTGAACTGACAGCTCAAAGGATTTACAGTGTAGGCGCCGATGCCATGAGTTCGGCTCCTCCAACTAGAACCGCCCCCGAACCGGCTCAAATTCGCGACACCGCCCCGGCTAATGTGCCGAGCAATGTAGTACCTTTAGGATCGCGGAACCGCAGTTCAAACAGCGCTCCAAGCGGCCCTAACCGCACCTCTAGTTCGGATTGGAACTCGCATCAGTCTTCAAATTCTGAGTCCGATCGATCTTCGAGTTCGTCTAACGAACCGGAAAATCCCGATTACGATCCGATTCCATTTTAAAAATTAGGGTGCCTCACTTTACAACTGGACTGTTGGAGCGAAAGTGACGCACCTTAATTTAAGAGCGATCGCACTTCAGGAAAAAAAGGGCGATCCTCTTCGAGGGCTGCGCTAACAAATTTGGCCCAACTACGAGCTAAATTGCAAATTTTACAGCTTGATCGTCACAACTTTTTTCTTGCTTTTTTCGTCGCGCAGCACGACGGTATTGTAGGGTGATGTATCCGTCCCCACCGGAATTGGCAGCTTAAAGCTGCTGGTCTTATGCTTAACTTCGCCTAAATCAATGCTTTTCGTTATATTGCCATCTGTTGCCAGATAAGCGTTAAGTTCGCCTTTATAATCTTCAATCAAAAAGTCTCTGAAGAAAAGGACTTCCCCAGGACCATCGACATCGATAGCAAGGATGACCGTACCGCTAAACGTTGCGCCTTTTTCTTCTTCATCAACCGTCGCCATTTTAATTTCCGAGGGGTCTTGACCGGACATATCTGGCATAAATTTTTTCTCCTGAACAGAGCGCAATAATTAACAAGAAGCTTACCTGATGCTAGGGGCGATCGCAAAACTCTTAGGACGTATTTCTGCATCTGTCTTGCTTCTGTCTGAGGTTAGAGAAGCCCGCGATCGCGCATTATACCCCCAAGTCTCGCAAACACCGCCGCGCTAATTCGATTCGATATTTAGCATCCTTACTCTGGAGTTTTTAAGGAGCGCGAATTAAATAACTTACAATTTTAATTGTTATTGTGGGATGGGCGTCCCGCCCGTCATGAGTGGACGGGCGGGAC
Organism: Microcoleus sp. AT8-B5; assembly: GCF_036705565.1. Classification (NCBI taxonomy): domain Bacteria; kingdom Bacillati; phylum Cyanobacteriota; class Cyanophyceae; order Oscillatoriales; family Microcoleaceae; genus Microcoleus; species Microcoleus sp. AT8-B5. The sequence goes on from NZ_JAUBUY010000036.1 coordinate 22,983, forward strand.
GCCCATCCCACTTTCAAGAGTGGAAGTTATTTAATTATCATTCCTAAGTGATTGGGTCGAGAATTAAGCCTGATGTTTTTGATAATTTAAGAACGATCGCACTTTGCTCAAGAAAGGGCGATCGCCCTGAAAAATTATTCTTTCCAGTAACGGGTTAAAATCCGCATTACTTCGCCTGCGATCGGGGACGGTAAAGGCGGGCTCCATTCACCAACTTCTGCAAAACCCAAAACGTGCAGCAGATTGATGAGGCTTTCGACTCCTTTGGGAATCCCGCAAATCAACAATCGGATCGGTTGCTTGCCGGTGGGTGCGTCGGGAATTTCTTCGCGCAGGATTTCGGGAACTGACTTTGGCTGTGATATCATGATTTTTAACTACAAAATAGTCGGAGAGCGATCGCCCTTGAGTTTTCGAGGCCAAGGGGCGATCGCTTTTCCGTTTGTACATCCTCAGCATAGTTCATTTTCTGATTCTAGTAAACTGACAAACTCAAATAATTTACCGTAGCGGTTAATTAAAGGATAGTGAAGGTTGCGGGATGGTAACATCAGCTTGCAAACTCCAGGCTATTAATTGAGCATCAACAGTGGTCATCCGTTGGAAATTGGCAGTTGTAATGGCCGAGCGTAATATCAGCAACAAAGAGTTGGCTGCTTTGGTGGGAATGCACCCAACTTCGTTTTCGAGACTCAAAACCCGCCGTCGCCTCACGAGAATTGACGAATCCACTCTCAATGCTCTGTGCAAAGCGCTAAACTGCCAACCGGGCGATTTAATGGTGTATGAGGAAGACGATCCCGATCGCACTTAAAAAACCGACTGCGGTTAGGAGTAGGGTTGACAGCGACGCACCCTACACATTCGTGAAGCGAAGCTATCCCGTAGGGAATCGCACAATTTCCACTGCAAAAACGCGAGCAAACTCAGCGACAAGGATCGATCGCACTCGATCGACCTCAATTCCGGGGATAAACTGCTCTAAACTGCCAACAGGTCGATCGGGAATCCCGCAAGGTACAATTTGCCCAAAGCCTGCGAGATCCGGACAAACATTTAAAGCAAAACCGTGCATCGTAATCCAGCGGCTGACTTTAATGCCGATCGCCCCTAGCTTGCACCCATCCACCCAAACCCCAGTCATACCGGGAACCCGCGAACCCTTCAACCCCAAAACTTCCAGCACCCCCAGCAGCACTTCCTCCAACTGCCGCAAATACCAGTGCAAATCAGGCTGGTGACGGCGCAAATTTAAAATCGGATACCCCACCAATTGGCCCGGACAGTGGTAAGTCACCTCGCCGCCCCGCTCAACTCGGTGAAGTTCCGCCCCAGTTTGGCTTGGGTCAAATTTCAGAAATTCCAGCTTTGCTCCCATTCCCAAAGTGTAAACCGGCGGATGTTCCAGCAAAATCAGGACATCTGGCAAATCAGGCTTGTCGCGGCGTTCTTGCACGAGTTTTTGCTGAATTTCCCAAGCTTGGGAGTAGGGAACTTGTCCCCAATCGAGGAGCAAACAGGGTTGTGCATTTAACTGTTGAGGGATGAGAGGAGAAATCATGCAAAAAAGTCAATAGTGTTATTACGGAATATTGGCGCAGTTTAAATCAAGAATTGTCAACATATAATAAAAGATTTGGAAGATAAGTGTTTTCGAGAATACATAGTGCTACTGTATAAAATATACCGAAGTTACAGAAGGGAGGGAGCTCTATGAAGCTTGTTATCCAGGGTAAAAATATAGAAATCACCGATGCGATTCGCGAGTACGTCAATCAAAAGGTGGAAAAGGCAGTTAGCCATTTTCAAAATTTGACTACAGAAGTGGACATACATCTATCGGTGGCTCGTAATCCCAGGATCAATCCTAAGCAGACTGCTGAGGTGACAATTTATGCTAACGGCAGCGTTATTCGGGCTGAAGAAAGCACGGAAAGCCTGTATGCCAGCATAGATTTGGTTGCCGACAAGATAGCTCGTCAACTGCGGAAATTTAAGGAAAAACGCCACGACAACAAAATCCAGAGTAGTGTTAAAACGGTTACGGCAGTTGAAGAACATCCTGTAGTAGCGGATCTAATTGGCGATCGAACTCCCGAACTTCCTGCTGAGGTGGTACGGACTAAGTATTTTGCTATGCCTCCAATGACTGTGCAACAAGCTTTGGAACAATTGCAGATTATCGATCACGATTTCTATATGTTCCGTAATGCGGAAACAGACGAAATTAACGTACTCTACGAACGCAAGACTCACGGTGGCTATGGAGTTATCCAACCCCGGCACAGCAACGGTAACGGTAATAGCAAAAATGGCAAAACTGCCGAAAGCGCTACATCTGAAAAATCGAGTGTTGCAAAAAGCTAGATAATTGCTGAGTGCTAATTGTTAATGGCTGCAAGTCGTTAGCAAAAAAGGACTAAAGTCCTTACTACGAACCACGAGTTTTTAGTAAGGACTTTAGTCCTTTCTTGGTTTTTTAGAGAATCATGACTGAGGTGCTGACTACGAACAAGTGGTAAAATCTGTCTTTACCAGCTAGCTGTATCTCGCGACTAAATCTTTCGCTGCTTGTCGGTGTTTTTCTACCAAACTCGGCGGGGAAAGCACTTGGGGGCTATCCATATATCTTTGCACCCACAGACTGAATTCGTTCTCTGAGCGATCGGGCAAATCTATCTGATAATTAACATACAGCAGCTTGCCAAAACTGTCCCTGGGCCGTTCCTTAATTTTTTGTCGCGGGTGTCGCAGATATCCCTCTAGACTCCTTGCGCTGTCTGGGGTGTAGAATGGAGGTGAAACTAATTGAATGGAATGTATGCGGAAGTTAGTTTTCTCAGATACAGAAATGTTTTATCGTGAGCTAAAGACAGCCTTGGAGCAAAGTGAGCAAGTTGAAGTTATTACAGACTACGAGCGATATTCAGACCTTCCAGAGAAGTTAAAAACCATTTTTGAGTTACACAAGAACAAATCGGGAGAGTGGGTAAATATAGCTACAGGCGCATTCATCCCTTCTTCTGCTGGAGTTACTACAATTAACTACTCTGCCCTCTATATTTTTGCTGGTGCAGGTGCAGGTGCTATTCTTGGATTTATAGTTGGTGGCCCTGTTGGAGCAGCAGTTGGCGCTGGTATCGGAGCCTTAGCTGGAACTGTTGCTGTTGCGACATCAAGCGGAAGGCATCATGTAGATATAGAAATTGAGGCGAATGGTAAACTCCGGCTTAAGATTAGCCCAATCGATTGAACAACGTGACACTCCCCACTCGCTGGGGAAACTAATTGAATGGAAAGTTTGTTAACTCTGGGGTCAAGTTTGATAATCTGTGTTGGTGATCCCCACTGGCTGGGGAAACTAATTGAATGGAAACTGACCTGCATCGGCGCAATGGTCGCACCAAATTTGTTGGCCCAACTCCCCACTCGCTGGCGAAACTAATTGAATGGAAACGCGCGGCCTGCACTGCGATTTTCGCGCCAATATCGAAGAAACCGGGTTTTTTAGCTAATCTGCTAGATAGCAAATCATTTTCGTAAAAAAACCCGGTTTCTGGCCACCCGCGCGCCACCTAACTTTTAATAGCTTCCAAAGTTTTGAGTGCTTCTGCAACGTGTGCTTTGAAGTCTAACATCGAGTCAAAAATATGCTTGACAATGCCTTCTTTGTCAATGACATAAGTTACTCTACCGGGCATAATCCACAGGGTAGCTGGAACTCCGTATAATTGCCGAACTTTGTTGCCAGTATCGCTCAGCAGTGTAAAGGGTAGCTGATATTTGGCAGAAAATTGCTGGTGCGATTGTTGCGAATCTTCGCTAATTCCTATGACTTCTGCGCCTGCGTCTTTGAAGACTTCGTAGCTATCTCGAAAAGCGCAAGCTTGAGTCGTGCATCCGGGTGTGTCGTCTTTGGGGTAAAAGTAGACTATGACGTTTTTTTTACCTTTAAAATCTTTGAGGCTGACTGATGTGCCAGTTTGAGATGGTAAGGTAAAATCGGGTGCGGTGTCTCCTACTTTGACGCTCATGTTTTTTTAACTTAGTAGATTTGTTGGCGTGAAATTTTAACTTTTGTTATTGTACTGTTTTTTTGAGCAATAGTTCGCAGTTGCGATCGCCCGATTCGGGAGTATCTGAGATGTTGCACCATTCTCAATAAGCTTTTTAGGAACAGGCTTTTCGGCCTGTTCCACAAAGAGTGAATTTTCTTGTGGAACAGGCCGAAAAGCCTGTTCTTGAGAATGGTGCAAGATGTGAGTTACTACAAAGTTATTTGTTATCTGCCTTTGGTTAAATTTTTCAATTCCCGCCAGATTGGAGGAATTTGACCGGAGTGTGTGCGGGGCTGGGTGAGGATTCCTTGAGTAGGACTGAACAGCAATGATAGCACAAATAACCCCGATGCAACTAAAACTATTGCGGGCCCGGATGGTAAGTTATAAAAGTAGCTGAGATACATTCCGCTAATGCTGGAAATAACTCCGATTATTGCGCCTAAAATCATTACTTGGTGCAGACGAGTGACTAGGAGATAGGCGGTACTTGCAGGTGTAATTAATAGGGACAAGACTAGCACGACGCCAACGGCTTTGAGGCTGGCAACTATTGTGAGGGCGATGAGTACCATCAGTCCGAAGTTGAGCAGGTTTACTGGTAAACCTGTTGCTTGCGCTCCTAATGGATCGAATGTGTAAAATAGCAGTTCTTTGTAAAAGAATACTACAACTAATAAGACTACGGCGACTATGACGGCTGTGTCGATCGCATCTTGGGCGGTAACGCCGAGGATGTTGCCGAAAAGAAAGTGGTTGAGGTCGATTTTGTTGTCTTTTTGGACGATCGTAATTAGGGTGATGCCGAGGGCGAAGAATGCCGAAAATACGATGCCCATCGCGGCGTCTTCTTTGATTGTCGATCGAGCTTTGATCCAAGCTATGATTACTGTACTCAAAACTCCGGCAATGAATGCGCCGATAAAAATATTTGCTCCGAGGATAAATGCGATCGCCAATCCGGGCAAAACCGAGTGGCTGATGGCGTCTCCGAGCAAGGCCAGCCGCTGTACCATTAGGTAGCTGCCGACGATCGCGCAGACGATGCCGACGAGAATGGCAATTAGGAGCGATCGCTGCATGAATCCGTACTGTAACGGCTCAATTAAGGTTTGTATCATAAAATTATAAAATCACAGTTAATTAATGACTAAAAACCAAACTAACCCGGTTTGATCTGAGATGTTGCACCATTCTCAATAAGCTTTTTAGGAACAGGCTTTTCGGCCTGTTCCACAAAGAGTGAATTTTCTTGTGGAACAGGCCGAAAAGCCTGTTCTTGAGAATGATGCAAGATGTGAGTTTGATCCGAGATTTATCGTTGCCCAATTCAAGATTATCAAAAAAACCTGGTTCAAGAGTGTAAATCCTAGATTAATGACCAATAATTTCAAAGGTGGTACCCGCCACGTGATTTATCCGTGGAATCCCAAATCGAAAATCGAAAATCCTCAAGCCCCCGCATTTATCCGCGGGGTCAATCTAAAATCTAAAATCTAAAATCTAAAATCGATTGAGGGCTGGCTAATTAAGCTGCTTGTCCGGCAAAGAACATTACTTGTCCGCCGTAGGCGCGGTAAAGGTTTTCTTTTGTTAGGACTTCTTGGCGGGAACCAGCGGCAATCAATTCTGTATTGAGCAAAATTAAATCGTCAAAATTGGTGATTGATTCGCCTAAGTCGTGGTTGACTACTAAGACTATTTTTCCGGCATTTGCTAGCTCGTGGAAGATGTCAAAAATAATATTTTGAGTTTTTTGGTCAACGCCGACAAACGGCTCATCAAAGCAGAAAATAGCGGCTTCTTGGGCTAATGCTCTCGCTAGAAATACTCGCTGTTGCTGTCCGCCAGAAAGTTGTCCGATCGGTCTGTCTTTGTAAGCACTCATGCCTACTCTTTCTAAGGCATCGGCAGCGGTGCGGCGGCTAGCTGCCGAGAAGCGGCGAAACCATCCGGCTTTTCTGACTCTTCCCATCATCACGACATCCCAAACGGTGGCGGGATAGTTCCAGTCAATTTGCGATCGCTGGGGCACGTAGGCTACTGTTTCGAGTCGATCGGCGATCGCTTCTTCGCCCCAGGTAACAGTGCCGCGATCGGCGGGAATTAAGCCCAACATTGCTTTGATTAGGGTGCTTTTGCCGGCACCGTTGGGGCCAATAATACCCGTCAGCCTTCCCGGTTTGACGGAAAGATTGATATCTCTGAGTGCCTCTACCGTGCGGTAGTTTACTGCTAAGTGCTTAACAGCGATAATTTCAGTGTCCGTAGCGCTGTCTTTGAGGTGGCAAACCATTTTAGACCAAGGATTCTCGTTGGGCAAGGCGGCGGTATTCATGGCGGTGAGTCTATCTCCTTTTTATTAAGTTTACTGTAAAAATGAAAAGAATATGAAATCATCGGTAAATAGGAATAATCTGGAACGCACGAGAGGTAGATAATGGGACAGTGCAAGCTCGAAACCCCTCAAACCATAGGTTTGGCGGCGAAAATCTCAAGTCGGTTAAAACTGATATCTTCCACCCTTCTCAAGAACGGGCAAGATGCCCGTTCCACAAAGAGTGAGTTTTCTGGTGGGGTGGGCATCCTGCCCGTCAAGAACGGGCAAGATGCCCGTTCCACAAAGAGTGAGTTTTCTTGTGGGGTGGGCATCCTGCCCGCCCAGAACGGGCAAGATGCCCGTTCCACAAAGAGTGAGTTTTCCTGTGGAACAGGCATCTTGCCTGTTCCTAAACAAGTTATTGAGAATGGTGCAAGATGTGAGTTAAAACCGACGGCGATTGTGAAGCAATCCGATAAAGGGGAGTTTAGCCGTGAGTCGGGGATTGAAACCGCCGCCCCTGGATGGGACAAGTCCAAGGCATTTTGGATTAGAACTATTGCTTGCGGCATTTTGACTGTGGGTTTATTTAGTTGCGCTCAAACCCAGGGCGATCGCCTCTCTCCACAGGCAGATGCTAAACCCAAGGTAGTTGCTACCAGCACAATTATTGAGGATTTGACCGATCGAGTAGCGGGCGACGAAATTCAGTTAACAGGAATTTTGCAGCCGGGAACCGATCCTCACGTTTACGAACCGGTGCCAAAAGATTCTCAAGCTTTAGAACAAGCTAACTTAATTTTGTATAACGGTTACAATTTGGAACCGGGATTAATTAGGATGATGAATGCCGCCGGAATTAAGGCGAGGAAATTAGCAGTGGGGGAAGTTGTCAAGCCTTTGCTACTGAATAAAGAAGGCAATACTGTACCCGATCCGCACGTTTGGGGAAATGTGGAAAATGCCGTTCAAATGGTGGAAGCGATTCGGGATGCGCTAATCGAACTGTCGCCGGAAGATCGGGAGAAGTTTACGCAGAATGCTGTGAAACTTACTGAAGAGTTAAAACGCTTGGATAGTTGGATAGAACAACAGATTAAAACTATTCCCGAAAATCAGCGCAAATTAGTCACAAGTCACGATGCTTTTCAATATTACAGCCGCGCCTACGGATTGGGAGAGGCTAACAGTTTGATCGGGATTAGTACCGAGGAACAGCCGAGCGCTCAAACGGTGCAAAAGTTAGTAGAATCGGTGAAAGCTGCGGGAGTTCCTGCTATTTTTGCCGAAACTACAATTAACCCGCAACTGATTAGAACAGTGGCGGAGGAAGCGGGGGTGAAATTGGCGGCGCAGCAACTTTATTCCGATTCGATTGGAACCCCCGGAAGCGAGGGTGATTCTTATGTGAAAATGATGTCGGCTAATACTCGCGCCATCGTCGAAGCTTTGGGGGGGAAATACACGCCGTTTGAAGTTAGCAAGTAGCAAGTAGGGTGCGTCAATCGATTTTAGATTTTAGATTTTAGATTTTAGATTGAAGCCTTGACCCCACGGATAAATTGGGGGGCGTGTTTATCGGATACAGGTTTTCTATTTCTGGACGGATGAATCCGGGGGCTTGTATCCTGATGCTTTCGGTCATCCTTGATTCCCAATCTAAAATCTAAAATCTAAAATCTAAAATAGTCTGACGCACCTACAATTTTCAGTTTACCTGCTTCGACAAAATTAAATTGAGCACGTTCAATTCGTTGGAACTTAAAAGATATTTATCTGTAAAAATCTTTTCTCGACTTTGCTCTAAACTGTAGCTTCTAAACACGATAAATGGGAAATCTCGATACTTGTGTCCGATCGGCATTACACTGTCTATAGGGTAGATCGATCGCACATAAGCCGACAAAATATCCCGAAACCGCCTATCTTCCGGTTCTTCCAGTTGGCTGTCAGCAAAATACTCCTGCATCTCCTCCCCGCTGACAAAAGCAAACAGCGGTATGGCATAATAGCGATCGAACTGCTGACTCTGCTCTTCAAAATACTGAGTTTTCTCGACTTCGCTGTTGAGAAATTGCAAAAGCTCGATCGCACCTCCTCTTATAGCCGATATTACATTCTCCGGGGACGAATCGCTATCCCTAATTAGACACATTTTGTGCAGCAACTTCTTCTCTAGACATTCCTTAATTTCTCGATGCAGCCGCATCTGGTATGTTTCTACCAAATTTTGCTTAGCTAGAGGTACGAGCAACAAACTACCGCAAACATGACCGATTTCTAAATTATCATAGCTCAACAAACCATCAAGAGGATTGCACTTTTCCAAAAACTTACGATTAAAATCGTCCCGCATTTCCAGATAAAAATCGCCCTTTTGACGAGACTTATCAGAATTTTTCAAAACATAATCCCCGCGACTCAAAAGCTGTTCCAGACTCGTATAAACCTCCTTAAACAACATATTTCCTCGCTGGCTCTCGCTCTTTAATGTCTTAATTAGAGCCGCCATTTTGCTGCTAAATGTATCCCCTACTGCGGAAACCGACTTACCGCCGATGGGAATCATCAAAAACTTTTCCCTACCTAAATAACCGTATCCCGAAATTCGCGTCATCACCGCCGTCTTCAGAATTAGCAATAAATTCAACAAACTCAATTTGCTTTCTTGCAGGGAAAGTTCCGCATCATCAGCGTAATAAACTGCGGTATCAGATAGGTAAAAAACTAATTCTTTGTCTTCACCATCAAGGGTTTTACCGTTGTCATATTCTCCGCGTCCCCGATAAATCACCTGTATGATTTCCATGAGATTTTTCTCAATCTGAAAGCGGGGAATATCAACTAAAATATGCTTAGTTTTCGGGAAAGAAAGTCCGCGACTTCCCGATGCAGTCATAAAGATTACTTTAGCTGTATTTTTGTATTTCTGTATTTTTTCTTTCTCGTCTTCCGAGATATTCGCGTGAATTTCCAGATAACCGGTAAACTGCTCAAACTTTTCGCGACTAGCTTTAATTTTTTCAATTAATTCTGCCAATCTTTGCTTGTTTTGAATATATACTATAATTTGTTCGACACCAGGGATTGCTAATCGCTGATTGATATCCTCAATTATTTCAGACTGTACCCGCTTTACTAAATTACTATTTTGTTTTAAAGGTGCATCTTCCTGATATTTCACACTTTCTACAAATACCTTGTAAGTGATATCTAAACTGCGCGCCGGGTAGGAATTCGCATTAATAACCTTGGCAGCTAGATTGTTAAAGTTAAAAGGAATAACTTGTAAAGGTTGAATTTCTTCAGAATCTTTCGCTAACTTTTTAAAATAGATTTTGTCCGGTTCCGGTGACGTGTTATCAAGGTGTTGTTTAATCACATCGCAGTCCACAATCGAAGCATCTGCGACAATAATTTTAGTATTAAAGCCGTGTTCCAGCTTGTGTAACTCATGTTTTTTGACAATCTTGCCAATTCCGGCTAAAAACTCAACGCCACCATCATCTCCCGTAATTTCATCTATCATAATAAAAATATGTTTGATGCGACTGGATATTTCTTGCATTTTTCCAGAAATAACTTTTTTTGCGATTTGATTGTAAGTATCTTGAAATATTTTTTCTAAATGCTCTAGGGTATTTTGTCGGTTTTCTTTCATCTTCACCGATTGAATAGAAACTGTAGCTACGATATTACTAGATACCTGCTCATTGATCAGCGCGTATATACCTTCGCAAATGCTCTTGAGCACTCCATTTCCTTTGGGGTTAACGGGTTTAATTACTGTTTCTCCCTTTTTTTCAAGTTCTGATTGATGATATTCCTTCCTCTGAATTTCTGAATTATCCTTGAGGTAGCGAACAGTTTTTTTGGTGAAATCTTTGCGATAGCTATTCGATGCGTACTTGACGGTACAGTGTCCTGAATTACTTTTGATGATATCGGCGTTAGTGTTGATACAAAATAATCGATCGTCGCACAGCAAACCAGTATTTTTATCTTTGAATTTTTCGATAATATCCAAGTTTACTTGCTTGCGGGGACTGACGTACAGAAATAAGAAACCGTCGTCGATATGGCTGCTTAGGAAATTGGCGATCGCAGTTGTTTTCCCAATTCCCGGATTCCCCGTCAAAAAGATATAACTTTCATCAGATTGAAGCGCTTTCACAATCAATTGAGCATGAGCATTTCTCAGATGTAATCCGCGATCGATTTGCAAATCATTTGCCAGTTTATCTGATATAATATCTATGGAATTAGCAAAATTATCAATCCGCTCTGTATGAGGTACAGGTTCAGTGACATTTTTACCAATTCCTAACAGAGCATCAACAAAATTTTTGCCTTCTTTAAAACTGCGAGCCGCGTTTAGTTGAACAACATCCAAAACTTCGCTGCGAGCATCGCTAATCTCTTTACCTTTCGCTTCATTCTGGTAAATTTGGGCACAAGTTGCTAATAACTTAATTTTGTCCTTGCGTAGGGAAATAGCGCTAATATTGCGATCGCTATAACCGACAACATTCAACAAAACCTCAGCATCATGAGGAATAATACCAGTTGTTTGCAGAAAACCGTAGAAGCTGTGAGCGTAGCTACCCGCCTGAATCAACTTAGCGCTTTCCTTATCCTTATACTTAAAAGCCGTAAAATAGCGTTTTAAATCCTCGGAGAAATCAACACCTAAAGTGCTAGTATCGATTCGCAGATTAGAAAAAACACTTTTCGATCGCAAATAGCTAATTTCTCTGAGCAAAGACTTCCGCATCACCTCTATTTCGTTCAGATTCTCGACTTTTTCCGAAGTCAACGGGGGAGTAAACACAGATAAATCAACGCACAGAATTCTAAAATCCTTACCATTCTGTAACAAAATCAGGGTATCAGCTTGCAAAAACTCGCCTTTTTCCTTGTAGCGACGGATGTAGGAGTTAATCTCATCGCCTGATAAATTGGGTTTCGCAGTTTTTAACTGAGATAATACCTCTTTAAATCCTGCTTTTGCATCCTTATTATAAGTTCTGATACTGTTAGCATCGCTAAAACTGCACTGACAGTACAAAATATTCACCAACTTTAAATTCCAGCCAGTAGATTTGATGTACTCCCGGAAAAAATTTAACCCACCCAAAAAGCCTTTTTGAACAAAAAATAAGCTCCATTTTTCAACAATTTTACCATCCAAACTACCGAGCAAATTAGCTTCTCTGGTAATTTCCGCCATCATCTTTGGCAATTTGAGTTTATGCAAATCTAGACGATAGGAATCACCAAAATTATGAGCTATATTTTCCCGCTGAATATATGCCAGAATCCCGATATTAAATCCCACCTCAAACAGCCGCCCAAAATCTTCACCAATCATGATTAATACCTCCCTCACCGACATTCAATACTTCTCTTACCTTATTCAAAAATGCCAGGGAATTAAAATCTGTGCTACCGCCAGCATGACTAAATATAGACAAAGCACCAACCGATTCATCGCCAATAATTCGCTCGTAGGGGTCAAGTTTTAAACTAATATTGTGACGAGCTTCATACCGAGAAAAGTGGAATATTGTTAGATAATGTAGCAAAGTATTTTTGATTGCACCATCATAAATCAAACCTTCACGAATATCTTGATCGTCTAGGATACCTTGATAGATATTCAACAGAGTCGAGTAAGAAATCACACCGTTATAAAAGTTTTTTTCCTCCCTGACTCTAATTCCGTTAAACAAGTTGAAAAACATCACAGCTTGCTGACTGGTATCTGCAAACAAGCTTTCAAGCTCCATTGCATCCTGAATATAAAAGGATTTTCCCTTATCGCCGAGGAAACTGCGGACATAGTATTTGTCAAAGAATATCGGATAAATTTTGATATCTCGGCGCTCTCCTTTCAAAGTTCGGAGCAATTTTTTTGACATGAAAGACAATTCCTCATCTTCCTCAGTCTTGGTAATATGCAACCTACTCATGTAAGGTGCTTGGGAAATATATGCGAAATTTCGATATCCTTGCTGATAAAGCTGGCTCATGACATCTTCAAGGATTAACGGCTCAGAATAAAGACGACTGACACTGTAATTTTCGGAAAGTGTTTTCAGCATTTCAACTTGAATTGTGCTATCGTCTAGGCGATTGATACCGACAACTTCTCCGATTAAACTAGCTTGTCTTTGGAAGCGGTTTTGATTACCTTTTTTCGCATCACTATCTCGACTGGAAACAACAATAATTGCTAACTTGTCTAACTCGGAAGCTAGCTGAACATTGTCGTCGAAGCGAAACTTTTTAGGAAGGATTGAATACAGGGAACTCAAGCCGTTACGAATTGTGAAACCATTGGGCGTTTTTCTAATCCGAAATCCTTGAGAAGTTGAGCGTTGTTTTTGACTCAAAACATGAGACAACGTTTTGGAAAGATTGGCCATAAATTTTTCTGACGGCGAAGGGTTTTTGTCGTCGCCTTCGTGAAGTCTCACCATCGGAATAAATAAGTTGCCCGCAGTATTTTCAAGCAATATCCTCAGACAGATATAGGACAGCAGCAGCATGGTAAACTTATATACAAAAATCGCGGCAGGTTGTAAACCTTTATCACCGCTGTCTAGTCGTCTGTTGTTATACCGGAATAACAGCAACTTATACTGCTTGAAAAAATTGTTATATGCACTCATCCGACTTTCGGGAACTGAAGCTACAGGCAAAACATCGACATCTTGGATATTGTATTCCATGCTGAAATTTTGGCGTTCATCAGTAGGAAAATAGCGGACATCTTCTATGGTGATATTGACTGGTAGCTGACAAATAGATCTTTCATCGACACTAGGATCTTTGACGGTAATATAATGGAGCGTTTGCTTGTAATTTCGCTCCATAATTTCATTAAAAAATTTACCAGTAGTCAAAATATTGTCAATATCCTCTACCAGACCAATTTTGAGGTTTACGTGTCGCGTTTCTGTTCGGGTTGGTAAAATTGTTTGACGCTCCAGAAAGCCTTTTAGCATTCTTCTCAGATGCGTAATTTTGTGCTTTATATTAAACTGATTAAATCCTTTAATAAAGTTGCGAAATAGCTCTCTTTTTGCCTCATCATCAGAACCTTGTAGGACTGGCAATACTCTTTGCTCAAATATGGCGATCGGGTGATGATTCAGCTCAGATTCAGGGTTGTAATTTTGTGCGAGTGGGTCGCTCCGAGAAGCAAACACAAAATAGTACAGCAATGCTATTTTTAACACTTTGCGGACGAAGGTTTCGGTATTAGCATCTTCGGTAAGTTCTGCTTTGTGTTCCTCACTATCGGGATTTAGTAGATTCAGATAATATTCAAATGCTTCTTTTCCGCCGCGCGATTGAACTGGGTTGTTAAATTTGATTTTGAGACCAAAGATAAATTTACGTTCGTTCCGATGATTGTCCGTGCTTTCTCCCAAGTAACCTTCTACAATGGCAATAATTGGCAGAAAATCTAAGGCTTCCGCTCTCGCAAATATCTCTCTGTAATTAACTCTAATACCAGCATAATTAACCTCGTGATCGCCATCAGATTTACTTGGATCGTTGATATAATCTTCTATCAATCTGAGGCGACGAATCAAGTCTTGTAAGTAGATGATTCCTACAGTATCTGTACTGCTATCGCGAATGTGTTCTAGCAGATAGTCCAAATAAATAATCTTAGCTTCTTTGTTAATTTTCCCCAAAGTTTCTTTATCTACCAGTCGGATTAATTTGTGAAAATCCGAGTCAGGATTTTTAACCATCTCATCAAGACGGTGGTTAAGGTCTTCTTTCTCACTGCTAGTCTCGGCATTTTCATTGATATAGTTTTGCAAACCCTGCTTGAGTTCTTGTTCAAAAATATCAGTATTTCGGACGGCAACGGTCAATTTATGCAATTTTAAAGCTGCATGGCTTCCAGTACCTCGGCTTTCCAAAGTTAGCCTTTCTTTTTGTAAAGAAGTGTGGCGGGTGCCAAAATCGTATTTAAAGCCTAACTCTTGGCCGTTTCCGCGAAAATAGGGTGAGTCTAAGGGACTAATCAAACTAGCGACAAACCTTTCAATCGAGGTATTTTGAGGCAGTTTAGATTCTAATTGCTGCCGCAAACACTGTTGAATCTGTCTAACTTGACTGCCAAAACGCTCCTCAATTTCCGGCGGTAAGTTAACAGTGGCAGAATCTGCTTGGGGTTCAAAAGAACCCAAGGGTTGCCGCACTTGCTTGTTGGAAACATCCGCAGCAATGGTGTCAATATCAATTAGCAAGCGGCGGCTGTCTTCTGATACGCTAAACGGGTTTTTAGTCTGCAATGTTTCTAAAATCTTGTCCAGCAAATCGCCATAGTCTACTGGCACTAAATCGCTGGCATCCAATCTTAAGATGTTCACCCTGTTAACTCCTTTAAAAAGCTTGAATCCACTCTTTCACATCGTACTCAGTCCAAACCCCATTTACCCAATAAGGATCGGCTTCCACCAATTCTCGCACGGCCGCCTCATCTTCTGCTTCGTAAATTGCAAAAACTTTTGTTAAATCTTTTGTAGGCCCGATCGTACTTAACACGCCCGATTCCTTCTGCTTAGCCAATCCGGCTAAATGAGCGTCTCGAAACGGAGCGCGTTTTTCGAGAACGTCTTCGCAGTAACTTCCCCACATTACATATTTGGTCACGGTTTTGAGCCTTAGATGAATTTGTTTAAAAGTTATTGTACAATAAGAGTAAGAGGATTTAACTAAAATTTTAAGAATAAGATTAATGAACCGCAGAGGGCGCAGAGGGCGCAGAGGAAGAGGGAAAAGAGAGAGAATTGTTAGATAAGAGGAGAAATTTATTACTTTAATGGCTGAGGAGATGTTGCGGCCAGTGGTGTTAATTTAACGCTTTTTCCCTGAGTCCGGCAGGGGTTGAAACCCCCGCCTCAAAGCTGAAGTCCTCTCAAGAGGACTGAAGAGTTCATTAGTTAGCAATTATGCACTTTAGACGGTTTTATTGCAATAATTTGAGATTCTTCGCTTTGCTCAAAATGGCAAATTTACCTGGTAATCCGTAAATCTTATTAGTCCTCTTAAGAGGACTTTAGCTTTGAGCCAGGGAATTCATTCCCTGGCGGTTTATTAGTGAGTAGCGGCTTATTTTAGCTTCTCAAACTAACGCCGAATTTCTCAACTAAAACATCGCGCACTTTTTGTTGGGCCGGTTCGACATCGGTTTCGCTCAAAGTTCGATCGCCCGCGCGGTAAATTAACCGAAAAGCCAAACTGCGCTGTCCCGCCGGTACGTTGTCGCCCCGATATTCGTCGAACAATTCCACTGAATCCAGCAAACTACCCGCCGCCTTTTTCATCGCACTCTGCATCTCAACAACCGGAACTTCAATCGGTGCGAAAAACGCAATGTCTCTGTCAGAAGCGGGGAAACTCGAATAATTCGCGAATTTGCGAGTTAAGTTGTGCGATCGCCCTAATTCACCCAACAGCACCGCTAAATCTAATTGAAACACGTAAACCTGCTCAGGCAAATCCTTTTCCTGCTGCAATTGCGGGTGCAACTGTCCAAAAACCCCTAAATGTTTCCCGTTTAACGATAACGCAGCCGTGCGGCCAGGATGCAAGCGTGTATTAGAGGAATCGCTTTGATATTCCACCGACAAACCCAACTCTTGAAATGCGCTTTCCAAAATACCTTTTGCCTCAAACCAAGTCAAAGGTCGATCGCGCCCTCCCTGCTGCCATTTCCACACAGTCGGATCGCCGCCAATAATCCCCGCAACTGCATCGGCTTCCTTCTTTGTGGGGAGTAGGGGTTGGGCATCCTGCCCGCCCTCTTCCTTCCAGAAAATGCGGCCGACTTCAAAACCGTTTAGCGCCCCATTTCCCTGTTCCAAATTGTACTGAAAAGCATCAATCAAACCCGACAGCATTTCAGTCCGCAAAGCCGAATACTCCACAAACAGCGGATTCGCCAGCACCACCTGATTGTCTCCCTCAGTTTTCACTAAAGAATAGTGCATCAACTCCGTCAAACCGGCCGCCCGAAAAGCCGATCGCACATTCCGAATTGCCGCGTATTCCGGTGACAGATAACCGGGTTCCGTTTTGCTGGGCAAAGTATCGCAGAAATTGTCATAACCGTGGAGTCTGGCAACTTCTTCAATTAAGTCAATTTCCCTTTCTAAATCGCGGTAACGGTAAGGAGGAACAGTTATCCCAAACACCCGTTCTTTTTCCGTTGGAACAACTTCGCATCCCAAGGCTGTCAGAATATTTTTTACCTCTTCCGGTTCCAGATATTTAGAACCGCCCGTTTGTCCTCTTTTCAACTGCCCCAAAACCAGATTTACTCGGTCTAAACGCAATTCGAGCGATCGCGAAAAACTCAAATCCTCGCCCGAACTCGCCGTTTTCTGCACCGTCGCAGCGCCTCCAGCCAACTCCAAAATGAGGGCAACAGCGCGGTTGCAGGCCGTCGTCAAGGCCGCCTGATTCACCCCCCGTTCGTAGCGGATCGAAGCCTCGCTCCGCAGGCCTTGAGCGCGCGCCGAACGGCGAATCGTTGCCTGGTCAAAAATCGCTGCTTCCAAAACTAAATTTTGCGTTCCTTCGTGAACTTCCGTATCTTCGCCACCCATTACTCCAGCTAAGGCAACGGGTTTGTCGCTAGCCGTAATTAACAGATTTTGTGCTTGCAAATTGCGGTTTTGTCCGTCCAAGGTTTTGAAGGATTCCCCTGTTTTGGCAAAGCGGACGCCGATGCTGATATCTTGAGTACCAGTGAAAGATTGCAGGCGATCGCGATCGAAAGCGTGCAGCGGTTGTCCCCATTCCAGCAAAATGTAATTAGTTACGTCAACTACATTATTAATTGGCCGCACTCCCGCCGCCTGCAACCGCTGCTGCAACCAAGCTGGAGAAGCAGCAATTTTCACACCTTCAATTGCCGTGCCGATGTAAATCGGGCATCCTTGCGGTTCGGATATTTCTACTGCCAAACCAGGAGTTTCTTTGCCCTCAATCGCCACACCATTCGCTTCGGGAATTCTCAAACTCGCCCCAGTCAGCGCCGCCACTTCCCGCGCTACACCCACCATGCTCAAAGCGTCAGCCCGGTTGGCCGTTGCTGTCAAGTCTAAAATCACGTCATCTAAACCCAAAAGCGGGCGAATATCGCTGCCCAATTCGGGATTTTCTAACTCAAAAATGTGAATCCCGGCTGACTCTTTAGATAGTCCCAATTCTGCCAGGGAACAAATCATTCCTTCGGAAGGAACGCCCCGCAATTTAGCAGGTTTAATCTTTAAATCAATAGTCGATAAATAAGTGCCGACAACAGCGACAGGCACGTAAATGTCTGCTCTAGCGTTGGGTGCGCCGCAAACAATATTCAAAGCTTCACCAGAGCCGACATCCACTTGACAAACTCTCAATTTGTCTGCATTCGGATGCTGTTCGCAGGCGATGATTTTGCCCAAAACTACACCGCTTGCCCACGGGCGGCGGTCTTCGATATCTTCGACTTCAAACCCGGCCATTGTCAGGGTTTCGGCTAATTCTTCCGGGGATATCGACACATCCACCAATTCCCGCAGCCAGTTTAGAGAAATACGCATAATTTAGTCAGTAGTTAGTTGTCAGCGATCGGTAGTTATTAGTCATTAGTCTGCGCCGGCAGGCTTCGACTGTGCAGTCACAGAATTGATTCGGCAAAGCCTTTGCTACCATAATAATTTAAATTTGTCAATAGTTTTGCGGTATACATAAGCAAAAACGAGCGATCGGCCCAAAGGTAGATGTCTACTGGGGGATGAGTAGCATTCTCATTCCGAGAATGAGGTATGCTAGATACATCTAACAAGGCAAAAAGCACTTAAGTTTAGAAAGACTTTACACAAAAAAGCACAACTTTAGCAAGTCTTTAAACTATCTTCAAGGATAATCAACCGAAAAAACTCACTGCAGCGAGATAATCAAAATAGGGAAAAGATATCGGCATAAAAGACTTAGGTGCAATTCCAATTCGCAATCGAAGGCACGGCTTGCCGAAACCTGATAGATTAGTATGTCTACCAGAAGCAGGAACAGGCTATTTGTGCAGTCGAGCGGCGCTGACAAGATCAGAACAACATAGGCAAACTCAATCAATATGAGCTACTGCGTAAATCCGGGCTGTCCCCATCCTCAAAACCCTGCTGACTCTATTCTTCAGTGTCAGACTTGCGGCGCGCGGTTATTGCTGCGCGCTCGCTACCGAGTTATTGAACCGTTAGGACAAGGAGGTTTTGGAGCTACTTTTCTGGCAAAAGACATCTCTTTGCCCGGTCAACCGAGTTGTGTAGTCAAGCAACTGCGACCCAGTAGTTCGTCGCCGCGAGTTTTAGAAATGGCGCGGGAATTATTCAAGCGAGAGGCAAAAACCCTCGGCCAACTGGGCGACCACCCGCAAGTACCGAGGCTGCTAGACTATTTTGAAACCGAACAGCAATTTTACTTAGTTCAAGAGTATGTTAGAGGCTCGACTTTGAAACAAGAAGTCAAGCACTCAGGCCGTTTCAACGAATCTGACGTTAAAAATTTTCTATTAGAAATTCTGCCAGTAGTGCAATATATCCACAGCCAAGGAGTAATTCACCGAGACATCAAACCCGCAAATATTATTCGCCGAGTTCAAGACGGGCACTTAGTTCTGATTGATTTCGGAGCGGTAAAAGACCAAGTTAGCCAAACAATATTATTAGACCCCGCCGACCAAAGCGCCAACACGAAATTTTCAGTCGGCACATTTAGTTTTGCTCCGCCGGAACAAATGGCGCTGCGGCCGATATTTGCCAGCGACATCTACGCGGTGGGGATGACTTGCTTGTACTTGTTGACAGGAAAGTCGCCCAAGGATTTAGATTTTGATGGAGTAACCGGCGAAATTGTTTGGCAGCCCCACGTTCAGGTCAGCGCATATTTTGCGCGGATTCTCGAAAAAATGCTAAAGCCGATGGTTGGCCACCGCTTCCAATCGGCAGCAGATGTCCTCAGAGCTCTCTCTGGCGAATTTGAAGACCCAAGTCTTGTCGATGGCTTGGCAACTCAATTCAACGGCTCTTCTCGTACTGTTGAAGAACCGACAATATTTAATGACGAGGGTTCTTCGTGGTCACCGCCGAGGAGTAAAATTAATCAAGATTTACGATCGAACCACACCCGCGCTGGTAGAACTTCCTTGGGCCAATCTGGGAACACGGGGATGCAGCCCAGAGTTTCCCGGACTCTGGCTGAGTCCGGCAGAACTTTCGGAACGGTTGGACATTCTAGCGACAATTTAGCAGCGTCAAAGGTATCGAAAGTTGCTCCTAAGTGGGACACCAACAGCTTGCGAGCGGCATATTTTAAAGGCAAGCGCGATTTTGCTGACTGCGAACTGTCTGGCCTGCAACTGCAAAAATTGCAGTTAGCGGGAAGTAATTTTTATCAGGCTAGGTTGGTGAAGGCAAATTTGCAAGCAGCGGATTTGTCGGGGGCGAATTTGGGTCACGCCCGGTTAATTCAGGCGAATTTGCGAGATGCTAATTTGACTGAGGCTTATTGCAGCACTGCCAATTTTGAAGGGGCGGATTTCCGAGGTGCTGACTTGACGGGGGCTTATTTGACTAAGGCGAATTTGCGGGGAGCAAATTTGTGCGGGGCGAATCTTACCAACGCTACAGTTTCTGACGAACAACTGGCAATGGCAAAGACCAATTGGCTTACTGTTAAGCCGGATGGTAAGCGGACTTTTGGATTTTAAGCAGTCATTTGTCAGTAGTCAGTAGGCAGTAGGCTGTAGGCAGTTGTCATAAGTTAACAGTCAACAGTCAACAGTCAACAGTCAACAGTCAACTCCCCCAGTCAGGTGAGTCGTCAGGAGGAAGTTCGATCGCCGATCGGCCGCCTAAATTAAAAACTAGGAATGGAGGATTCGATCGCACCTAAACATGAAACTGCTCAACCGCCGCACTCGAACGCTTCTGTACACCGGCATCCTGGCGCTGGCCTACTTTGTTACCGGAAAACTCGCAGCGTCGATGCTGGGACTGGTGAAAGCCGAAGCCTCCCCCGTGTGGCCGCCCGCCGGTATTGCTCTAGCGGCACTGCTACTGCAAGGGCGACGGATGTGGCCGGGAATTGTCCTCGGTTCAGTGCTGTTAAACTCTACCGGCGGTGTACCGTCGGCTGTCATTGCCACATCGGCCTTTAGCGTCACCCTGCAAGCGCTGGCTGGAGAGGCTTTGCTGACTTGGAGCGGATTTTCTACTAAACTCGATCGACTGCGAGATGTTCTGGCTTTAGTAGCGGGGGCTGTCATCGGGTCTACTTTACTAGGCTCTATCCTCGGCAACTTGGGTACGTGCATTTTTGGTTGGGCTCAGTGGAGCAATTTCTCTCGCAACTGGTGGACTACGTGGCTGGGAGACGGTATGGGAATTTTGATTGTGACGCCTGTGCTCCTGACTTTGAACCACGCGGTTAACAGTTTTAAATTTCCACTCAAACTGAGATGTTTCATTATTCTCAATTACTTGTTTAGGAACAGGCAAGATGCCTGTTCCACAAGAGATGAATTTTCTTGTGGAACAGGCATCTTGCCTGTCCTTGATAATGGTGTAAAATGTGAGATAAAACCTGGGATTATTTCAAGTTTAAAAACATTTTTTAACTGGGACAGTTACCCATCACAAGTTACAAATTATTCCAGGAGATTTTCGGCAAAGTCAAACCGCTATAATCTTCTATTTTTAATTGTTAATTATTCCGAAATCGCGCTCTGGCTGACTCTCTTGCTGAGCGTGAGCTGGCTGTTTTTTTGCTCAAAAACACAAGCGGCTATCGCTCTGTATCCGCTGGAGTATCTGCCTTTTCCTCTGATAGTTTGGGCCGCTCTGCGGTTTCAACCGGCAGGAGCGATTTTTGCTTATTCGATCGTCTCTTACATCGCGATTTGGGGAGCAGTACAGGGAGGCGGCCCGTTTTTGGCCAAAAGCGATAATCTCAAACAGGCGGTTTTATTTTTACAAGCTTTTACCGGTACGATCGCCCTTGTGGCTCTGATGTTGGCCGCCGCCGTAGCAGAACGCCAGCAAGCGCTCTTTGAGGTGCGCCGCACGGCGGCCCGGCTGCGCGATCGCGAAGCTAGTTTAGCCAACGCTCAGCGCATCGCTCAGTTGGGAAATTGGGATTTAAATTGCGCCGCCCTCACAGCAACTTACAACTGCCAAGAATCCGCAGAACATCATATATCCCATATCGAATTGCGGTGGTCAAACGAACTTTACCGCCTCTTGGGTTTTGCTCCTGGAACTGTCAAACCGACACCATCCGTTTTTTTGCAAGCTGTACATCCAGAAGACAGAGAATTGGTGGCGCGATCGCAGCGCCAAGCTATGTTGGAACGCCAAGCCTATTGCATTAACTACCGAATTGTGCTGCCAGATGGCTCCGAACGCACTGTCTGCGAACAGTCGGCAATTGAGTCAGGGGCGATCGCCGCCACAGTCCAAGACGTTACCGAACGCCACCGCGCGGAAACCGCTTTGCGGGCGTCCTCCGATCGCGATCGCTTGCTCTCAGAAATCGCCCTGCGAATTCGCAACTCCCTCGACCTCGAAGAAATTCTCAATACTACTGTTGCCGAAGTCCGGCAATTTTTCAAGGCAGACCGCGCTTTCATCGGTATTGTGGACACGGACGGGGTAAATCTTCCTAGCCCGGTGTACGGTAAGGTTGTGGCTGAGTCTGTGGGAGGCCAATGCCGTTCTCTTTTGGGGTGGGTACTCGCTGACGAGAATCAGCTCGAAAACCAGAAAACTTTTTATGCTAACAACCGCGTCCGAGCTATCTCCGATACTGCTAGCGTTCAACAGAGCGTTCCAATTGCCCAATTGTACAGCGATTATCAAATTAGAGCGACGTTAAATGTGCCGATCTTCCTGGGGGATGAATTGTTCGGGATCTTGGCCGTCAACCAGTGTTCCGGGCCCCGCCAGTGGCAGGAATTTGAAATTGATTTGTTGGAAAAACTCGCTACCCAAGTGGCGATCGCCCTACAGCAAGCCCAACTTTTGCAGCAGGTAAAAGCTCTCAATGCCAACTTGGAATCTCAAGTGGAGGAACGCACCCGCCAACTACAGCAAAAAATGCACGAGTTGCAAGAAAGCAACCGCCTGAAAGACCTATTTTTGCACGCAGTTTCTCACAATCTCCGCACTCCTGTTATGGGAATGTTAATACTGCTGAAAAATTTGCTCAACAAATCGCCCTCTGACTCTCTACAAGATGTTCCGGTTTCTCGATCGATTTTGCAGCGCATCGTTCAGGCCAGCGAACACCAGTTGACTATGGTTAATACCCTGCTCGACGCTCACGCTAGCGAGGTGAAAGGGATTGTTCTCCATACTGTACCGCTGCATTTGCCGTCTTTAGCTTCAGCCATTGTTGCCGATTTAGAACCGATGCTGGCCAAAAATCAAGCAACTTTGACGTTTGAAATTCCGGCGGATTTGCCACAAGTCAATGCCGATCGCCAACACTTGCAGCGGGTGCTAGAAAATCTGTTGACTAATGCTATTAAACACAATCCTCCGGGAGTCAATATAACTTTTAAAGCCGAGGTAATTGAAGTTGAAACAGCGCTAAGTTATGAAGAAAATTCCCAGGCTTTAACATCTCCAACTACTCAGATTGCCCGCTGTATCGCTAACCGGATACCTGCTGCGGGCGATCGTCCTAGGATGGGCGAAACCACCCAGAAAAATCAGGAAACCCTGGCCAAATTCAACCTCGACGGCAGTTGCAAAATGCCCCGCTATCAGGGCCAAATTGGCAATATCGGCAGCAAATTGCCGGGTGTCACCGTAAAAATGGTTCGCTGTACTGTAACAGATAATGGAGTGGGAATCAGCGCCAAACAGCGGGAATCTTTGTTTGAACTTTACGTTCAAGACCCTAATAGCCGACAATTAACAGGGTTGGGTTTGGGATTGTACCTCTCCAAGCAAATTATCAAAGCTCACGGCGGCTCGATCGGCGTCGAAAGCACTCCCGGCGGTGGTTCGACTTTCTGGTTTTCGCTACCTGTTGTCAACTCGGACGATCGATCTTTGTCAATCTAAAATCTCAAATCTAAAATCTAAAATGATATGAAGTCTTTGGGCAAGGCAAAATCAGTTCAGGCATTAACAGTTTACGAGGTGTGGCGCGATCGCTTCCTCCGAGATCGGCTGCGCCCTGCTGTCGGAATTGCCATCTTTTTTGCCTTCACAATAACGGTCTATTTTGTGGGCGAAAGATTCTTAGCTCGCCAGGAGTTTGAAAGTGTTTATTTGTACACTAGCGCTGCTGTAGAATTGGGTTTGTTGACCTGTTTTGTATTGCAAAAAACCTCCTTTGGACAGCGCTATCCCGGTTTGCTATTTTTGGGTTTTTCGTGGTCGCTGACGGTGGTTGTACAGATTGGGCTAGCTGTCGCACAAGTCGGGGACTTACCAATTTTTACCTGGAGTTTAGCGTTTCTGATCCAAGCTACGCTGATGCCCGTCCGCTGGCGCCTCCACCTAATTTCTCAACTCGGCGTTTTGTTTTGCCACGTCGGGATAAATTTGGTTTTAAATCTAAGTTTTGCTAAGTATACTGCTTTTAAGTTGACCGGGTTGTACTTGTATTTGTTTTGGTTTTGTTTGATTTGCGATTTGTCGGTTTATTGGTACGAATGTCTGCAACGGAAAGAGTTTAGTACCAGGCGTGAGTTGGAATCTGCTTACCAGCAGTTGGAGGCGGCGGAGGCGAAGTACCGCAGCATTTTTGAGAATGCGGGCGAGGGGATTTTTCAAAGCACTCCCGATGGTCGTTATATTACTGCCAATCCAGCTTTGGCGCGGATTTACGGCTGCGATTCCCCGGAAGAAGTGACGACAAAGTTTACTGATATTGAGCGGCAGTTGTACGTCGATCCGGCTCGCAGAAATGAGTTTTTGCGATCGATCGAGGAAAGCGGCACAGTATCGGATTTTGAATCTAAAATTTACCGCTGTGACGGCAGTATTGTCTGGATTTCCGAGAAGGCGCGGGCGGTACGAGACAGCAGCGGCGCCCTGCTTTATTATGAGGGTTTAATTGAGGATATCACGCAGCGCAAACAAGCACAAGAATCGCTACGGCTGTTTATCCACGCTCTTTCTCACGACTTGCGAAACCCGGTAGCGGGAATGTTAATGGTACTGAAAAATTGGCAAACGAAAACCGGGGATTCGATCGCAATTCCCCGTTCTATTTTGGAGCGGATGATTCAAGGTAGCGAGCAGCAATTGCGCTTGATAAATTCGCTGTTGGAAGTTCACGCCGGGGAATTGCGCGGTTTGGTTTTGCACTGCGAATCGGTTGACTTGAAAGCGATAGTTGAAGCTGCTGCGACAGATTTGGAACCTTTAATGAATGAGGGTAAAGCTACTTTTAAAAATTTATTGCCGGATGATTTGCCAGCCGTGAATGCGGACAAAACTCAGTTGTGGCGTGTGTTCTCTAATTTAATAGCTAATGCTTTGAAACACAATTTTCCGGGACTGAATTTAACTGTTTCTGCTCAAGTAATTAATGGGGAAAAATTAACTATAAATCAAAGCACAGCAAAACAAAACATCGACAAATTACCGATTACTAATCCACAATCCCCCATTACCAATTCCCAATCCCCAATCCCCAATCCCGGAAGTAGGATGATTTACTGTACCGTGAAAGATGACGGGGCGGGAATATTGCCGGAACAGTGCGAACATCTTTTTGACCTTTACGTTAGGGGCGATCGATCCCGACACTCCGTTGGTTTGGGTTTGGGTCTATATCTTTGTCGGCAAATTATTGGTGCTCACGGCGGCCAAATAGGGGTAATTAGCACTCCCGGTGCTGGGGCAAGTTTTTGGTTTACTTTGCCCCTGGCTGAGAATTTTAGGTAATTTTTTGGTATTTTAAATTACATTTAATCTAGCAATTGTGCCAAATATTTAGAACGTTATTAATTGCTGAAACCATTGCCAAATATGCTTCTTCGTTCTGCAGTGGCTATACTTGTGTTGTGCCGTCGCAGGTTCTTTTTGAGTGCTTCAAGCCAAATCTATCGCTCGGAATATTGCGCTCGGACTATTGATATTAATTTAAAACCGTGGTATAGTGACCCAAATGTTTTTAAAGGAAAAAATAAATTTCCGATCTTCACATTTTCTTTAGAAACATCATTTAATCTAGAAAATCTCTAAAACTAGATAAAAAATATGCAATTTATGTTTGTCGAGCAAAGCTCAGAAAATACAGCTAAAGACGATGCAGCTAAGTACGACTCAGCTAAATATAACGAGCGGTCGTTCTCAACTTTAATTCGGGCGCTCCGTCTTTCCCAAGGTTACTTTTCTTTCGTTTTAGTCAACTGCAACTCGCTAGCTTTGCGGCAGCAAATAGTCGATCGGCTGCAAGCAAATTGTCCCGTGAAACCGCGACAACTGTTTTTGCCCAAATCGGCGACAACTCTCTACACGACAATCGCAGCAGAAATAGATGGCGAAAAGCCTCCAGCTTTAATGCTCCTCGGTTTGGAATCCGTGGAGCCGATCGATCGATTGCTCGTTTCTACCAACCTATTATGCAGCGAATTCAGCAAAAAATTTTCCTTTCCCCTCGTCTTTTGGGTGACGGATGAGATCCTGAGAAAAATCATTCGCACCGCCCCGGATTTATACAATCGAATGACGACAATTAGATTTATCAGTAATTAGTAATCAGCCCATCGATTTTAGATTTTAGATTTTAGATTTTAGATTTTAGATTTTTAACAGTCAACAGCCCATCGATTTTAGATTTTAGATTTTAGATTTTAGATTTTAGATTTTAGATTTTTAACAGTCAACAGTCAACAGTCAACAGTCAAAAGCCAACTGTCAACTCTCAACAGTCAACTGTTAAATTCCGCTTCCCAAATCAGGACTAATTCTCGCGCCGCCGCAGTTCCCTCAGCAGGAAAACTTGCCAAAAAGTCTTTATCAGCCCCCACGTCGTAAGGCCCTTCCTTAAACTCCAAAATCACAGTATCCTGTGTCAAAGCTACTAACGTTTGACACTCTCCGGGCTAAAGCCACGGAGATTCTTAAGACTTAAGTCTTAAACGCGCTGTCAAATCGCATCTACACGCTCGAAACAACTACTTGGACGAGAAGTATTGCTGTTGCGCTTACTTTTGTTTTTAGATCGCTTTCTGATTCCATCAATAATCCAGTTAGGTACGCTCAACGACTCACTATTACGTGTTTGGACAGGCTCGGCATTGCCGAGTAGCGATCCAACCCAGGAGTTTCACCTTATGAAATCGTTTCAACACGTAGATGGTTGTTCTTACTTGCCTGTCTAAATTATAAACTTTAGCTGAGGATTTATTAGATATTTTAACAAAGTTTTATAATTAAAGCCGTCAAGCTTATGACGGGGCTTCAAACCCAATTTTTTGGTGAACAAATGGGCTAGTCTGGGATCATCGTTATCAGCATCTCTTGACACATGGAAATCGCAACTCAGGTGCGTATCACTAAGGCAATGCGTTTGTCAAGTATCTTTAGAAAAAGTATTAGCCCGATCGCCCTTTTGACTATTCTAGTCTGCGCCAATACCGTTTTTGCATCTGAACCGACGGCGGCACTGTTGGTTCAGCAGCAATTCTCACAGCAGCAACTTAAAGAAGAAATTCGCGATCGAGTTCAAGAAGAAGTTGACATTGCCTTCGGGCGCACGGCGGTACTGCTTAACGGGCTGGTAATTGCCCTAACTTTGTTTCCGGCAGCAGCCGGAGTCGGGGTTTGGTTTCTGTTGAGCAAATTGTCCAAGCAGACAACAATTGCCCGCCAAGAAATTGAAAGTCTCCATTACGATACAATCTCTCAATTAAAACTATTAATTTCCGACGCTGAAACTATCTTAGGCGAAATTCAACACCAAAATCACTCGGCAGAGGCAGAAACAGACCTTTTATTCCCCGATGCCCAAATTCAAGAATTTGCTCCGGTTAACTATGGCAATTACCAACAGCTATTGACGGCCGCCGACTATGCTAAACAGGGAGATGCTTGTTTCTTTGAAAACCGTTATCAAGATGCGATCGCAGCTTACGATCGGGCCCTGCAAATTCAGCCGGATTTAGCCGATACTTGGAATAACCGAGGAGTAGTGCTCACAAGAATGCAGCGGTATCCAGAGGCGATCGCCTCCTACGAACAAGCTACTACAATTCGCCCCAATTATCCCGATGCTTGGAACAATCGAGGCGTGGTATTGTTGGAGTTGCAGAAGTACCAGGAGGCGATCGGCTGTTACGAACAGGCAATTCAAGCCAAACCCGATTATGCCGATGCTTGGAACAACCGAGGCGTTGCGTTTTCCAAAATGCAGGAGTACGAACAAGCAGTAATTTCTTACAATCAAGCCCTACAAATTAAAAATGATTATACTGACGCTTGGAACAATCGAGGCGTTGCACTCTCCAAATTGCAAAAATACGAAGCTGCGATCGCATCCTACGACAATGCGGCTAAAATCCGGCCTGACTTTTACAGAATTTGGTACAACAAAGCCCGATGTTATGCACTACAAGGTAAAATTGAATTAGCCATTGAAAATTTAAAGCGCGCCCTCAATCTCAATCCCAATGTGTGTAAAGAGTTGGCAAAAAGTGAAGCTGATTTGGAGAAGATTCGCGAACACGACGCATTCAAGCAGTTGATTAATTGATCGGAACTAAGTAGATGAGTGGGAAAATACATACAGCCTATTCCAGGTTTATGGAATGTAGGGACAAAGGTTTTCGCCGTTTCCCTACGGAGATATGACGCTAGGCGGGGGTACTTCATAAGCGTGGAATCTGCTGTAATACCAATTTTAAAAAAGAATGCAACAGTATTCTTCTTCCCCCCGCAATGCAGCGGGGGGCTAGGGGGGGTCGAAGAGTGTTGCACGATTTTAGAGAATTAGTATTACTTCTGTTTGATTACTACCAAAGTAATGTCATCAAATACTTTTTGCTC
The DNA here is from genome assembly GCF_036705565.1 of Microcoleus sp. AT8-B5. Classification (NCBI taxonomy): domain Bacteria; kingdom Bacillati; phylum Cyanobacteriota; class Cyanophyceae; order Oscillatoriales; family Microcoleaceae; genus Microcoleus; species Microcoleus sp. AT8-B5. The sequence goes on from NZ_JAUBUY010000036.1 coordinate 51,443, forward strand.
CCCGATGTATCGTCGCACGTCGTCAATAACCGCTTGCTTGATTTCTGCTGCTGACAGTTCCCTGTTAAGGACAACAACTTCAATCAATGGCTCGATACCGTATTGATTTTTCTTCATATCAAAAGCTTCGGTAATTCCATCTGTGTAGAGTATGACAACATCCCCCGAATTCAACTGTATTTCAGTAGAAGCAATGAAATCGGCAATATCTGCTTCCAAGGCGATGGGAAACCCTAACTCGATGGTATCAATCCGCTCTACTTCGCCGCCGTCACGAACGACAATCACCTCTTCGTGCTGTCCGCTCAAATGCAGGGTGTTGTCCCGATATTCTAGCAAAGAAAGGCTCATATTTTTACCGGAATCCATGCGCTCTACGTTATCAAAAAGCGTTTGGTTGACTGTCTGTAATAATTTAACGGGGTCGGTTTCCTTGTGAACCAGCAAAGTGCGAATTGCTGTTTGCGCCATAATCATTAACACGCCGCTTTCTAAACCGTGTCCTGTCACGTCGCCGATCCCAATGGTGGCTTTACCGCCGTGATTTAGTACGTCGTAGTAGTCGCCACCAACTTCATCAGCCGGTTCCATGAATGCAGCAATTTCTAGCCCTGCAATTGACTCTAATTCCTGCTGTTGAGGCAAAATCATTTGTTGCAGGCGGCGGGTTACGTCTAGTTCGGCACTCATGCGAAGGTTTTCTACTTTTAGCCGTTGGTTCAAAACCAATATTTCTTTATTAGCTTGGGCTAATTGTGCGGTGCGTTCTTCTACTTTTTGTTCTAGGGTTTGATAAAGTTGGGCATTTTCTAAGGCGATAGATGCCTGGGAAGATAGGAGTTTTAAAACTTCTATTCGCGCTGGGGTAAATACTTTTTCTGCTAGGTTGTTTTCTAAGTAAACTACGCCCATGAAGCGACCTTGATTGATGATGGGAGTACAGAGTATGGATTTGGTTTGATGGGCAACAATATAGGGGTCTGCGGCAAACATTGCCTCGGTGGTAGCATTGTTTAAGACGGCAGGTTTTTTGGTTCTTTCAACATAGTTGATGACGCTCATGGGGAGGATTTCGGGGAGGGGCAGATGGGGGATTTGTGAGAGGGTGATGTTGTCGCCTTCGACTTGTCCGACGGCTTCTACGGTGAATGTGTTTGAGTGTTTGAGCAGCAAATATCCGGTTTGTGCGCCGGCATTTTCTATGGCGATTTTGATTAGTTTTGCTAGCAATTCACTGAGGACTATTTCACTGGAGATGGCTTGGGCGGCTTTGAAGACGGAGGCTAAGTCAAATCCTTCTGAATTGCCGGTACTGGTGATGATGGTGGCTAAGGTGAGACTGGTTTCTGCGGGTTTTTGAGCGTTGATTTTGGCGAAGAATTGCGGATATCGGGTTTCTAAGTCTTTGACTTTGGCTTTGGCTCCCCAGCGGATGTAGCAGTAGTATGCTTCTAGTAGGAAGAAGCGGGCCATGTTTTCTTGGCCGCGAGTGAGGTGAAATTCGCCGGTGAGTTCGTTGGCGAGGGCTTCTTCTTGGGTGTATTGCTGTTCTCTGGCCCCGGTGATGGCACCATCGTAGAGGGTGATGGCTGCGGGGTAGTTTCCTAAAATTCGGGCTTTTTCGGCTTCTATTAGGTCGTATTTGTGTTGGTAGTTGGCGGGGCAATTGTTCGCCCAATGTCTCATTGTTTGTTGATTGGTGGCTACTTGTTCGAGATATTCTCTCTGTTCGGTTTCGCTGACGTGGGGATATTGAGCGAGGAGGCTGAGGGAATAGTAAAAGTTGAGTTGTGCTGTAGCTATCAAGCCGCCAACAGGGGCTTTATATTTATCTGCTTGTCGAGCATTTTCAATGGCAGCTTCCCGTTCTTTAAATAAATATGAAAGGAGGGTTTTAAAAGTATATATAAAAAACAAGTTAAAATAGTTATTTATTTGTAATGCAGCTTCAAGAGACTCTTTTTCATTATATTGAGCGCCAGTTAACTCAGTTGGTCGGTTTGACTGACCTAATAGACTCAAGAAAAGTTGTCGATAGAGCTTAATACATTCAAAAGAATAAGATTGCTTTAGTTTGCCAATCAAAAATACATACTCTCTGGTTTTAACCTCAAGCAACTCTAAGTCTTTACCCGCAAAGAATACATGAAGATGATTGGTTAGAATTGCATAGCAGGCATACTCTAAGTTTCCTGTTTCTAGCCCACTATTAAAGCCCTCTTGCAAAGAATCTATGGTTTCCCTAACATGGTCTTTCCAGTGTCTAATATATGAGTTAAAGGCGTGTAGAACAATTACTTTTATCTTTTTGGCATTAAATTGCTCGAGCAATCTTAAAGATAACTGACCAACTCTATATCCTGAATCAATATTTCCCCCAGTAGTCAAAAAGATACCATAATTAACATAAATGGCAGCAACTAAGGGAGGATTGCCGTAAGTTAAGCAGAGATCGACCATTGCAAATAAAAGTCGAGATCCTAATGCAGGATTCGTAATATAAGCAGCAGAATAAACTGTTAACATAATCCGAATTGTGGCCAATTGATAAGGATCGGTCATTTCGGAAATGGCTGCTAAATCCTCAATTTGTTTGTTTTCTTCTGCCAGTTTTATAGCAATTGCATGAATCAAAATTCCGGGGTCTTCCGACATTTGAGACAGCGATATACCTAATTTTTCCAGCACTTCCAGTCCTGTTTCTATTGCTTCTGAAAACCTATCTTGAGAAATATAAGACTGAATTTTAACCTCATAAACTTTCACCATATCTAAAAGCGTTTTCGCCTCTTGCAACACAACTTCTAAAAGCTGTTCCGCCTGTTCAAAATTACCGTTTAAATATTCAGCTTCTACGGTTTCCACATAGATAGGCAGCGTCAAATCATAATCGCTTTGCCAACTATCAGCAGCAAGCAGTCCCAAACCGAGATTAAAATAATTAACAGCCGCTTCAAAGGCTGCGGATGCTTTAGCTTTTTGACCGGCAATCAAGTTAAGTTCTGCTAACAAGTTTTTGTCTGACTGTGCGGCCAGTAGCGGTAATTCCTCTGGGGTTGTCTCTATGCCAAAATTCAATTGATTAACCAGGGCAAAAATATTGTTTTTGCGTTCTTCTGCTGTGGTATTTTGGAGCAGCAACTGACCGATTTGGAAGTGAGTTGATTTCTTTTCGGTTTCGGGAATCAAAGAATAGGCAGATTGCTGCACTCTGTCGTGCAAGAATTTGTAATCTACTTTCACATCTTGCAGCCTCACTGATGCAGATTCCGACTCGACAAATACCAGGGGAATTTTGTAGGCTTCGGAGAGGGGCAAAATCAAACCCGCCTGAAGCGCCGGCCACAACTGCGCCCCCGTCACTAATTCTGATGCTTCGTTGACAATGGCTAAAATATCTAAGTTAAAAGTATTGCCAATGCAAGCGGCTAGTTTTAAGGCTTTTTGAGTAACCTCTGGTAGCTTTTGAATGTTTCTGGCAATCAGTTCGACAACGTTTAAATCGGTAATGCCAATGGCTTGGATTGCCTCGATATCCCATTGCCATCTGTCGCTGCTGGCTTCATAATGCAGCAGGCTTTCCAAGGCGAGGGTTTTCAGCAGTTGGGTTAAAAAGAAAGGGTTGCCTTGGGTTTTGCTAAACAGGAGTTGGGAAAAGGATTGAATGCGTTTGGTGGCTGCGGATTCATTGAGAGTATCGGCAATCAGTTGGCTAACATGATTTATGGCTAAAGGTTGAACGGTGATGTTGTTGAGATTTGCCCCGGATTCGCGGATTTTTTCTAAGGTTTGAACTAAGGGGTGAGTGGGGCTGACTTCGTTATCGCGATATGCTCCAATAATTAACAAAAATTGGCTGTCAGAGTCACTCATCAGCAGTTGCATCAGTTTCAGGGAGGCTGCATCTGCCCACTGTAAGTCATCTAAAAACAGGACAACGGGGTGTTGGGGCTGACAAAAGACTTTGAGGAATTGTTGAAAAACTCGATTGAAGCGGTTTTGTGATTCTGTTGGCCCTAATTGTGGCACTTCTGGCTGCGAACCGATAATAAATTCTACTTCGGGGATGACATCAATAATGACTTGGGCGTTGGGGGTGAGGGCATCTAAGAGTTGATGTTTCCAACTGGCAATTTGTCCGGCATTTTCTGTGAGTAATTGGTTAATTAAGGCTTGAAAAGCGGTGATGATGGCTGAGTAGGGAATGTTGCGGTTAAATTGGTCGAATTTGCCGGAAATGAAGTAACCGCGTTGGCGGACTATGGGTTTGTGGACTTCGTTGACAATGGCGGTTTTGCCTATGCCGGAATAGCCGGAAACTAGGATCATTTCGCTGCTGGAAGGGGAAGGGGAAGGGGAAGGGGAAGGGGTAAGAGTTGATTCCTCGGTTTGATCCCCCCCGGCCCCCCTTGATAAGGGGGGAGTAAGAGTGGAGGAGGATTCTGCTTCTGAAGCATGGTTTTGAACCCCCCCGGCCCCCCTTGCTAAGGGGGGGGTAAGAGGTGTTGGGGTAAGAGGGGATTCTGCTGGTTCTAAAGCCCCCTTAGTAAGGGGGTTGGGGGTTAGAGATGTCGGGGTAAGAGTCGAGTGGCTAATTCTTTCAAAGGCGGCTAGTAATTCTATTACTTCCTGTTCGCGGCCGTAAAGTTTTTGTGGAATCAGGAGTTGGCTACCTTTGTCGCGGGTGGCAATGGCAAAAGGTGCGATTGTTCCCGTAGCAAGCAACTGATTTAAACAACTTTCTAAGTCAAATTTTAATCCCGCTGCGCTTTGATATCTCTCTTCTGCGGTTTTGGCTAAGAGTTTCATGACGATATCAGAAATAACTTGGGGAATTTCTCTAATTTCACAAAGTGGTAAAGGCTGTTTAGCTAAGTGACAATGTATTAATTCCATCGGCTCGACCGTGGCAAAAGGTAACTGACCCGCCAGCAGTTCGTATAAAGTCACTCCTAAAGAATAATAGTCGGTTCGGTAATCTACGGAGCGGTTCATTCGCCCCGTTTGTTCTGGGGAGAGATAGGCGAGAGTACCCGCTAGTTCCGAGGGGTTGCTAACAGATTGATTTTCTTGTTGCAGGCGGGAGGATATGCTAAAGTCAGTGAGTTTGACTTCGCCTGTGGTAGAGTTAATAATAATATTAGCCGGTTTAATATCTTTGTGAATAATCGAATGGCGGTGCAAATAATCTAAGGCATCTATTAAGACAATGGCAATTCTCAGAACTTCTGTTACAGGTAAGGTTTGGTTAGTAAGTAACTGGTCGAGAGAGGAGCCGCCAAAATCTTCTAAGATTAGGGCAAAGCTATTGCGATAGTTTTCTAGGCTATAGACTTTGGTGATACTAGAACTGTCTAGGGGTTGGGCAATTTTGTATTCATTTCTGAGGCGGGTGACTTCTTCCAGAGTGGGGTACTCGGATTTAAGGAGTTTGACGATAACGGGTTGCTGGTCTGCTTCGCGGTAGCCTCGATAAACCAAACTTTTTACGCCGCTGTGAAGTTCTTGTACAATGCGATATCCGTTAAGTCCGAGCATAGTCCGTGCGCTAGTTGGTATTGTACTTGTTAGTGATATTAACCTATCGGGAGTGAAAACCACTGTATCATCAAGAAAATCCGTAAAAATTCACATTTTGCACCACGATAAAAAAGCTGTAGGGGCTGGTTCGCCAACAATATATAACGATAACCAACAATCTAAATAAACCCGCCCAACCCCACCAATCGCCGACATTAACCATAAATTTGCATCGAATATTACAATGTGGATGATGATTGTTCGTTGGCTGGGGCGGGTTTTCGAGATTGTTTGTTTTTGGCGATTATGGTTGGCGAACCCGCCCCTACAGCTTTTAGGATGATACAATTCCCAGTCAAAGGGAAATGATATTATTTCTCTTTCTCAAAAAAGGGCGATCGCCAGTTTTCTCGACTCTGAAGCCTTGGGCTTTGCCGACAGTAAGCCAGGGCGCGGTCAATAGTTGCCAATCGAAACTGTAGAGAACGCATCTGCTATACAATAACAGCAAAATCTATATTTCCCGCAAAAGGGAGCTAGGAGAAAATTATGGCTTTTCCCCAGGATTGGAGAAGTTGGGAAACACAAATAGCCCGACTGATTGGTCAAGCATGGTTGGACGAAGCTTTATATAATCGGCTACTCAACGAGCCCGCAGCCACGCTGCGAGACAATGGGTTAATTTTGGAAGATTTCGTAGAAGTCCAAGTAAATCAGGCTCCCGATGCAGTTCCCGTCCTTCGAGGTACTGAAGGGGAGACAGTGATTTACGAAATGCCCCTGCCTCCCAAACCCGATAATCTGACAGACGCAGAGATTAGCCGTTGGCTTGAGGGACGGTCTGAAAGATTCCCAGGCGGAATTATTCGGCTCAGTTGCTAAAGTCCCTTTAGCTTCCCCCAAGCTGCATCGGTAGCTTGCCAGTTTTTTAGCCCCGCTTGTTACTCGCAGCGGGGCCGCTTCAGAAGAGTTGGTGTTTCCGCAGTTGACAAGCGGATGAGGCTGTTGTACTGTATCGGCATTAATTGCCAGAACAAGATTAGGTTGATCTAACAGAGGAATATAATTATGTCAGTTTTGCAACAAGATTTGACGGCGAGCGAACAGGAAATGTCAAAGGCGATCGCCCAAGCTTGGTTAAGTGGAACTCTATAGTCACAGCGGGGTCTCTCGATGAGAATTAGCTTTTCGGGCGATCGACTATAGTTAATTTATAGATTTAAATTTTTAAGAGTATGGAAACCGTAAATATCGATCGGGCTAAAACGAAAAAGATTGAATGAGGAGGCGATCGTACAAATAGTTGATGAAACGAACGAATTGTGGTTTTCTGTTGCTAGTATTTGGGAAATAGGTATCAAAGTTGCGATCGAGATACAGCATATTCCATGTATATATGGTACACACAATCTTGTCGTAGGTAAGGTGCGTCGCCACCAGTCAATCTACAAGTTCCATTTAACTTCTCACAGCGACGCACCCTACAGAAACTTAAGCTTTTAGTCCGGCAGTCCTCTCGCTCACCCGGCAGTCCGCCAGGGGTTGAAACCCCTGTCTCATAGCGAAAGTCCTCTGAAAGAGGACTGAAGAACTGATTAGATCGGGTTCGGGTAACTGCTGATAATATTATGTCCGGTCGATCGCTAGTAATACAAACCTAACTTATTGTAATTGTGCGATCGGACATGATATTAGTCCTCTTTGAGAGGACTTTCGCTATGAGGCAGGGGTTTTAACCCCAGCCGGACTGTCGGTTGTATGTTAAGATCATTTGTTAATAATTATCAAGTATCTCAGCGAACTCGCCCCGGCTTTGATATTATCCTAAAATCTATTCAAAAATTATATTAAACACCATTCAGGATGCTCTACCAACCAAAGTTTAAAAATTGCTTCACCGTCGAAATCATCAAATCGGTAGGAGTATTCCTGATCTCCGAGTCAGATTCCTTCGTCCTCTCAGGCCACCTTTACGAACTATTAACCCCCTTAATCGACGGCCACAATACCTCCGATGAAATCGTCGCCAAACTGCGAAATCAAGCCTCACCCGCAGAAATTTACTATACCCTAGCCCTGCTAGAAAAACAAGGCCACCTCATCGAAAACGACACATCCCTCCCCGAAGAAACCGCCGCCTTTTACACTCTCTTAAACATCTCCCCCCAGCAAGCCGCATCCCGCTTGCAATCCCTGAAAGTTGCCGTCATTTCCTACAGCCAAATCCCAGCAGAAACTTGCATTAGCGCCCTAGAAACCCTCGGTATTCAAGTCTCAACCACCGCAGATATCACCCTAATCATAGCCGACGATTACCTGCAACCAGAACTGGGAGAATTCAACCAAAAATCCCTTCAAACAGGCCAACCTTGGCTACTCGTCAAACCTACAAGTTCCACAATTGCGATCGGCCCGATTTTCCACCCCGAAACCACCGCCTGCTGGGAATGTCTCGCCCAACGCCTGAGAGCAAATCGCCCCACCCAAAGCTTCATCCAGCGTCAAAATAACTACTCAAAACCCTTATTAAATCCCCCATCTTACCTACCTTCCACCTTACAAATGGGTTTAAATTTAGCCGCCACAGAACTAGCAAAATGGATTGTCCAAGGCGAAAATAAAAATTTAGAAAATACAATAATTACCTTTGACACCAAAACCCTCAAAACCACCAATCACACCATAACTAAACGCCCCCAATGCCCCGAATGCGGTCTACTTCCGCCCCAAGAAATCCAGCCCTTTGTCCTCCAAAGCCAGAAAAAAACCTTTACCGCCGATGGCGGACATCGCGGCTTTTCCCCAACCGAAACCCTGCAAAAATTTGACAGCCAAATCAGTCCCATAACCGGAGTTGTGCGCGGTTTACTCAAAGTTCCCCAAACAGCCAATGCTTTAACACCGAACTACTTAGCCGGCCACAATTTCGCTACGATGTTCGATGACTTGTACTTCCTCAAAGAAAACTTACGGGGCAGAAGTGCCGGCAAAGGCAAAACCGACGAACAAGCCAAAGCCAGCGCCTTGGGAGAAGCCATTGAGAGATATTCCGGCGTATTTCAAGGCGACGAAATTCGACAAAAAGGCAGCTATCAAACAATGGGAGAAACCGCAATTCACCCCAATGATTGCATGGGTTTTAGTGAAGTACAATATAGCACTCGCCACGACTGGAATAGAACCTGTAAAAGCTTCTTTCAAAGAGTCCCCGAACCCTTCGATGCCGGCAGAGAAATTGACTGGACACCAATTTGGTCATTAACTCATCAACGAGTCAAATATTTACCCACAGCTTACTGTTATTACGGCTATCCCAAACCCGAAAAACCCGACTGTTGGGCGGACTCCAACGGTAGCGCCGCCGGCAATACCAAAGAAGAGGCAATTTTGCAAGGGTTTATGGAATTAGTGGAGCGAGATAGCGTTGCTTTGTGGTGGTACAATCGGGTTAAAGTCCCCGCTGTTGATTTAGATAGCTTTAACGATTCCTACATTCAAGAACTCAGAAACTATTATCAAAGTATAGACCGCAGTCTGTGGGTTTTAGACCTCACCAACGATTTTAACATCCCCGTTTTTGCAGCCCTTTCTCACCGCATCGACAGAGAAATCGAAGACATTATTTTCGGCTTTGGCGCACATTTTGACCCCAACATTGCCCTGTCTCGCGCCTTAACAGAAGTCAATCAATCTTTACCCGCAGTATTAACCTTTAACAGCGATGGTAGCACCAATTACGGCGTTTCCGACGGCCTCACCGTTGAGTGGTACAAAACCGCCACCCTAGAAAATAAATCTTATTTAACGCCCGATACTTCCCAACCTTTAAAATTACTATCTGACTATCCCCACTTAGCCAGCGATGATTTAAAAGCCGACGTTGAAAAGTGCGTAAAAATAGCTGAAACATTAGGCTTAGAAACCTTTGTTTTAGATCAAACCCGGCCAGACATTGGCTTAAATGTCGTCAAAGTTATAGTACCAGGAATGCGGCACTTTTGGAAACGCTTAGCAGCAGGGCGACTTTATGACATTCCCGTGAAATTAGGCTGGCTAGATGCACCCATCCCCGAACACCAAATCAACCCATTCCCGATATTCTTTTAAGCTTAATTATGAGTGAAACCATCCCCCAAATCATCCTAACTTTTAAGCCAGAAATTTCTATAATTGAGGATGCCGAAAAAGGCTTAATTTTAAAAGCCCCCTACATCGACTTTAACCTCAACAAACTCTCTCCCGGAATTGTCGCCGCGATTAAAGTTATTTCTACCGCAGGCGCAACCGAAACAGCCCTAACTCAACTGGTAGTTTCTACCGATGGCAGTTCCGCCCTCGCTAAATTCTACTACTACCTAGAACAATTTGTCATCCTGGGTTTAGTTTACCATACCTTAGAAATAGACGGCAGTGCGATCGCTACAGCCGTCCCCATAGCCACACCCTATAAATGGCAATTATCAGACACAATTATTGATAATAACTATCAACTTTCACGCTTTGCCTATTGCCACTCAGAAAAATCACATCTTGTGGTAGAATCGCCCCTTTCCAAAGCGAAAATTATCCTCGAAGATTGGCGCAGTGCAGCTTTAATCAACGAACTTTCGCAACCTAAAGCCATCTCCGATTTAACCAAAATTCCGGGGATTTCTGAAGCCACCGCCCGATTATTTATCAGCTTTTTGTCAACTGCTGAACTGCTATCATCTGTCAACAACAATAGCAGCTTAGAACAAAGTGAAACTCTAACTCAATGGGAATTTCACGATTTATTATTTCACTCCCGCAGTCGCGGCGGCAGACATTCCAATCAGATTGGTAAAACCTTTCGATTTTTAGGAGAAATCGAACCCACACCCGTACTCAAAGCCAAACCATCCAACGAGATTATTAATCTTTATAAACCAGACATCGACAGTTTGAAACAAACAGATACACCGTTTACAGCAATTTTAGAATCAAGAAAGACAATTCGGCAACATGGAGAAAAGCCGATTACTGTAGAACAATTAGGAGAATTTCTCTATCGTTCCGCGAGATTGCGCGAGATTGTCCCCAGAGATAACATGGATTGCAGCAATAGGCCTTATCCAACCGGAGGCGCTTGCTACGATTTAGAGATTTATACTGCTATCAATTCCTGTGAAAATATTGAGGCTGGCTTGTATTATTATGCACCCCAAGAACACCAACTTTGTAAAATTTCTGGGAAAACAAAGCAGGTAGAAGCATTGCTAAAAAGTGCAGGATTGTCAGTACAGATAGAGGTAGAACCACAGATTTTAATTCTGCTATCCTCTCGCTTTTCGAGAGTAACTTGGGGCTATGAATCAATGGCCTATAGTCTTATATTAAAGCACGTTGGGATTTTGTATCAAACGATGTATTTAGTGGCAACAGCAATGAATCTGGCGCCGTCGGGGGTGGGCGGGGGAAATTCCGAGTTATTTGCAGCAGCAGCAGGATGCGATTATTTTGCCGAATCTTCGGTGGGAGAGTTTATTTTGGGGAGTCGGTGATTAGTTTCCGTTGGTGTCAACTTAAGCTGTCAGTCCGCCCAGTTCTTTCGTCCGCCCGTCAGTCCGCCAGGGAATGAATTCCCTGTCTAATAGCGAAAGTCCTCTCAAAGAGGACTAATAGACATCTCCAAAAAAGCGAGTTTTGAACAGGCAAGATGCCTGTTTCACAAGAAATATAGTCGAGGTAGAATGAGTTTTTCAGTCCTGTTCAGAGGACTTTAGCTATTAGCCAGGGACTTAAGTCCCTGGCGGTCTGGGAAACAGTAAAATGAATTTTACGACCCCAAATCATAATTGGGTGGCAACCATTCAGGCCGACTAAACTTAAAGTTTTCTTCTAACATTAATTCTGCACTATTTAGCGCTCCTTGCACCCATCCTTGCATATTTGAATAGGCTTCGCCGCAGACATAAACATTAGCAGCATGAATCGGATGCCGCATCTGTTTCATCACTTCCCAGGGCTGACAGCGGGGGTTCCAAGAGTGCCATCCTCCCCCGTAGGGATCTTTTTGCCAGTCGATATAAAGGGCGGTATAAGGTTCTGGAATATATGCTAAATTGTGTAGGGCTTTGAGTTGTTGCTGGGCCGTCCGTACCATATCCTGAGAAGGAACTAAGGGGTCTGTGGTAATAGAACCATCACTTTTCAGAAAAGCTCTCAATTCCAGTTTTTCGCCTCGTTCTCCGCGAAAAGCTGGACGTTTTTCTGGGTTATCTGGATTATAGGCCATCGTTCGCCAAAAACCCGCAGCAATATTATCAGGAAACAGACTTAATAATAGGGAGTTGTGATTGTTTGGATCGCCCCCTTGGGCGCTTTCTGTACCGAAGTAGTAACACTTTTGCATCGGCAAATCTGTAGCCGAAGTACCACCATGAATATCTAGTTCGTGCCACCAAGGAGTATGATAGCCGAGGAAAAGTTTGTAAGCGGGATCGCCGCTAACAGTTTGGATATTTTCCTGAAAAGTTGAATTGCTAAATAGGAAATTCTGCTGGTTTTCTACGGCCAACAGTTCTAGCGATCGCTTCGGCATTGCTAAAATCCGATGTTTCGCGAACACGAGGCATTCAAGCAGTTGATAAGTTAATAGCTGTAATTCTAGGCTGCGTGACCACAAATTATTTCAAATTTATCACTGATGACTAATAAAAGTCACGCGCCGAAAAATTACGCTATCTACATTCGATCTATCAATTCATCAGAAGTCACACAAAGTCTTGTGCTGTCTCGATTACTTTTGCCAATATTACACTGTTTGCAAAGAGTTTGTAGATTACTCATATCGTTAGAACCACCTTTTGAACGGGGGATAATGTGGTCAACTTCCAATAAAACTCCATCTTCCCGTGCCGATCTACCACAGCTAAGACATTTCCATTTATCTCTAGCAAGTACAGCCCACCATTTACCTGCTCTCACAAAAGAATAACTGTCTAGTTCAGGCATTTTTGAAGAATCGAAATCTTCTTCCTCGCTTTCTTCTGTTTCTATGTCATTTTCGGTATTTTTAAAAGCGAGATAAAATTCTTTGAATTGCTCAAGCCTATTTTCAAGCTGAGGTTCTCGTCCTTCACCAATAAAAATAAATGATTCTGCTAAAGCATATAAGAGGATGAATGCAATAATTAGTTCAGACAATCCTCGCCCTGGACTGACAGGAAAGTAGTATTTTGGTGATATCAACCTTATAGCTTCTGACCCTACTTCTTCAGGCACAATTGCCTGATGAAGAGGCAGAACTTCAAATTCAGGATTATACGTCGTATGTGAAATACGTGCTACCGATAATAGTGGCATTAAAACCTCGCTATACTTAGCGACAAGTTGGGAAATTCTTGCCACGTAAGCATCATCTACGCCTTGACGAAATGGCATTAGCTCAGCATGAATTGTTCCACTAGGAAATACCTTAAACGTCAGATAAGTGGGATGATGAAAGAATGGCTGTCCATTTCTCTTGAGAATTTTGAGCGGTTTGTCACCCCGTTTTGCAATAATTCCAATATGAACAAAGCCATAGTCTTTGTTCTCCTTTGCTTTATCTCGATGACTTGGAGAGTAGGCAAAAGTCATTCTCTCGTATGGATTCACATCGTAGACTAGCGCCACAACATCAAGGGTATAACGCAGTAACGTCTCTAGCCGACGGAAGAAATAATTTTGCAGTGTTGAAAGCCTGGTTTTAGTGTCAGGGATATTGAAAATTTGAGTATCCCTCTCTACAAAAATTACTTCATTAATATTGTGACTATCTGGCACGTTTTTGACTCCATGTATTTCACGAGCTATTCAATCACACCGATCGATATCTGGCTAGTTTGCTGTATTCCTAACTTGTGGTGTGAAATCCAATGTGACTTTTCCTTCGTACCTAAAATTGATAGAGATTGCTGTTTTATTAGACTAAGCAAGCCAAATATTTATTATAGCGAAATTTTTCGTATAGTCAACTCCTAAGTCACAAAAAGCCGAAACTTAGAATTAGATTTACAAGTTGATACAGTACGGCCCAAAAGAAGTCGTTCTATGCCAACTGTTCTCACACGAGAGGAAGTTATAGCAATTATTCATCATTTATCGGGGTCATTAACTGCTCGTAAAATTACTTTCACGATTAGATAGTTGACATGACCCCGACGGATAGTATGCGCTAGCTCAAGATTGTGGCATTTACTGGCGCGAAACGGATGACTAATTACAAATACTTCTGCAACAACAAACCCATTTTCTCCTTAGTTGAGGCCGGCACTTGATCCAGCCGAGTCAGAATTGCATATTTCAACGCAGAATGTGCATCAGAAACAGGTGGATTTTCTGTTAGTCTACGGACTGTTTCTTGAATGACTTTTTGAGCATTCTCTGCATTTCGGTGCAAATTTGCTATTACCATTTCTACTGTTACGCTGTCGTGTTCGGTATGCCAGCAGTCGTAGTCTGTGACTAATGCTAAAGTTGCGTAGGCAATTTCAGCTTCTCTAGCTAATTTTGCTTCCGGCAAATTTGTCATCCCAATGACTGTGGCATCCCAACTGCGGTAAAGGTTTGATTCTGCTTTTGTGGAAAATGCGGGGCCTTCCATGCAGACGTAAGTGCCGCCCCGGTGGAGGTTAACGTCGGGGAGGTTCAAGGATTCGATCGCACTTGCTAACACTTTAGCCAATTCGCCGCAAACCGGATCGCCGAATGTGATGTGACCGACTATTCCTTCTCCAAAAAAGGTAGAAACTCGATTTTTTGTGCGATCGATAAACTGATCCGGCACTACCATATCTAAAGGTTTCGCCTCTGTTTTCAGGGAACCAACCGCCGACGCTGAGATTAAATACTCAACTCCCAAACTCTTCATTGCATAAATATTTGCGCGATACGGCACTTCTGATGGCAAAAAAGTGTGGTTGCGGCCGTGTCTAGCCAAAAATGCTACCGGCGTACCGTCCAATGTTCCCACAATTGCGGCATCCGATGGCGATCCAAAAGGTGTATCAATTTTCACCTCTTCAATATCCTTGAGGGCCTCCATTTTATACAAACCGCTGCCGCCGATAATTCCGATTTTTGCTTGTGCCATTTTTACCCTCTGCTTGAGTTTTACCACAGTGATTCTATCGGGCCAGAGTTAAGTTGACGTAAAGATAATTAAAGATTTCGTGACAAAAGTCACCCTGCATACACTATTTTGTCACTAAAATTATGTGATCTTAATCACTAAGTAGCTTCACAAAATCTTTAAAAATAAAGATACACAGTTCTGTTATCAACTTTTAGCGTGTGAAGACCATGACAGTCAGCTCTGCTAACCTCCCCAAAATCTCGATCGAGGCGATCGTCGATCGCATCTTTGCTTTCCGTCAAATTACCCCCCTTGACAGACGGCTGCTGAAATCAGCAATGCTAGCCCAGAAAGGTCTGAACGAAAAAGACCAGTGTCACATCAACCGAGTTTGTCAGGGCATCCAAAACGGCTTGATTTTAGTTGTAGAATAAATTTGCAGCACTATCTCTTGCGAGCTCAACAAGCTGTTTGAAAATTTGTGTCTGAGTCTGTATCTGCTAAAACTGCGTTCGAGCGCTGTTTTACTATTTTTCGGCGAGCGATTTATCAACATCACAAATAATATTATTTACATCTTATCGATCGAGATTCAACAGCCAAAAGCCTGTATAAGTCATGCCACTATCATCGGGCTGGACTAACAAAAAATGTAATCCTTTACTTAATTGCTTGCGCTGTTGGTAAATTTGGGCCGCGGCTTTCACCTCGCTATCTTCAAAAGTAGCCACAACCCACCTATCTACTAACCCAGCTTCCAATATCAATCCGTCTGGTTCTCCAGCAATATAATTCAAAGCAAAAGGTTTGGCATCTTGAAGCCATCTAGCCAAGCGCATAGACTGGCGTCCACCGTCAATAACAACTCCCGGTACGGGTACTGTTGAGGCCAAGCCCAAATTCAGCGGTAACAGTAATTCTGGCATTTCCAAAATTGGCAAGGGACGCCCTTGGAAAGCATCTTCAATGTCGCCGGCGGGTAGGGAAGCAAAACGCCAGCCATCGCCCCAGAGGTTTTCGGGTAAGGGTACGGGCGGCGGCGAGTCAAGGGCGATCGCACTGTAAGTTTCACCTGTATAATTAGGCATACTCAAATATTCTTTTGCGCGTTGTTGCAGCAGCAATTTGAGAGCAGCAGTGCGGCGAGTCGCTTCCACCTTGACACCCAAAACTTTGCCCGCAGCCTCAATTAAGCCCAGAGACTGAGGCCTAAATACTTGAATTAAATCTGGCAAATTCTGGGTTTGAGCTTGCTGCTGCAACTGCGAGGCTAGCCAATTAGAATTTGCGTCCCCCTGGCTGCAAACAGCGCTAAATTGAAAACTGCCTTCCGATTCGCAAATTAAGAGTTCCCACAGTGGTTTACCAGTTTCGTCTTGGAGAGGGCGGCGGTAAAAATCGGCTTGCCAAATACGCATAAATAATTAAAATTCAAAATCTACAACTCGATCATTTTAATATAGCTTGGGGACAATCCGATACAATACCGAAATCTGAAAAAAAACTTCTAGCTATATATTCTCAGTTCATAGTTGAGTTTTATTTCTACTAACACCAGTTAAAAATAATGCAACTGTAGGTCCGCGATCCCAACCGTGACAGTCATCAGTCATCCCCTATTTTCTCATCTAAAATCTAAAATCTAAAATGGTATAAAGGCTCCCTTAGCCATTTTCCATTAGGATCGCGAATTAAATAACTTATAATTTTAATTGTTATTGTGGGATGGGCGTCCCGCCCGTCATGAGTGGACGGGCGGGAC
>NZ_JAUBUY010000110.1:0-2495 GCF_036705565.1 Microcoleus sp. AT8-B5
GGCATAGGTAAATCCGCCTTAGTACAAGAAGTTTATAAACCAATTACTAAAGCCAGAGGTTATTTTATTGCCGGAAAATTCGACCAATTTCAACGAAATATCCCTTACGCCGCCGTTGTCAAAGCCTTTCAATCATTAGTCAAGCAACTCTTAACAGAAAACGAAAATCAACTCAATACCTGGAAACAAAAAATATTAGCTGCCCTTGGCGCTAATAGTCAAATCATTGTCGATGTCATTCCCGAAGTAGAACTAATCATTGGCCCACAGCCCGCCGTACAAGAATTAAGCGCCACCGAAGCACAAAACCGCTTTAATTTAGTATTTCAAAAATTCATCCGCGTCTTTTGTTCAGTTGACTATCCCTTAGTCATCTTTCTCGACGACTTACAATGGGCTGATGCCGCCACATTGAAACTGCTACAAGTAATGATAGCAGATGAGCAAACCAACTATCTATTTCTAATTGGTGCTTATCGAGACAACGAAGTCAACCCATCTCATCCTTTAATGATGACTTTGGACGAGCTGCAAAATCAAGGTGCAAGAATCGAGCGAATTACCTTAGCTCCCTTACAGCTTCACCAGATAGTTAACTTAATTACTGATACCGTGCGTCAAGACCAAAAATCAGCGCTCCCCCTCGCCGAGTTAGTAATCAGTAAAACTCAAGGCAATCCTTTTTTTGTCAATCAGTTTCTCAAAACACTCTATCAAGAAAACCTACTTAAATTCAACTTTCACGAAAGAAACTGGGATTGGAACATTTCCGAAATTGAATCAGTAGGTATTACTGATAACGTCATTGAATTGATGCTGGGCAAATTGAAAAGACTGCCCCCATCAACTCAGCAAGTTTTGCGTTTAGCTGCCTGCGTGGGCAATAGTTTTGACTTAAACACTCTGGCAATTATTAATGAAAAATCTTGGGTAGCCACCTTTCAAGAACTATTGCCAGCCATTCAAGAAGGATTAATCTTAACTACTTCTGAGCTAGGTGCTACCGAATCAGAAATAATTAACTCAGACTTGGTAATTACTACTTATAAATTTTTGCACGACCGCGTACAGCAGTCAGGTTACGCATTGATTGACTCAAAACTGCAAACAGCAATTCACCTACAAATTGGTCGTCTGTTACTAGCAAATATCTCTGGCGAGCGACGCGCCGAAAGAATTTTTGAAATTGCCGACCATTTGAATTCGGGTCGAAATTTAATCATTGATGATACCGAGAAAATTGAACTAGCTATTTTAAATTTAACCGCCGCTCGCAAAGCCAAAGATGCCACGGCTTATGCTGCTGCCAGAGACTACTTAAAATTCGGTCGAGAAATTCTACCGGGCAATATTTGGCAAGACTCCTACGAACTAGCTTTTACCTTTCATAAGGAGCTGGCAGAGGCAGAATATTTAAACGGCAATTTTGAAGAATCAGAAGCTTTAATAGAAGTGGCATTTGCCCAGGCCAAATCTGAGCTAGAACAAGCCGAAATTTACAACATTTTGATCGTGCAGTACACTCTGCTGAGTAAATATGAAGCAGCAGTTCAATCGGGATTAAAAGCGCTTCACTTGCTGGGCATAGACTTGGCTGAAGATAATTTAAGTGAGGCGATTAATGCGGAAATGGCGACAGCTACAGCCTACTTGGCCAACCAAGAAATTGCTTCATTAATTCATGCCGAAAAGATGAAAGACCCAGCTCAACTAATGGCTATGAAATTATTGGGCAACATGGGCCCACTAACGTTCTTTTCATCTCAAGAACTGTGGAAGTTGACTGTGATTAAAGCGATTAATCTTTCTCTCAAGTACGGTTTTGTAGCGGAAGGGTCTTACTGCTATTCGTGTTATGGAATTATCCTAAATTCAATTTTAGGGGATTACCAATCTGCTTATGAGTTTGGCAGACTCGCTCTGACTCTGAGCGAAAATTCTAATAACTTGTCTCAAAATTGCCAAGATAGTGTGATTTTTGCCAATTACTTAAACTGCTGGGTGAGACCGCTCAAAACTACGGCCCAAATTAATAACGAAGGTTATAAAAGAGGCTTGCAATCGGGCAATTTGCAATGGACGGGTTATAACCGGATGTTTCAAACTATTACCTATTTCTTCCAGGGTATGAATTTGAATAACCTCTGGGAAGATATTGACAAGTCGCTCCATTTCTGCAATCATACTAAAAATTTTTGGGCGATTGATATTATTATTGCTAATAAGATAGCAATTTTAAATTTGATGGGAGAAGAGGATGAAGTTAGCGAAGAACAGCATTTAGAAAATTTTCATAGCCGTAAAAGCATGGCAGCGCTGTGTGAGTTTTATGTTTTAAAGGCGCAGACTTTCTATCTTTACGAACAGTATAGTGAGGCGCTAGAAGCATCGGAGCGCGCGGCAGAGCTGATTGATTATTTGATGGGTCATATTTCTAGTGCTCACCATTATTTTTACCGTTGTCTGATTTTAACGGCTCTGTATTCAGAGGTTTC
>NZ_JAUBUY010000037.1:0-29191 GCF_036705565.1 Microcoleus sp. AT8-B5
CGAAAGAACGGCTTTTGCATCTATCCACATTCAACTCGCTGTGGGCGAGCTAAATTTCGTGTACAACAATTCTACTCTGATCGGCGGTCAAGTTACAAGTGTTCGCGGAAATCTTATCAGCAGCAGCAAGTCTAATCCTTGCCCGGTCTGTGGACGTACCAAAGACCGCGACTGCCGTATTAGCCACGACGGGAAGATGGTTCTTTGCCATCAAAACTTCGACCACACCAAAACTCAGCAGCCTGACCTGTGGCACTTTGACGGCACAAGTTCTGATAGCCGCTGCGGTGTGTACGTTCTTAAAGAAAAAACTACCAAAGATATCCGACCCAAAGGTATTCGCTACTGGGACTATCCCGATCGCAATGGTTCCCCTTTGGCACGTGTAGAACGGGTTGATGACGGTGAGGGTAACAAGAAAATTAAGCAGCAACGCTGGGATAAAGATAAAAAACAATGGCTGTACGGGCTAGGTACAGATAAGGATTTAAACAAGGTTGCCCGTGCCAATATCCCGGTTTACCGCTATGCCGAAATCAGAAAGGCGATCGCAAACAACGAAACGATTTACCTTGTGGAGGGTGAACCTTGCGCTGACTTACTGTGGAAGCTTGGGCTAGCTGCGACTACCAATATCGGCGGGGGCGGTAAATTCACACTTACCGACTCCTTAGACTTGCAAGGTGCAAAGCTGATTGTCATAGTCCCTGACCGGGACAAAAAGGGAATCGAACACGCAGAGAAAGTTGCCGAACACTTCCCTGATGCTTTGTGGCTTTACCCATTCCCAGAGAGTAAAGCTTGGGAAAATTTGCCAGAGAAGGGCGGGCTCGATATTTTCGACTGGATTACGCACGAGAAACTTTCGGTCAGCGACATAACAGCGGCGATCGGAGAGAAGAAAGTTTTTGAAGTTCCCCGGCAAGCGCAAAAAGTTGTCAGTCATCCAAAGTTTGAAGTCCCCAACCTTTCCGAACTAGCGGTCAAAATTGACGAACTGCTTGACTCCGATTTAAAAAGGTCGCAGCTTCAAATCAAAATCTCAGAGCTGGCTCAGACTTATCGGCTGGCTCCGGCTGATGTCTGGAAAATTTACCGCGACAGTGAACAAGAGTTAGAGCAAGAGGTCAACAGGGAAGATTTGGCCGCAGAGGTTACACGGCTCCTGGACTCAAAAAAATCTCAGATAAATATTGCTGAAATCATCCCTGTGGGTTTAGCGGCGCCAATCGAAAAACTGGCAAAAATGCTGAACCTAAAACCGGAGTGTTATCTCACAACTCTGCTGACCCAAATTTCCAGCCTCTTTAAAGTTGGGAGCGAAATCAAACTCCGCAATGACACAAACTACCGCGTCACTCCTAATTATTTTGCTGGCATTGTTGCTGAATCCTCCCAGAAAAAATCTCCCATCATGCGGGAAATTATTGATCGCCCGATGCAGCCATTGCGGGAACAGGCAAGGAAGGAATTTGAAAAAGCACAAGAAGCTTACGAGAGGGAATTAGCAAGTTGGAGAGCGGCAAAAGGAGAGGATAAAGGTGTTGCCCCAAAACCACCACGCCAAAAACTTTACTCTTTCTCGAAGACCACAGGAGAGGGGATTCTCTATCAAGTAGCTGAGCATCCCGATCAGGCGCTGATGTATCGGTGCGATGAACTGGCGGGGCTGTTTAAGTCTGCAAACCAGTATCGGGGTGGCAAAGGTTCCGACGATGAAGATTTACTCGAATTTTGGAACGGCACAGGCAGCACAGTTCTAAGAGCGTCGGGAGTTAAAGCCGACCTAGACGGGTTGTTACTGTCAGTGTTCGGGACAATTCAGCCCGACGTGCTCGCAAGCTTACTCAAAGATTGCAGCGACTCTAACGGAAAGTTTGCTCGGTTCGATTTTGTGATTCAACCGCTGGCTGCATCGAAATTATCCCTAGAGGACAGCGGAAGCTTTGATCTAACTCCAATACTTAGCAGTCTTTACCAAAAGATTGATGCACTGCCAGCACTAAAACTAGAGCTAGAACCCGACGCCAAACGCTACTTTACAGAGTTTTACAACAAGGCAGAGGATAAGCGGGTTGCAGAACCTATGCAAGGTAAACGGGCGATGATTGGCAAGGCGCCGGAAAAAGTGGGAAAGCTTGCCGGAGTCCTTCACACACTCAACTGTATTTTTAACGACCAACCCGTCACGCCCCGCATCCCAAAAAGTATTGTGCGAGCAGCAGTTAAATTTGTGGTTTTCACCGCAAACCAGATTGACGTGCTCTACACAGAATTCTCCGATCGAACTGCACTGGCCCCTAATTTAGTAAAAATTCTCGCTCTGGCAGAAGCCAAGGGTGGGACAGTTTCTGCACGGGATGTCACCCTAGCTTTCAATGCCAAACATCGACCTAGCAAGCAGCAAATTCAAGAATGGTTTGCAGAGTTGGTCGAGATGAAGTATGGGGAGACTACAACAAAAGGTCAAAGAATTTCATTTACCCTGTGTCCACAGTCCACAGTGTCCACAGTAGCGTCAAACCATGACGCAGAAAGCGATACACGTGTCCACACTTCCCTATTCACGGTGTCCACAGTGTCCACACTTAAAGAGGCAGATAACGACAAAAGTGTGGACAAGTGTGGGCTCACTGTGGACACCAGTGTCCACACATTTAAACCCTTACTAGACAACACTTTGAGTGCAAGTGTGGACACTGTGGACACAAAATCGGCATCTTTAGAAAACTCAGAAACATTAATGATGAGCTGTACTACAGAAACCGCTAAATCTACAGCAACCTCTGCCAAGAAGCCTAGAACTTTTGAGATAGGCGATCGGGTTGTGGTCAAGGATGTCGGCGGTCTCTATCAAGGAGCACGAGGCGAGGTCGTGGACAATATCTACAGCAGCCGTGGTAGCACTAGCTACTTGGTCAGGTTCGATAAGCCTGTCAGAAACGTTCGGCAATTCGAGTTTGAACCTTCTGACCTGATGAAGCTTTAAGTCTGGTTTGAGCCAAAAACCGCTGCTAGTAGGCTTTATGTCTACTAGCCTTGTAGACAAAATGTTGACAGTGTAGACAGACATCATTTATTGTAGACAAATACTGTATACAGGTGTCTACAATGAGTCAAAGTCAAGTCGTATCGTTCAGGGCTTCCGGTCACTTTCTGAACTGGATAGAAGCTCAGAGACTAGAGGGTGAGTCAGTAAGTCAAGCTGCACAACGCATTCTCAAGGAAGTCTCAGGCACGTCTACAGCGGTGGCTACAGAGAGTGACACAAGCCTCGTGTCTACAGTGACCGCCAAAAGTGTAGACCTACTGATATCCGATCGCATTGCCCCACTAATTCAACGAATAACTGTCATTGAAGAACGTCTGGAACAACTCGGTGCTAACCAACTAGACGACTACTAGACAGGTGCTAGCATCTAACTAGACAATCACTAGACGACTACTAGACAGGTGCTAGCATCTAACTAGACAATCACTAGACAATGACTAGACAAGGTGCTAGTATCTAACTAGACAATCACTAGACAGGTACTAGACATGACAGACAGATGCCAGCTTAACTTGAGATTGGACGGCCGCCGAGACTTGCTCGAAACCATTAAAGATGTCGCAGCCGCAGAGGGTTTGAGCGTCAATGCTTGGGTAGTGCGAACTTTAGAGCAAGCGGCCAACCAAGCAATAGCGGCGCCGCTAACCCAACCTCAAACACAAGTGTCCGAAATTTCGGACATCGAACCAGTGCTAGACAAACTGCTAGACAACAAACTAGACACTCTGCTAGCGGCTAAGTTAGCAGGGATTGAAGAACGCTTGGGAAAATTGAGTGCCTGAGTGACGGCAACGATGAATCACTCAGGCAGGAATTGAAAGCGGCCAACAAGCAGCTTGCAGAATGGGATAAAGAACTGAATCAGTTACACGAGCGCAACGGCGATTTAGGGCTGAAGGTTCAGATGTTGGAGCAAGAGCTCAAGGAAGTGCAGCGCGATCGAGAAGCAAATAAAAACTTGGCTCCGACCGTCGCAGATTTTCCAGAGCCAGCCGACTTGCTCAACCAGTTGAGAGCGCAGCGCGAAAGGTCGAAGGCTGACATGGATGATATGAAGGCAGTTTTGGACATATTGGCACACACAGGGACTTGATTGTCTCCAAAATTGTCTCCAAAATTGTCTCCAATTTGTCTCCAATTTGTCTCCAAACAGCCCGTCTTTGTCTCCAAATTGTCTCCAAATTGTCTCCAAAACGCCTTGTGCAACCATAGAGGCTAAGCCCTAGAAACGCCAAAACCCTTGATTTCTCAAGGGTTCTAGGTTTTTATAGACGCAAGCGGGCAGCGGGAATCGAACCCGCATAGTTAGCTTGGAAGGCTAAAGTTTTACCACTAAACTATGCCCGCGCACAGAAACTAAACATACCACAAGTCTCTGGGGATTGCAATAGGCCTGTGCAAAATTTTTGAATACCTCCCTCACAGTGGCTGAATCGGGACTTGCTGCCCGATCGCCCCCTCAACCCAAAAATCCCCGTCTCCGATGCTGGGTAAGGCTTTACGGATGGAAATAATCGTAAACTTGCTGCGCCAGACGCGGCCCAATCCCAGAAACTTCTGCCAACTGTTCGGGAGTCGCTAAACGGAGATAGTCGATCGACCGAAAATGTGCCAACAATTGTTTTTGTCGGTGGTGTCCCAATCCGGGAATTTCATCAAGGCGCGATCGCTTCATTCTCTCGCTTCTGCGATCGCGGTGAAAACTCACAGCAAACCTGTGCGCCTCATCCCGCACCCGGCGCAATAATTGTACCCCCGGCTGCTCAGAATTAGTTGGCAGCGGCAAAGATTCCCCCGGCAAAAATATCTCCTCTCGCTGCTTTGCCAAACTGACAACGCGCAACTCTTCTAGCAAATTCATCTCCCGCAAAACAGCCACAACTGCTGACAGTTGACCTTTGCCGCCATCTATCATAATTAAGTCGGGTTTGTCCGAGATAGTACGAGAAACGGAGGATAAATTGCTGATTTTTTTCGATTTTCCTAAATCGCTAAATTCTTCTTCCTTATTCGTTCTATCCGTTATAAAATCCGTTGCCGAACTTTCTTCTTCCTTCAATCCTCGGAATCGGCGACCGATAACTTCTGCTAAACTAGCAAAATCATCAGAATGACCCGATTTAATTTCAGGATTTTTAATTTTGTAATGGCGGTAGTGTTGATTGGCGGGCAAACCGTCAATAAATACCACGCGGGAAGCTACGGCGTCAGAACCTTGAATGTGAGAAATATCGTAACCTTCAATGCGGCGAGGAACTTCTGGCAAATCGAGAATTTCTGCTAAATCTTCCATTGCTTGAGAATTGCGATCGCTCAATCTTTGCATTCTCGCCAATTCATACTCAGCATTGCGTTCCACCATCTCAATCAACTCAGCCTTAGTTTGCCGCTGCGGAGTCAAAATGGTAACTTTTCGCCCCTTACGGTTGCTCAACCAATCTGCTAATATTTCCGCTTCTGGCAATTCATACTGCACAGAAATTTCGCTGGGAATTTCTACGGATTCAACATTTTGATAGTGTTCTTCCAACACCCGCTGTAAAATCGCTCCGGCCTCTACCCCCCCTCGTTCCCCCCCTTGCCAAGGGGGGGAGGAAAGAGAAAGTTCAGATAACTCTTGCCCATCTTTTACAAGAGATTGAGATAACTCTTGCCCCCCCGCTTGTAGGGGCGGTGCCCCCGTACCCGCCCTGGGTTGGGAGGGTATTTCCGCCATAAATCCCAATCTTCCGACCAGTTGACCGGCGCGAATTTGGAACAATTGGACGCAAGCGTGCTGGGTGTCGGCCGCAAGTGCGATCGCATCTCTGGAAACCGTATCGTCGGGCAAAGACACTTTTTGACCCGCACTCAAAGACTGCAAACCCTTAATTTGATCGCGAATGCGCGCCGCCGTTTCAAAGTTTAAATCTTCGGCAGCTTGTTCCATTTGCGGCGCTAACAAGTCGAGCAATTCCTGAGTTCTTCCCTGGAAAATCATCGCTACTTTTTGGATTATTTTCCGGTATTCTTCAGGCGAAGTTAACCCTTGACAAACGCCAACGCAGCGCCCGATGTCGTAGTTCAAACAAGGACGGTCTTTAAATAGCGGTTGAGGGCGCTGCCGCAGGGGGAAAATTCGCTTAATTAAATGCAGCGTACTCCTCAGTGCCCCTGTATCGACGTAGGGGCCGTAGTAGCGGTCTTTTGCACTACCGGCGCGGCGTTTGCGGGTGATAAAAATGCGCGGGTATTCCTCCGACCAAGTGATGCACAAATAAGGATATTTTTTATCATCTTTGAGGAGTACATTAAAGTAAGGTTGGTGCTGTTTTACGAGGTTTGCTTCTAATGCTAAAGCTTCCGCTTCTGTATCGGTGGCGATGAATTCTATTTCGCGCACTTGCTGCACCATCATCGCGATGCGGGGACTGAGATTTTGGCTTTCGCGGAAGTAGGAACGGACGCGGTTTCGGAGTTTTTTGGATTTGCCGATGTAAAGGATGCGATCGCTCTCGTCTCGCATTAAATATACACCAGGAACCGCCGGGATTTCTTTGAGGCGACTTTCTAGGCGTTCCGAGTCTTTAACTAACGGCAGAGTTTTTGTGGATGGCATTGCAAGCTATCTCAGCAAAATAGAGACTGATTGTACACTCTTTTATTTTACCTTAATTATGTCTATTTTGACGGCTGCGACCGTCGCCAAACCCACCGACTACACTTGAAAATCTGTTACAGTATCTGAGATAAAAACTTGCGGGTGCGTTCTTCCTTCGGGTTCTGAAAAAACTCTTCTGGTTGGGCTTCTTCCACTAAAACACCGCCATCCATCAATACAATGCGATCGGCAACTTCGCGCGCAAACCCAACTTCGTGAGTCACCACCACCATTGTAATTCCTGTTTGAGCCAAATTTCGCATTACATCTAAAACTTCCCGCACCATCTCCGGGTCTAATGCTGATGTCGGTTCATCAAACAGCATGATTTTAGGCTGCATTGCTAGAGAACGTGCAATAGCGACCCGCTGCTGCTGTCCTCCAGACAACTGTCCGGGATATTTTTTTGCTTGTTCCAAAATGCCCACTCTTTCTAAGAGTTGCATTGCCACTTCTTCGGCTTTTTTCTTTGGCCAGCGGCGCACCCATACTGGCGCTAGCATGACATTTTCCAAGACTGATAAGTGGGGAAATAGGTTGAATTGCTGAAACACCATTCCTACTTCGCTGCGAATTGTCTCAATGTTGCGTAAGTCGTGGGAAAGTTCGATTCCGTCGATCGTAATTTTACCTTGTTGGTATTCTTCTAAGGCGTTGAATGTGCGAATAAACGTCGATTTTCCCGAACCAGATGGCCCCATCACCACAACCACTTCACCTCGGTTTACGGTCATGCTGACGCCTCGCAGTACGTGAAATTGTCCGTACCATTTGTGGACGTTTTCTGCTACGATTACCTGTTCTGGGGTTGTGGGTTTAGTTTGCATAGTTTGTCCTTTAAATAATGACGGATAATTATTGCCTGATGACTGTTGACTACTTCAGCGGAGGGGGGTTTATATATATTTGGGTTGGGAGGGGGCGGGTTTATATATATTTGGGTTGGGAGTTATATTTTGTTGGTGAACCCGCCCCTACAGACTGCGGACTAATGACTTTTTTCTAAAGTTCGTTCTATTTTGCGGCTTGCTAGGGAGATTGAGTAGCAAAATATCCAATAAATGATGCCGACGAATATGTAAACTTCGGCGTATCTGCCGATATAGGATGGATTTGCTAAAACTGCGCGGGATATTCCGATTAATTCTAACATTCCGAATAGAGATAGCAGGGAAGTATCCATAAATAATCCGATGAATTGACCGCCGATCGCCGGAATGACTATTCGCAGTGCTTGAGGCAGTACAATGAGAATTGTGAGTAGGGGTGTATTGAGTCCGATCGACCTAGCTGCTTCTATTTGTCCCCTGGGCACGGCCTGCAAGCCACCGCGCACGTTTTCCGCCAAGTATGCCGCACTAAATAAGGTTAATCCAGCAATGGCTCTAATTACTCTATCTAATTTCGGATATTCGGGCGGCAAGAAGAGTTGCAGCATCACTTGACCTAAAAACAAAATGCCAATTAAGGGTAAACCGCGAATAATTTCAATATATAATGTTGATAACAGTCTCACAACGGGCAAAGAACTTTGTCTGCCGAGTGCTAGCAATACTCCCAAAGGAAAGGAAAGCACAATACTAATAACTGCTAAAAAGAGCGTCAGCACTAAACCGCCCCAATCATTTGTTGACACTTCTGTCAAACCCAACCCGCCTTTAATTAGCCACAAAATTATGGGGAAGGAAAGAGCCCACATTGCAGGTATCCAACTCATTATTTTAGGGTTAATTTGTCTCCCCGTCCAATAGCTAGCAGCCGCTACAATAATATTGGCTAGCAGGTAAAAACGAGAGGTTAGGTCGATCGGCGAAATGACAGCACCCACAACTGCAGCACCAAGTATAATTAGTAAAGGCGGATTCCAAAGACGTTCTTGCCGCTGAATGTTTCCCCAAGTTAATCCTCCCAACAAGGCAATTATGGCCGTTACTATCCACAGCCGCCAGTACGATTCGCGGGGAAATCTTCCTGCGAAAAATAGTGGCAAGTTGGCTTCTAATACGCGCCATTGAGCTTTTGTTGTTGCCCAAACGATAATTCCTTTAATAGTTTGGAAGGCGATAATTAGGCAAACTACTGTCAGAATGCTGTTGTACCAGGTACTAAATAAATTTTTGCGCGCCCAATTCCAAGGGGTAGGCGATTCGGTGGCTGGGGGCGGTAATATGGGGAGAGTTTCCATCTAGCGGTTTTCAATCCTATATTTTATTAACCCGCGTAGGCGGGTTTTGTTTGTGTAGACGCGATTTCCAATCGCCAGGGGTTTTGTTTGTGTAGACGCGATTTCCAATCGCCAAGGCTAAAAAAAATCCTACTTATTTTCGCCGATTTATCCAATCTTCTCCACCTGGTAACTGACTTAAATGCTGGGCTAACACTGCTGGTAAATCTTTGGCGGAATGGATATAAGTCAAGTTCAATAACCTCACAGCAGTCTGAATAATCAGGTTTCTATCCATCATCTCTGCAAGTTGAAATTGACTATAAATACCATTCAATACTTCCTCCGCCGCCTCTGCAATCGCATCCTCAATCACCTCCTCCTCTATAAAACTCTCCCATTCATCAGAATTGATGTAATAAGATGTTTTATTATCTTTAATATTTGCCTTCTTAATTTCTCTGATTGAATTGCGAATCGAACTAGCCCAAGAACCAGTTAATCGCTGTTCAACTTGATTTTTAATCAAGTGAATCAGCAAAACATTTAAAAAAGATTGGATTTGTCGCAAAATTGCCTGTTTGCTCATTCCATCTAACTCATCGACTATTGCCAAAGCATCCGTATACCTTCCTTCCACTATGCTTTTTCTAAGAGCAATTAATTCTTGTGTCATTTGATGTTCCTCAAGTTTGATACTAGCAAAAAAAAGATAGTTGTTGTTGGTTATTTTTATTATTGTTTAGTCGTCAATTCACAAGTTTTCGTTACTCGGTCTCAGCTAAAGTCACTGTACGCCATTTAACGCGCTCTCCTTTGATTCCAATTAAAATAGATTAAATTTCAACTATTTACCTTTCCTTGATTTGTACAGTTTTATTGTACCAATTCATGAACAGAGAAACTATCAAACTAATTGTTAGATATGTTACCATGATAATTAACATTGCTTCGATCGCCCGACCGGTCTGATTCAACGTCGGAGATCCCACCACAAAATAAACGTCGGGATAAGCAACCGCAACCGCTAAACTCGAATTCTTAGCTAAATTCAGATACTGACTGGTTAAAGGCGGCACAATCACCCGCAAAGCTTGCGGTAAAATTACCATCCGCATCATTGTTCCAGACTTCAGCCCCAAAGACTTTCCCGCTTCCCACTGGCCTTTCGATACTGACTGAATTCCGGCCCGCACAATTTCTGCAATGTAACTGCCAGTATACAAGCTGAGTCCTGTCACCAAGGCAGCAAATTCTGGAGTGAATTTTAATCCTCCTTCGAGTTGCAATGTTGGTGTCAGGCGCGGAACATCTAGACGAAAAGGCAGATTTTTGGTGATAATCCAAGCTAAGATTGCACTTAGCCCGATCGCACCTAGAGCCCAAAACAACTGTCTTCCCGGCTTAGCTTCTTCCAACATCACCCGCGCCCGCCACATCCACAGCCCAGCGGCAGCCAAAACTCCGACAGTTAGCAAAATCAACCAAATCTCAAAACCCGGCAAAGCCACCGCTGTTGGTACAGCAATGCCGCGATTTGTCAAGTAAATCGGCCCCCTCATCTGCTGATTGTCTTCGAGTTTTGGCAGGGAAATGAAAACGGCAAAATACCAGAAAAATAATTGCAGCAATAACGGCGTATTTCGCAAAATTTCTACGTACAAACCAGCCAAACTCCGCAGCAGCCAATTGTCGGAAAGGCGCGCAATTCCTACAGTCAAACCCGCAACTGTTGCAAAAATAATGCCGAGACCCATCACCCGCAGCGAATTAATTAAACCGACAAAATAAGCTTGTCTGTAACTATTTTCGGGACTGTAGGGAATCACGCTTTCGCCGATGTCAAAGGATGCTTGGGAATTGAGAAAGTCAAATCCAAATGCAATCCCCAGTTGCGAGTAATTGGCACTGAGATTGTCCGCGAGAATGGCGATAACAATTATTACTAAAATTAGGGCGATCGCCTGTACGGCAATTTTCCAGAAGCGATCGTCCCGCAGCAGTTTTGATATATCTTTAAAATTGGGAAATCTCTGGGCTTTGCCCGGTTGAGGTTCTGGGTTCATAACTTAAATTATATTTGATAAATCTGCTGGCAAATCCAGGCGAGATTGAGCTTTGGTGCGTGATATCGTTTCCGGTTGCATCGGAATTATTTAACCGCAGAGGGCGCAGAGAACGCAGAGGGAGAGAATACAGAGATGAATTATTCCGATGCTACCGGATTTGATATGACTTGATAGTTACTCGATTGGCGAGCGGGATTTTTCAAGTCACGCACTCTACATAGCTTTGGTGCGTGACTTGATAGTTACTTGATTGGCGATGGGGATTTTTACCGTCACGCACCCTACATAGCTTTACTAGCGGAATGGCGGCGAGTAAAGCAAACCGCCATCTTTCCAGAGTCTGTTTTGACCCCGTTCTAACTTGAGTGTACTTTTGGGGCCGAGGTTGCGATCGTACATTTCCCCGTAATTCCCCACTTTCTTCACAACGCGGACGGCGTAGTCGTTCGGGAGTCCGAAACCTTTACCTAAATCTCCTTCTGTTCCTAGCAAACGTTTGATGTTCGGGTCTGTAGTGCTTGCCACAATTTGGTCTACATTTCCTGAATTAATTCCCAAATCTTCAGCTTCAATCGCCGCGAAAACGATCCATCTCACCGCATCAGCCCATTTAGGATCGCCGCTTTTCACCGCTGGGGCTAATGGTTCTTTTGACATCACGATCGGCAAAACAACATTATTCTCGGAATTCGGCAGAGTTGTCCGCTTAGAAACAAGTTGCGATCGATCGGCAGTAACACCTTGACAGCGACCTTCTTGATAGGTAGCAAAGGTAGCATTCACATCTTCAAACACCACAGGAGTGTATTTAATTCCTAATTTTCGCATTTGGTCGGACAAATTTTGTTCGGTGCTCGTACCTGTCTGCACGCAGATAGATTTGCCCGCAAAATCTTTTAAACTTTTGATGCCGCTGTCTTTTTTGACCATGATGCTTTGAGAGTCATAAAAGATCACCGGGGCAAATTCCAGTCCGGTAGTGCTGTCGCGACTCGCGGTGTAGGTGGTATTTCGGCTGAGAATGTCGATTTCTCCCGCCTGCAAAACTGTAAATCTATCTTTAGCATTGAGCTTTCGGTACTCGACTTTTTCGGGATCGTCAAATATTGCCGCCGCCACAGCCCTGCACACATCCACATCCAGTCCCGAATATTTGCCTTTTTCGTCTACAAAGCTAAAACCCGGCAGTTCGCCACTGATGCCACAAATCAGTTTGCCCCGGCTGATAATTGTATCTATCCGGCTGGAACCTTGTTGCGAGTTGCCGCCTGCTGCAGTTGTTGCTGTTGTTTGTCCGGTTTGTGCCGATCGATCCCTACAAGATGCCAACGGTGCCACAAACAACACACTTGCTAGTAGCAGAAATCCCCATTTACGCATAGATTTTAATAGAACGCTTTCCTGACAATCCTACCTTGTAGCTGTCAGAACTGTGGCGATCGGCGATCTACACAGCTTCCGGTTTCAAATTAGCCGTTCTGCATCCGTTGCTGCACAGCGACAACTGCCCCGACTACCCGCCTGTTTTTTTTGAGCAAGCTGGGAACCCAAAGTTAGAAACCCGGTTTCTGGCTGGAGGTATGGTCGTCAAACCTCAGATTTATCCCTGAAACCCGGTTTCTTTTCTGCTATTTCTGCCCAGCGCGAGCGATCGTCGCCCTTCCCTGGAATATTTATCCGATTTTGATTGAATCCGCTCACAGTAGCTCTGGTGCCAGCCGCTGCTCAGCTAAATCGCGGATTAGGGAAAGCCGAGACTGGATGTATTCGTCCAACAAATCTGCTTCTTTGCCATTGAGCGCAGAGTTTGTCTTTAACTGCTTCAGCAGCCACTGTACCAGGGTGGCATCGTCTAAATTGACTAACAGAGTAGCTTGGGTGGTCTCAATTAATGACCAGAGTTGGCGTAACATGACTGGAGTCATAAAACCTCGTTGAGCGTAAATACGCACTTAATGGGCGGGGATAGCGAAAAGCTGGTCTTGGTGTCTCAAGCCGATAGACGAAAAGCACCCTCTGAGCCATCGGCTTAATGATTATTTTATATTTGACCACAATAACTTAAGACAGTAGTGTCGCAAGTTACAACACACAAGATGTTATAAGAGTTCCCAATTCCTTCACATTGAGATAAACATCTTGATAAAAGATTAACAATCTTTACACGCGCTCGCTCGCGGGGCTGCCAATATCCGCGATCGGGCTCCACGGGCCCGGTGCACAATAAAATTGACTACTCGGTAGCCACAAACTTTTGAACCCTCGCCAGAATTATTTCTAATTCAGCAATGATTTTTGTAGCCCCCTCCAAATCATTAGATTCAGCCAGACTTTGAAGCCGATCTGCCATATCGGGCATTAACCGCACCGCCGCCGTAGCGCTGACACCTTTAATTTGATGAGCGTGGCGGGCGAGTGTCTCCATATCTCCCAAGGCGATCGCCCCCTTAGCAGCTTCTAAATAACTACCAGTATCCACCACAAAAGTTTGCAGTATTTCCCGCTCAAACTCTACATCAGCCCCCGAAATTTCGTGCAAACGTGCCATATCGACTACCGATTCGATATCTGGTTCAGAGTTTTGAAGTTCCTCGGCCTTAAACTTGGGATTTCCAATTTTTAGTTTGACCGACCAATTTGCTAGTACCGATTTTAACTTTTCGATCGCAATAGGTTTGCTAATATAATCGTCCATGCCCGCCGCCAGACACTTTTCCCGATCGCCCTTCAAAGCATTCGCCGTCATCGCAATCACCACCGTCTTTTGATGTGGTTCCATCTTCCCAGCAGCATCTGCCGCTTCCCGGCGGCGCAATTCCAGCGTTGCTTCGTAACCGTCCAAAACCGGCATCTGACAGTCCATCAACACAATGTCATACTTTTTCTGAGCAACCATAGATAGCGCCTCTGCGCCGTTATTGGCGACATCCGCAGTGCATCCCAAAACTCTGAGTTGATTGAGACCAACTTTTTGATTGATAGGAGTATCTTCAACTAACAAAATCTTTAAACTTGCTAACTCCCGGCTGTCAATAGCTGAGGCTCGATTCGACGTTGAATTTGCCTGCGACTCATCAATCAGCGTCATCGGGGCGATCGCATTCGCCAAGCAATCAAATAGTCGGTGAGCTTTCACAGGTTTAGTTAAATACCCGCTAAAACCGCTATCTACCAAGCGTTTCGCCTCTGCAAGCTGAGTCATTGAAGTCAGCACCACCCAATGCGTCTGCTGCATTGCCGGCTCAGAAATCCTCAAGCGTTCGAGACTTCCGGCCACCATTTCCGGCAACTGAATATCAACCAAAACGATATCGTAAGGGGAATTAACGCTAACAGCTTTGTACAGAGATGCGATCGTCATCCAACCGTTTTCCACCTCCTCAACTTCCATTCCCCACAAAACAGCCATTCTCACTAGCACTTTTCGCACAGTCGGCTTGTCGCTGGCAACTAACATTTTTCGCCCCGCCAGCACCGTTTCAAAATTCACTTCGCACGCTGTCCCGACAGCAGTTAAATTTTCCGTAACTGTCGGCACAGTAAACCAAAAAGTCGAGCCTTTGCCAGGGGTACTTTCCACACCGATTTGCCCACCCATTAACTCCACCAACTGCTTAGAAATAGCCAGCCCCAAACCTGTGCCACCGTATTTTCTTGTCGTAGAGGCATCAACTTGAGTAAAAGATTGAAACAGCTTTTTTTTGTCTTCGGGAGCAATCCCAATTCCTGTATCTGTTACTTTAAACAGCACGAGCATAGAGTCACTGTTTTCTATTTTCAACGGCTCGATATTCTCTAAAATTCTCTGATTATCGGTGGCTGCCAATAACTCAGGATTACTAGCATTAGCAACCTCAATTACCACTTCTCCTGCTTCTGTAAACTTAATAGCATTGTTGATCAAATTAGTGAGTATTTGCCGCAACCGCGCTGCATCACCTTTAATTTGCACCGGCACGTCACTGTCAATCAGTGCCACCACTTCTATACCTTTTTCTTGTGCGGGAGTTGCCAACAAATCCAGCACTTCATTCATACAGATACTGAGGTTAAATTCTAGTATTTCTAAGCGCATTTCTCCGGCTTCCAGTTTGGAGAGATCCAGAATATCGTTAATGATGGAGAGTAAATTTTGACCGCTGAGTTTCAGCGTCTGTACAAAGTCAAGCTGTTCGGGAGTAAGATTCGTTTTCAGCAGCAAATCTGTCATCCCCATCACTCCATTCATCGGAGTACGGATTTCGTGACTCATATTTGCTAAAAATAGCGACTTCATTCGAGACGCTTCTAGGGCTGCTTCTCGTGCCTGCTGCGCTTGTTCAAAAAGAGTAGATTGCTGAATGGCGATCGCCAACTGCACGCTCAACCTTCCCAGCAAATCCATCTCAGAATCAGTCCAAACCCGCGGAGCGCTGCACTGATGGGCAATCAGCAATCCCCACAACCGATTTTGACTCGTTTCCAAACTCCTTCCCGGCAGTTCACTTCGAGTTTCAGGCGAATATTCTGCTGCCAAACCCTGACTTTCATCGCCTATAAAAATTGGTACAACTACATTAGCCCTTACCTGCAAACTAGCGAGTAAATCTCGGTGTTCATCGCTCAAATTGGCAGTATAAATATCTGCCATTGCTTGAATTGTTCCTGGACTGTACAGCCATACAAAATTTTCCCCAAAGGATGTTCTTTGAACTTTTCTGCCCAGCAGGGGCATCCAATCATCCCCTACAGATTCCACAACAACAACCGCTGTTTCCTCGGAATCAAAACGATAAATTATCGTGCGGTCAGTTGCCAGCAACTGCCGCACTTCTTGTACAGCAGTGCTCAGAGTTTGAGTGAGGTTGAGAGACTGCCGGACTCGCTGGGCGATCGCCGAAACCAGCCGTTCTTGTTCTGCTTGTTCCCGCAGCATTCTCTCAGCTTGCTTGCGTTCGGTGACATCGCGAATTACCGCAGCAAAGCACAGCGGCTCAGTGGTTTGAGGGTGCTTGACCAGAAAAGCATTCATCACAACATCAATGGGCTGTCCGGTGGCCAAGTGCTGCATTTGACCTTCGCCTTGCCACTGGCCCTGACTGATAATTGTTGGTAAAATCTCTTGACTGAATTTCTGTTGAAAATAGGGCCCAATATAATCCCAAATCTCCGTATAAAGCACTGCCGAAAGATTCTCTACCCCCACCAGTTTTCGTCCGGCTTCGTTGACAAACAGCGTTTTGCCTTTCAGGGTAGCCATACTGATAAAATCGCTGCTGTTTTCAATCAGCGACACAAATTTTTGCCTTTCTTCTTCTCCTTTTTTGCGTTCAGTAATGTCGCGCTTGACGCAGACGTGACAAATTACATCGTCGGCGTTGTTAATCACAGAGTATGCCGCAACGTCGATCGCCAGCGTGTGGCCTTTTTTAGTGGAGTTAATAATTTCGCCCCGAAAACTTCCTGTTTTTGCTAAACTTTGGGCAATTGCCAAAAAGCGATCCCCCGCAACCAGCGGCGAAGCTTCTGCTTCTAATTCCGCGTCTGTGTATCCTAGAAGCGTTTGGTGAGCAAGATTTTGTTCGACGAAAAACCCGTCAGCATCGATAATAACGATCGCATCGTTGGAGTTTAAAAATATTTCTCGGTAAAGTTTTAGTTTTTCCTCAGCTCGCTTGCGTTCGGTGATGTCTCTTTTGACATTTACGTAACAAACTACATCCCCAGCATCATTTAAAACCGCAAAAGCCGAAACCTCCACCTCAACTGTTCCTTCTTCCACAGCCTTAATACAGGTCATTTCGCCTCGGTAACTCCCAGTTTCTGCCAAGCTTTGCAGCACAGACGTAAATGCCTGTTCTCCCATGTGAGTTGCAGGCGTTTTTCCCCACAATTTAGACGAACTGTAGCCCAGCAAAGCAGTGTGAGCTTGATTTGTTTCTAAGTAATAGCCTTGGGGGTCTAAGATCGCGATCGCATCGTTGGATTTCAAAAAGATTTGTTGATAAAGTTGCAGCTTCCGTTCAGCTTGTTTCCGGGCGCTAATATCCGTGAACAAGCCGTAGTAAACTATCTCCCCCGATGCTTGAAATTCTGGCTGGGAAGCTCCTTGCACCCATTTAAGTTTTCCCGACGGAGTGACAATTCTTCCTTCCCACCGCCAGGGCTGCAAATTTTCAGCAGAAAGCGTCACCGAGTTGAGAAAATCATTTCGATCTTCGGAATGAATCATGTCAACAATTACATTAAAATCCTGCTGAGCAGCCTCTGGTTCTATTTCATACAATTCTCGGCAGCCCGCGCTCACAAACGAGAAAGCCATCGAGCCGTCTGGATGTAAGTCAATTTGATATACCGTACCGGGTACGCTAGCAGTAATTTTTTGCAGTTTGGCTTGGCTTTGATTCCTGGCTTCATCTGTGGCCTGCAATTGACCAATCTCTCTAGAAAAACCCAAAACCCCAAATATATTACCCTCTGCATCGCACAGTGGCACTTTTTGCGTGTCAAAGATGTGCTGTTTGCCACCTTCAAAGACGATCGCCTGGTAGGGATTGTGAACCCTCTCCCCAGCCAGCACAGCTCGATCTTCCTCGCGGATGCCCCTAATTGAGTTGTTGCGATCGCCAAAGACTAATTCGGCACAAAACCCTAATTCAATATCATCTTTGCCGATTATTTCCTCAACATTTTTCCCCACATATTCCGCAAAACTTTGATTGACAAAAATGTATCTAAAATTTTTATCTTTCGCAAAAACTCTGTCCGGCGCATCGTCCATTACAGCCCGCAACAATAGTTCTTGACTTTCCGAATCCAGAGCAAAATTAGTTTTTAGTTTATCCTTGACACTGGTCGTTTTAGCTGCTAATGTATTTAACTGTTTTTTTGCACAAATTTGAGCGACTGTGTGGAGCAAACAAAGGTGTTCCAAATTAAAAGCATTTGCCTGCTCTGCACCAATGAAAAATACTCCCAACCATTCTTCACTTTCATCCAGGTTGGCTGGTGCCATCAATACCGACTGAAACTGAGCAATTGGTGGCGGAGCGATGTTGTGCGCCCAGTCCCGATTGCCGGCGAGCCATTCAGCGCGAGCAACCTGCAAGCGCTCTTCAATTTCGGCTTTGGCGCTAGCAGTTAAGGGCTGTGAGTGTTCCAGGTATAGTCGATCGTCCGGTGGCGTCAAAAGGGCGATCGCCGCGCCAGGAATGAGGCGATCGAGATATGCCAGACACGCAGACCAAATTTCATCAGCACTGAGACTGGTTTGAACTTTTGCAGTAAGTTCGTTGAGAACTTGCAGTTCCAAGGTACGCTGGCGGACTTGTGCTTTGAGGCTGGCGGCTAGGATTTGCATAGTGCTCACCACGCTGGTTTGCTTATATTATAATTATTGATTTTTTAAATTTTTCAAACAATCATCTTAAAATACATCCGCCGAAAAGACAACTTTTTGATATTGAAATTACCTTCAACCGATAAATAAAAAGCGTGCGATGGGAGCAAATCGGCACCGCAAAGCACCAGGTTCGCTCCCGCAGCGAGATTTAACAGCGAAATTATCCCATTAAAATCACGTTATCGATGACGTGGATGACGCCGTTGTCTGCTTCGATATCCGCAGCAACAACTGTAGCATTTTTCACCTCAAAACCGTCCGAACAATCAATTTTAATCGGCGAACCTTCCAAGGAAGTAACAAAACCGACTTTTGCCAAATCAGCCTTCATAAACTTCCCCGATACCACGTGAAACATCAAAATCCTGGTTAGTTGGGGAACGTTCTGCACTAGGGTTGTGATAGTTCCCGGCGGCAATTTCGCAAAAGCATCGTCAGTGGGTGCAAAGACAGTAAAAGGGCCCGGACTTTTGAGCGCGTCTACTAAATTAGCTACTTGCACCGCCGTTACCAGGGTTTGAAACGAACCCGCACCTACGGCAATATCAACAATATCAGGCATTGTGTTTTACCTCATCTGGGAAAAAAGTTCTATTAAGTATCGTAAACTGAGGCGGGCAACAATACCTACTGTCTTTTTTGAAAAATTGGTAATTATTTTGTAGTGAGGACTTCCATCGTCAGATTTTTGATGAGGACTTCAATCCTCACTACAAACCTAATAACATAGGACTTACATCTG
Source organism: Microcoleus sp. AT8-B5 (assembly GCF_036705565.1). NCBI lineage: Bacteria > Bacillati > Cyanobacteriota > Cyanophyceae > Oscillatoriales > Microcoleaceae > Microcoleus > Microcoleus sp. AT8-B5. The sequence goes on from NZ_JAUBUY010000037.1 coordinate 19,049, forward strand.
GGGCGCAGAAACTGGGTATTTTACGAAAATACTTCGTTAAAACCCGCAGATTAGGTAAACAACCCGGTTTCTTTGGTCGGAGTGCGTTCAGGACTGTAATAGTTATTTTACCAGATTTAATATTACTAAGGAATGAGAATTAAATACAGCATATTCCAGGTTCATGAAGTACACTATAAAGCTATATTATGTGGTGTTAATCTGTTTGGTGCGGATCTGCTTCATATTTGATAAAACTTGCAGATTGACGGGTGGCGACGCACTCTACAGCAGGCGATAGCTTGCATTGTGTACCACATATACATGGAATATGCTGTAACTTCCACAAGTTTGTGGGATGGGCCTGAAAGCTCGTCCAAAAAGGACGGGCTTTCAGGCCCATCCTACAATAACAATTAAAATTGTAAGTTATTTAAGTCGCGATCCTAAGCGCTTGGCAATTTAACCGCCCGGTGCTTTTAAATTACTACAATAATGCTGGCGATTTTTCGCCCAAAACCTCTGTTTCTAAATCGGCTTCTTCAGCATTTAGGTTTTCTCTCTTGTGAATGCTAAAACTGCCGTACAAAATTGAAATTTCAAAAATATCCGTATGAATCAAAGCTGCTTTCCGGTGCGCGTTTTCACCCAAATGAAAACCAATCAAATCAGCTAATGGTTCTTTTACTTCCTCTTCATCATGCACCTCCCACATAATTTCTCGGCAGTCTTGAAAAACTAAAGAGTAAGGCAATTGATCGCCTGTAGGATCGTAGATACATTCCAGTAATACTTCATTCCCCCACAAAGACACATTGACATTTTTTACGAGGGATGTAAGTCCACCTAAATTAAGCAAGTTGTAGTCATCAGGCATATTAATTACTCACTTTTTCTCCAGTAATGTGCGTATCAGGAATCTGATTGCCAAATTCATCGCGTGTTTGGAGTACGCTACCATCTTTGTCAAGACGCAAACCCCAGTTTATTCTTCTACCATCTGAGCCATATCGCGGTGCTGGCAGGCGAACAACTTCACTATTAGTGCGGATGATGACTTTTGACCTGTCAGAAAATTTGTATTCAACATAATTTCCTGAAGAAATTTTTACCTTAGCACCCAGCCCGCGCAAAAAATCATCGACTTCTTGGCGAGTCATCCCGGTTAAGTCTCCAAATTCAGATGCAATCCCATTTCCTCCAACTCCCTGACTCGGCACGCAAGTCTCCTCACCAACCATTGCCTTTTCGAGTTTAGCACAGTTGGAGAAGGTGAGGAAGCAGAAATTCCCAATGGCCAATAATCAATAAAAAAAATAGGGGTGCAGTGTGCCCCCTATTAATCAACTAACTAAACTGGCAAACAATTATTGACCGCCGATTTGCACTTTCACCACGCGGTTCTTTTCCGCTTCCGCTTTGGGCAAATTCAGGTGCAAAACTCCATTTTTGTACTCAGCTTCTACGCTGTCATTTTGAACCCGTGCGGGTAGGGGAATCACCCGGCGGAACGAACCGTAACGGAACTCCGAGCGAGTCATGCCTTTATCTTCACTCTTAGATTCGTGACGGCGTTCGCCGCTAATAGCAACAGCTTCTGCGGTTACTTGTACGTCCAAATCCTTAGCTTCCATGCCCGGAACTTCTAATTTAAGGTGGATGGCTTCGGGAGTTTCATCGAGTTCGGCGGGGGGTACAAAAGCAACACCGTTAGATGCGCGATCGGTTGCCGGTGTCAAGCTATCAAACAACCGATTCATTTCTCGTTGCAAGGAGTCCATTTCCCGCAAAGGTTCCCAACGAATAAGTGCCATAACTAATACCTCGACTATCTGAATTTTTTAGGGTTGAGAAACACTTGACTCAACCTGTATTTAATATATTCCAGCTCCCGAAACTGGGGGATTCGGTTTTCCGCAAAAAGGGCGATCGCATTTCCGAACATTCGCGATCGATATTGTAAAATCATCAAAAGGTGCGGGTATCCGATCCAACCCGAACCCAGCAATTTTAGATTTTAGATTCGATCGAGGAATTCCCATCTAAAATCTAAAATCGAAGGTTCGATTAACTCCACCGCGAATGCTGATAAGAAGCGTAGGTATCAAACAAAGCACCCACCAAACCAAAAGTTAGACCGATGACGAAAAAACCCTGGAGGGGACAGCCGCTGCCGAAAGTAGCTAAGAACTGCAAAATCAGCTCTTCTCCAGAACGACCAACTCCTTGGAGAGCAGGCACGAAGCCAATCAGCGAAAAGCTAGTCAATCCCCCGCCGATTAACAATAAGGGGGCGACAAAGCTCAACAGGCCCGTCAACAGTACAGAGCGAAGAAAATTGGGAAAAATGCTCATAAGAGTCAGTAAATTCAGCTAAACTGCCGAAAGGTGCAAGCAAACAAAACTTGTCCTTTTCTACGATAGGCAGCGATCGCCCTCCGTGGCCAGTTCTGTCAGAAATCTTAAATGTTATAGAAAAAACTTGTTTAAGATTTGTAGATAGATTTCATTTTTGGCAGTTGTTCTACACTCGAAATCCCCTTGAGCACCACTACATCTTCCAGCCTCAGTTTGTGGAGTCGGCGGTTGCTGGCAGCAGCTTTATTGGGCGGCCAAGTTATGCTGCACTTGCTGAAGGGCAAAATTCACCGTCGCAACACCATCGACCAAATGGCAGCAGTCGGCCCGGAATCTCTGCTGATTGCTTTGCTGACTGCGGGTTTTGTCGGCATGGTATTTACTATTCAGGTAGCGAGGGAGTTTATTAACCTCGGGGCCGGCAATGTCGTAGGTGGCGTTTTGGCTTTGTCTTTGACTCGCGAGCTCGGCCCCGTCTTAACAGCGGTAATCGTGACGGGACGGGTAGGTTCGGCTTTTGCGGCGGAAATCGGCACGATGCAGGTAACAGAACAGATAGATGCCCTGCTGATGCTCAAAACAGACCCGATCGACTATTTAGTAATTCCCCGCGTCATTGCTTGCTGCTTGATGCTGCCAATTTTAACCATCATGTGTCTCGTCACGGGCATCCTCGGCGGACTGCTGATTGCTACGACGATGTACGGCATCTCTCAAAACGTGTTTTTAGAATCAGTCCGCAATTTCCTGAGTTTGTGGGATATTTGCAGCGCGGCAATTAAGGCTTTTGTATTCGGTGGTTTGATTGCTGTAATCGGCACTAGCTGGGGCTTGACCACCACCGGCGGGGCAAAAGGCGTCGGCCAATCGACTACCACAGCGGTGGTGACGGCTTTACTGGCTATTTTTATCTTTAACTTTTTGATGACATGGCTGATGTTTCAGGGCACGGGCTCTAGCGTACTCAAAGGCCTGTAAGCTAAGAAACGGATAAAATATGAATAATTGGCAACATTAGTTTACTACCCTTGATTTAAACCCGTGACTACAACAGCCTCTTCGACTGCGCCGACAAGTACGATCGAACTCGCCCCGAGTTATGCGATTCCCCTAGTCCTGGTACTGGCGGCCGTACCGCTACTGTTCGTGCAGAAGTGGGTGAGTTTGCCACTTTCTGTGTTCGGCTTGTTTTTGATGTACCAAGCCGCCACCATCCGGCTACAATTTACCCCAACAGATTTGGACATTTATCGATCGTCCAACTTAATCCGCCGCTTTCCTTACCGAGAATGGCAAAATTGGCGGATATTTTGGCCCGCTGTGCCGATTTTGTTCTATTTCAAAGAAATTAACAGCATTCACTTTCTGCCGGTTCTGTTCGATCGTAAAATGCTACAGACCTGCTTAGAACAGCGCTGTCCCCGTCAAGACTAAAAAAGTTGTTAATTTTTAATTTTTAACTTTTCCGTGCCCACGCCGAACAAAATTTCCCATGAATTCAGACGAATCTCCAACCCAAGAACCGCAACCACAACCAGCCACCCCAAGCGGTGACGGCGAAGTCGATTTACCCGTGAATGAGACGGAGTACCAAGTTCTATCTCAAACACAAGATTTGTGGATCGACGAAAATGAACTGCCCGCCCAACTCCCGGCAGAAACAGACCCGCCGCTGGACGAGGAAGATGCCGAAATTGCCCAATTCGTGGACGAAGCAGGCGCACTAGCCCAAATTGCGCCCAACACCGACGAGGCCGAATCAGAAAGTCCGATCGCTCAAATCGAGATTCCCACAGACTCCCAGCCAACAGCAACCGCAGAAATGGTAACGCCCATCCCAGAAAATGTTACCGAACAGTTGACAGAGAGAATCAAAGAATTGCAGCAGCAAGAACAAGCTTTGACTGAAAAAATTGCCGCCTTGGAAGCCGACAAAGCCAATGCTATAGAAGCGTTGGGCGCGGCTCAAACATCGATCGGGCGTTTGGTACAAGACGGCTTGATTCAACTAGATCAGCGCAAACAAGCGCTACAAATCGAAGTAGAAAAACTAGAACGCCGGCGCGATCGAATTCAGAAGGAAATGCGAACCACTTTTGCCGGCGTTTCCCAAGATTTAGCAATTCGAGTCCAGGGTTTCAAAGACTATTTAGTAGGCAGTTTGCAGGATTTGGCCGCTACCGCCGAACTCTTAGATTTGACACCGCCGACGCAAGAGACACCACAGCGAACTGCTGCTGAGGAGTCTCAATCCTCAGCACCGGTAAATCCCAAATTTGCCGAACAGGGATTTCAAGAACAAGCCAAACAAATTCGCCGCACCCTCGATCAATATCGCACTGTCCCCGACTACTACGGCCCGCCTTGGCAACTCCGCCGCACTTTTGAACCCATCCACGCGGAACGAGTTTCTAACTGGTTTTTCACCCAAGGAGGAAGGGGCGCTTTGCGGACTATGGGTTCGCGCTTGCAAAATATCTTGATTACTTCGACAATTATTTCTGTACTCAGAAGCGTCTACGGCGGACGGGTGCGGACTTTGGTGCTCGCCAACAGTCCCGAACGTTTGGGAGAGTGGCGCCGGGGTTTGCAGGACTGTTTGGGCATTACTCGCAGCGATTTTGGCCCGGAAAGGGGGATTATTATGTTTGAGTCTGCGGAAGCTTTGGCTCAAAAAGCCGATCGACTGGTGAAAGATGGCAAATTGCCCCTAATTGTCATTGATGAAACTGAGGATTTAATTAGTTTGTCAATCCTGCAATTTCCGTTATGGTTGGCCTTTGCTGCCGATCCGCAAACTTTGACGACTGCTAAGGATTTTTGAGTAAGTCCGGGCGAATATAATTCGCTGCTATACAAACTTTCGTCCGCCTGCGTGGACTGAAGAAACTCAGAGGGAAATTGACCGGAATTGGTTGTTCCTTCTTCTTCCTTCTTCCTTCTTCCTTCTTCCTTCTTCCTTCTTCTTCCTTCTTCCTTCTTCTGCCTTCTGCCTTCTGCCTTCTGCCTTCTGCCTTCTGCCTTCTGCCTTCTTCCTTCTGCTGTACACGAAATCTCAAATAAAAAAATGGCTAGCTGGATAATTTTAAATGGCGCACTGTTAATAGCAGCTTATCTGCTTGGTTCGATTCCGACTGGGTACGCCTTGGGGAAATGGATGCTGGGAATTGATATTCGAGAGGTTGGTTCGGGTTCGACTGGTGCGACTAATGTACTGAGGACTTTGGGCAAAGGGCCGGGGTTGGGGGTGTTGTTGGTGGATGTGTTGAAGGGGGTAAGTGCGATCGTCCTAATTCGCTATATTTACTCTCTCACTTTTACCAGCCAGCTAGCAACCGCAGCCGGTTTAGAAAATATTGCAACTGTCCTCCCTTGGATGGCAACTTTGGCGGGTTTCTCGGCTGTTTTGGGCCACAGCAAATCAATCTGGCTGGGGTTTACGGGGGGTAAATCTGTGGCTACGAGTTTGGGAGTTTTGCTTGGTTTGTACTGGCCCGTTGGTTTGGGAACTTTCGGAATTTTTGGAATCGTGTTTGCGGTGTCGCGAATTGTTTCTTTAAGTTCGATTATCGGGGCAATTAGCGTGGCTGGATTGATGTTTGCTTTACATCAGCCCCTGGCTTATGTATTGTTTGGCATTGCGGGCGGTGTGTTTGTAATTGTGCGGCACCGCAGCAATATTCAGCGGCTTTTGAATGGTACGGAACCAAGGATTGGGCAGAAATTGGAAACAGCAGCTAGCGATTGATCTGAAACAGCCTGACACCTTTTCAATTATTTCCCATAACGGGCCCTAGTTCCAACACAAATCCGGGCAAAATATCTTCCCCTGACAGCGTAACAGGGGACTGCAATATTTCTATTTCTCGATCGATCCTATAAATCTCCACACTCCGCGTTTGCGGGTCAATCAACCACCCCAAACAAACGCCATTTTCCCGATATTCCTGCATTTTCTCTCGCGTTTCTCGGATAGAATCAGTGGGCGAGCACAATTCCACTACAAAATCAGGACACAGTGGCGGAAATTTTCTTTTTTGTTCGGGAGTTAAAGCTTCCCATCTTTCGCGTTTTATCCAAGAAGCATCGGGAGAACGAGTTGCACCGTTTGGGAGTCTAAAACAGGTGGAAGAGTCAAAAGCAATTCCTAGATTCGGATTTTGGCGACTCCAAGCTTGCAATTGATAGGATAAATCCATATTACGGTTGCCCGTTTCTCCTCCCGTTGGTGGAACCATCAGCAGTTCTCCTTTTGCATTCCGTTCAAATTTATAATCGGGGTGATGTTGGCACAGTTCGTAAAACTGATCGTCTGTCAACTTGATCCACGGACTTAAATCTAATTTTAAAGTCAGCATGGCACTAACACCTATTTACCCAATTCTTGAGAACGCAAACAAGCTGCTTTCACTGCTTCGATTAGGGCAGAACGAAAGCCGTTACTCTCTAGTTTAGCAATTCCGGCAATAGTTGTGCCGCCGGGACTCGTAACTTGATCTTTCAATTGTGCCGGGTGCATTCCCGTTTCTTGCATTAGCTTCGCTGTACCGAATACTGTTTGTAAAGCTAATTGAGAGGCGATCGCCCGTGGCAGACCCGCACAAACTCCGCCATCTGTCAAGGCCTCTATCAAAATTGCTACATAACCAGGCCCGGAACCCGAAAGTCCAGTCACCGCATCGAGCATACTCTCAGGTACTTCTACCACTTCTCCCACGGCCTGAAAGATGCGCTTTACCAATTCTAAATCAGCCGGTTGCACGAGTTTTCCCGGAGCGATCGCGCTCATTCCCGCTCCTACCGTGGCTGGAGTATTCGGCATCACCCGCAGCACTCCCCGCCCCGGAAAGGCTGGTTCCAGCTTGCTCAGTGGCACTCCGGCCAAAATCGACACTACTAGCGCTTCTGGCTGGGAATTAGCCGTTTCTCCATTATTTCCCTGTTTGCGATCGGCCGCCACGGCCAACTCCAAAGCTACCGTATCAAAAACTTGCGGTTTAATCGCCAAAAACAGCACTTCTGTAGCCGCAGCAACTTCTAGATTGCTGGCTGTTGTTCCAATCCCGTATTTGTTAGCCAAAAACTCGCGGCGCTTTACCCCAGGCTCGCTCACCAATATTTCTGAAGGCAAATAAACTTTTTGTGCAATTAAGCGGGATAAGAGAGCTTCTCCCATTACCCCGCCGCCGATCGTACCAAATTTTATGTTAGTCATTAGTCATTAGTCATTAGTCATTAGTCATTAGTCTACAGTGCTACCTTGTAGGGTGCGTCGCCCGCAACAATTTACAAGTTCGATCGAAAATTAGAAAGCGACGCACCTTACTATTTTATGCTAGTCATTAGTCATTAATTATTAGTTGCCATTAATTATCAGTTCTCCGCCTTAGCTAAGAGTTAAGCGCCCAGAACTAAGGATACAAAATTCAGGATCTCGCTAGTTAAAAGCTTACTGGCTAATAACTAAAGACTAAAGACAGATGACTAATGACTAATAACTACTGACTAATAACTACTGAGCGATGGTAGCTTGTTCTGCCGGCCAGACTGTCGGTGCAGGAGCAGCAGCACGAGGGCGTCCTTGAGCAGGAGGCACTTCGTGAACCACACCAGACTGAGTTCTCACCTGCACGCAGCTAGGCGTAAACAAGAAAATACTTTCGCCAATTCGCTCTTGATGACCGTCAAGGGCATAAGTACCGCCCGCCACAAAGTCCACAGCTCTTTGCGCTTGGTCTGGGTCCATCACCGTCAGGTTCAAAACCACAGACTTGCGTTCCTTAAGGGCTCGAATTGCTGCCGGCATCTCTTCAAAAGTGCGCGGCTCCATTACTACTACTTCCGAAATCCCGTTCATAGCTCCAGGCATTCCAATCACGTTATTCATTACTGACCCTACTCCCCCGGTTGGTGCAACTACATCCATACCTGTCGATCCTACTACTGACCGCTCTCGCATTCTACGATTTTGACGACGTTCTTCTTCCGCTGCGACTGCAGCGGGGTTGGGTTCAGGCGCTTGGTAGAAGTTCTGATAGCGCTCCCCTTCAGTTTCGTCGTACACGTCATCGTACTCAGGCTCATTGTTGATCCCTACAAAATCTCGCAGTTTAGAAAAAATATTCATGATTCACGCTCCTTTACGACTTTGCTGCCCCGACTATACTCGCGTTGCGCGTTAGTCGCGGGTGGCTGACTATTCTATATTTAACCCAAATTGTCTTTATCAGAAGATTTCAATTATTTATCCCCTCCTAGAGCCAAATAAGGTTTGTCCTAGCCGTACCATAGTAGCACCTGCTTGAATTGCCAAATGATAATCTCCCGACATCCCCATCGAGAGCTGCTGCATTTGAATGTAGGGCAAATTTTGCTGCTGGATTTTGTCAGCAAGTTCGCGGGTGCTGTTAAATAATTCTAGGATTTGGGAGTCATCTAATCCCAGCGGAGGAATTGTCATCAAACCTTGAATTTTGATATGCTGACATTTGTTGAGTTCTGGAAGGTCAGCCAGCAGTTCTGGAACGCTCCAGCCGTATTTGTCCGGGTCGGGCAACATTTTGACCTGCAGGCAGACTTGGGGAGAGCAGGACATTTCCCCCGCCAAGCGCGAAAGTCGCTGAGCGAGTTTTAAATTGTCGAGAGAGTGAATCCACTGGAAATGCTCTAGGGCCTTGGCGGCTTTGTTGGCTTGCAAGTGCCCGATCAAGTGCCAGTTGATATCCGGTAAATCTTGCAGTTGGCTTTGTTTTTCGGCAGTCTCTTGAACCTTACTCTCGCCAAAATCCCGGATACCGCCGTCGTATGCTTCGCGGATAGCATCAGTCGATACCTGTTTGGTAACGGCAATTAACCGCACTGATTCCGGCAAGTGTTGGCGAATGCTGTTAATTCGAGAGGCTATGGTCATGGGTACTCAACGCTCTTGACGGGAGGGAAGGAAAATTAAGACTGTTACCAATTACCAAATTACTGATTTTCGTTATTGAAATGTACGCTGGTGAATGGTTTGCAATTGGTCGTACTCGTGATATTGACCGCTGCGACGCAGGGTTCGCAGGCGAATTTCGACCATGAGGCGAGCGTCGGAGCGGCTGATTGGTTCAAATCTCAGCCCGCCAGGGCCGTTTGTCACCAAAAAAAACAGGCGTTGGGCGTATAGGGTGGTAAATAATTCTTGGCTGTCTTCAACCTGGGATACCCTGAAGAGGAGGCCAAAGTTTGGATGATTCAGGTAAGTTTCGGTAGTCATTCACACTCACAATCTATCAATTTTAGATTAAAGATTTAGATTTTAGATTTTAGTTTCGCTCGATCGCTCGACAGCGTTGTTTGACGGCGGGGTACAAAGGGCGATCGCCGTAGCCGTGCAATAGTCTCCGTCGTGGCTGAGGCTTAATTGCCACTGGCAATTTCCCCAAACAGAGGCTTGTGCTGCTGCGGTTCCGTGCAGTTGCACATTGGGAGCACCGTTTTCGGAGCGCCGAATTTCCACATCTGCATACCGTATTCCCCGCCATCCCGTGCCTAGAGCTTTGACAACGGCTTCTTTTGCTGCCCAGCGGCCCGCTAGCTGGTTGCAGGAAACTCGATTCATTTTACCTTTAATGCTGCTGTGTTGAGAATTTTGTTGTCCGCAATCCCTTTGTTCGGCGGGCGTGTAAACTTTTTCGAGGAAGCGATCGCCAAAGCGGTCTAATGCGGCTTGAATGCGCGGAACATATACGATATCTGTCCCAAGATAGATGTTCAAGGTCTTGGTTCTCTAAATATTTGTCTCCATTACTTTAGCAGGACTGTCGCGCA
>NZ_JAUBUY010000037.1:29291-64589 GCF_036705565.1 Microcoleus sp. AT8-B5
AGGTCTTGGTTCTCTAAATATTTGTCTCCATTACTTTAGCAGGACTGTCGCGCACCAGACAAAACTTACTCAAATGTTGGCCTGTACTCCAAACGACGAGCTTCATCAGTCATTCCCAATTCTTCAATCTCAAATCTAATCAATCAATCAATCAATCAATCAATCAATCTAAAATCTAAAATCTAAAATCTAAAATCTCAACTGTCCCACCCCCAAACAAAACGGGCGCTCCAGAGGACGAGCAAGCAGCCGAGGGCGATCCAGTCTCGGATTTTCAATTGCAACTGGTGCCATTCTACACGGTGTCGATCGGGACTGGTGAAGCCGCGAACTTTCATGGCGCTGGCTATTTGTTCAGCTCGCAGGAGCAAGTTTTCTAACAGCCGCTCGGCTATCATCAACCACACTTGAGCTGCGCTGCGAAATCCGAGTTTTTTCCAGTTTATCGCTCTGGTTCTGACCGATCGCACTAAATTTTGTATTTCTTCCAATACTAGGGGAATAAATCGCAAAGATAAAGTTAATGTTAAGGCTATTTCGGTAATAGGCCAGTTCAAGCGGCGCAGGGGCTGCATTAAGTTTTCAAGGGCGGCGGTAATTTCTTCGCTGGCTGTGGTGAGAAGGTAGAGGTTGGTGCTGTAAATTACTGTGAAAAATAGGGTGCTGACGTTGATAGCTAAATCTAGGGATTTGCGAGTGATTTTAATCGGGCCTTGTTTTAATAAAACGTAACGGTAGTTTGTGGGTTGGGGGAGTTGATTTGGGCTTTGGGCTTTGGGATTGGGGATTGGGGAGTTTGAGCCTAAGTTAAAAGATTGGTACCAGGGTTTGGGCTTTTGAGGGGGTGGAAGGGTTGCCGGCTGTTGGGAAAAGGTTAATTCGTCGGCGGGGATGCGGGGCTGGTGTTCTGCGGGGAGTCCGTCGGGGGCGATCGCGCTGAGGCAAAATACTAATAGACAGAATAGCAGCAGGAGTCCCATTTGCTGTTTCCACACGCGCAAGGGAATTGCTGCAGTTAGTGTCAGTACGATTAACATTCCTACTAGCATCAACCGCCAGATGGGATTGGCGAGTATTGGTGCAATCAGAAATGTCATCAACCAAGCTAATTTGACGCGGGAGTCTAGCCGGTGAAGCCAGGTTACGGGTTGTTCTAGGTAAAGTCCTATGGGGAGCGATCGAAGTAAGTCCATCTTGTCGATTTTAGATTTTAGATTTTAGATTTTAGATTGAGGGATTGATTGATTGAGGGATTGAGGGATTGAGGGATTGATTGATTGATTGATTGATTGAGGGATTGAGGGATTGATTGAGGGATTGATTGATTGATTGATTGATTGAGGGATTGAGGGATTGATTGATTGATTGATTGATTTTTGAATGGGATTATTTGATTGAGCAATTGATTTTTTGATTGGGGATTATTTGATGTTTTGATTTTTGATAGGAAATTTTTGTTGAATTTTGACATTTTTTTATTTGCGATTTGCTGTTGGGTTTTTAGCAATTAAAGTTTTGATGGACGCAACAGTCATCGCTAAAATCTCATTTGTTTCTGACATGATACTTTTCAATTTAGTGGCATCTACCAATTCAGCTTCAACTATTAACTCCATCCAGTAAAGACTTTCATCCGCTTCTTCTTCCACTATCCTGAGTTTAGAAATTAAGTCTGCTGTTGACTTCGCACGACAAGCCGCTCGATAATTGGCTCCTACAGAAGTTGCTGAACGAATTAACTGCTTGCCAATTACCTGAGAAGCGGAGCCTTTGGGCAGCGCATCTACTAGCTTAATAACTCTCAATGCTAGCTGCTTTGTTCTTCTTTTAAACTCTTGTTCGTCCACCTTGCGATTTGAGATTTTAGATTGTTTGATTTGGAATTGTTTCAAATACCAAGTAATTGAATTGCCAAGAGGCGAAGGAAGACAAAAGAAAAAAATCGCAACTTAATTATACCATTAAACTGCGTTTTCTCTTTAATCTAAAATCCAAAATCTAAAATCTAAAATCACTTCACGCGCAGTGCTCTGTTGGTTGTGCTCATTTCTGTGGCACGAACTTTTTTGCCTCTCCAAAGTAGCCGCATTGGTGTACCGGTAAAGCCTAGATGTTTGCGGAATTGGCTTTCCATGTAGCGGCGGTAATTTTCTGTGAAGCGTTTGGGATCGTTGACAAATAGGGCGATTGTCGGTGGCTGCGATCGCACTTGAGTACCGTAATAGATTTTGCCTTGTTTTCCTTGGCGGGTAACTGGGGCTGAGTGCCAGGTTGTGGCTTCTTCTATGACTTCGTTAATGACTGCGGTAGGGACGCGACGTTTGTGTTCGTCGGAGGCTTTGTCTACTAATTCAATGATTTTTTCAACTCGCTGTCCACTCATGGCGCTAACAAAAATCATTTCTGCCCAGTCGAGGAAATAAAGTCGGGTTCTGACTTCTCTTTCGTACTCGTATATTGTGTCGGACTCTTTTTCTATGGCATCCCATTTGTTGACGACTATGATGCAGGCGCGACCTTCTTGGCTGATGCGATCGGCTAATTTTTGGTCTTGATCGGTAACGCCGTCGATTGCGTCAATTACTAATAGTATGACGTTGGCGCGACGGATGGCTTTGAAAGCGCGGTTGATGCCGAAAAATTCTGCGCCGTATTCGACGTTTTTCTTTTTGCGAATTCCGGCTGTGTCGATCAGGCGGTAGGTTTTACCGTTGCGTTCTACTAAGGTGTCGATCGCGTCGCGGGTTGTGCCGGAAATTGGGCTGACTATGGCGCGATTTTCTCCGAGAAATGCGTTTAACAAACTCGATTTGCCGACGTTGGGACGACCGATAATTGCTACTTTAATTTCCTCAACTTCTGGTAATACTTCTGTGGGAAGGTAAGTAATTAATTTGTCAAGCAATTCGCCGGTGCCGTTACCGTGAATGCCGGAAACTGGGTAAGGTTCTCCGAGTCCCAATTGCCAAAAGTCGGCTGCTTGGGTAAGCCCTGTATTTTCGGATTCGCATTTGTTGACGGCGAGAATGACGGGGACTTTTTGCAGTCTCAGCCAAGATGCGATCGATTCGTCGCCGCCGGTGAGTCCGGTTTTGCCGTCTACTACGAAAATTGCTGCGCTGGCTTCTGCGAGGGCCGCCATTGCTTGTTCGCGAATTAAAGGCAAAAATTCTGTTTCGTCGTCGAATACTAGCCCGCCGGTGTCTACGACTTGATATTCCCGATCGCCCCAGTATGCTGGTCTGTAAGTGCGATCGCGCGTGATTCCTGGTTCGTCGTGGACGATCGCGTCTTGGGTGTTGGCTAAACGGTTGACGAGCGTCGATTTGCCTACATTGGGGCGTCCAATAATAGCAACTATAGGTAGAGACATAAAAGTAGCAGCAATTAGGCTGCGCCGTGATTTTGAGGTTTAGCCTTTTATTGTAAGCGAAACTGGCTGATATTGTATGCGATCGGGCTGCATCGTGTATTATACGCCCTCCGGGGCTGTGCTGCCCGCGCCGCGAACTCATGGCGACCTCTGGAAACGAGATAAAGTACGATCGGGCTGTTAATCTGGATTACCAGAGCCTGGTAACGACAAATGCTTGCTGCACCTTCTCTAAAAATTGCTAAATGGAACGACTTATTTCTGTATTCGGGTTAGCTGTTTTTGTCGGTTTGTCCTACGTCTTTTCAGTCGATCGGCGCGCTGTCAAATGGCCGCCCGTATTGTGGGGAATTGCTTTACAGCTAATTTTTGCTATTTTGATTCTCAAAACTGCTCCGGGTTTGGCTGTCTTTCAATTTTTTGGAGATATGGTGACGCAGTTTCTCAATTTTTCTGATGCCGGGGCAAAGTTTATATTTGGAGATAATTTTGCCGAACACTTTATCGCTTTTAAAGTGCTGCCGACTATCATTTTTTTCTCTTCGTTTATCACCATACTTTATCACTACGGCATTTTGCAGCGAGTTGTGCAAGCAGTGGCATGGTTGATGATTAAAACCATGAAAACTTCCGGCGCAGAAACGCTTTCTTGTGCTGGGAATATCTTTATCGGGCAAACCGAAGCTCCTTTGTTAATTAAACCTTATTTGGGGGCGATGACGCTCTCGGAACTTCATGCTGTCATGACGGGAGGATTTGCCACAATTGCCGGCGGAGTCATGGCAGCTTATATTTCTTTTGGAGTACCGGCTCAACATTTAATTTCGGCGTCGGTGATGTCTGCACCAGCAGCTTTGGCTATTTCTAAATTGCTGTACCCGGAAACTGAAAAGTCGCTGACGGCTGGGGAGGTGGAGGTGAAGGTAGAACAGGTTTATGCTAATGCGGTAGATGCGGCGGCTTCGGGTGCTAGCGACGGGTTGAAGTTGGCGGCGAATGTGGCCGCTATGCTGATTGCTTTTTTGGGTTTGTTGGCTTTTTTTAATGCGCTTTTGGGGTGGTTTGGAGGGCTAATTAGTTTGCCTCAGTTGTCGCTAGAATTAATTTTTGCTTATTTGATGGCTCCGGTTGCTTGGCTGATGGGGGTGCCTTGGGCTGATTGTGCAGAGGTGGGGATTGTTTTGGGAAAAAAAACGATTTTGAATGAGTTTATTGCTTATTTAGATTTGATGGAATTGGTGAAACAACAGGCGATTTCTGAACGATCGCAAATTATCTCGACTTATGCTTTGTGCGGGTTTTCTAACATTGGTTCGATCGGGATTCAGATTGGGGGAATTGGCGCGATGGCTCCGCAGCGGCAAGGCGATTTGGCTAGGTTGGGCGTGAGGGCGATGATTGCTGGCTCTTTGGCTTGTTTTATGACTGCTTGTATCGCGGGGATGCTGATTTGAAAGTTTTGAGTTTTTAGTTAAGCTGTGCGGTGCTTATGGTGCACCTTACATTAACTCCAGTAAATCTTATTAAATAAAAGTTAAAAAAACCACCAAATTATTTGATGGGTGCTATTGGTTTGATAATTGGCGAGGCAGGAGATGGAATTTTAGCGATCGGCTATTATTGAAAAAAAGCAGGATTTTAGTTTTTGACGAAAGCTTAAAACAGCAGCTTAAAAATGGAAACTAAATTTCCCTCAAAGCTCAAAACATTAGGTGGTAATATGGCTGTTCTGCAACTAGAAGACGGTAGAACATATACGGATATCCGGGCGATCGCGAGTCAACTGGCAGTTTTAAATATTGAGATCGATTCCCTGCCCGCCAACGAAAATCCGGCGTTTCAAGAACTGCTAGTTCAAGACATTCTCAATGTAACAGAAAAACAGCAGATTCTCGCAGCATATAATAGCGAGTTTGAACAGTTTAAGCGCGCCAGCGGATATCGGTGGTGCGACTTAAAAGTGCTGCATCCAGGTTCGCAGCAGATTTACGCGCTGATGACTCAAAGCGATCGCACTCACACCCACACCGATGCAGAAGTTCTTCACATTTTAGCTGGGGAATGCGTTTTTGGGTTTGTGTATTCTAACGGCTCTCAGGTACAATTAATGCTGGAAGCTGAAGAATACATTAAAGTGCCTGCCAATACCGAACATTGGTTTTATCTCACTCCGTCGCTGTACTTGAAAGCCTTGCAGTATTACACCAGTGCTCAAGGCTGGGTTCCTAAGTATACCAACAGGAAACTAAAAATTACAAACTAAATCTAGGGTGCGCTTCGGCGCACCTTCCTCTATCAAAATAGGCGATTGAAATGGCGACAATACAAAAAAAGTCTTTCTCTAAAAGACGAGAATTAAATGCTCTCTACTTCATTAGGTGCGGCCATTTCAATTTCTTCGCAACGCTGCAAAAGCGCTTCTATTTCCTGAGCTAAAAAAATTACTTCCGGCCAAGAAGAACCATTAATTAAATCTTGAGCGTGAGCTAATTTGTTTCTCAATGCTTCTGCTGACTTTAAAAAACGCTCCCCGTAGCGTTTGGATTTGAGCCCCAGCCGATCGACTATTTCAGCAGAAGTCAGGATTAAATCTCGCTTGTCGCAGAATTGCAGGTAATCGATTAAGTCAATTGCTTCATTTCGCGATCGCCCCAATTCCCAAAGGTGTTTTGCGGCTAAAATACGATCGCCCTTAAGCAATTTTTGCCAAGAATCTTGGGGAAAGTAAATCCGCACGATCCGCAATAAATTCATTTCCAAAAGCGTCACCAATCCAAACAGCAGCATCCGCACCGGTGCTTTTTGTAAATCGCCGCAGGTAACGATCCCGTCGATCCTGTTGCTTTCCAATACAAATAATCTGGGTTTTTCTCGCAGCAGCGGCAGCAATTCCATCAAAGGAGTCGAGGCGGCAATTAATTGGGAGGGGTGAAAAATTTGCTGGTAGTCGCTGCACTTACCTGCGATTAAGTGCGATCGTTCTACATAGCCGCAAACCGTGCCATTTTCTTCGATACCGAGCACGTCAAAATCGCGGGCCTCCATCCACGATCGCAATTTGGCTGCGTCTTCGCAAGCTGGGACAGCTTTCAGCGGTTCCGCGAGGTATTTAACTGTAATGCTGTCTTTGAATAAATCCCGCAAGTCGGCGGAACTTGATTTTAAATGTTTCATCTCATGTCCGGTAATTTCATGAATCGTTGCCCGACAAAATGACAATTAATATTGTAACTGCCAGTAAAGACGCCGTATTACCGTGGGAGAATCTCAGTTTTGTAAAAAGCGTTTTTTAGAAGTGCGATCGTCCCCCTTGCACTCCTGTAAAATCAAAACTGAGATGCTGCCTTACCCAAGGCGTGTCAACTTAACGTTAAACCCTCAGTCCGCCAGGGAATGAAACCCCTGGCTCAAAGCGAAATTCCTCGCTACGAGGACTAATGAGTTCTTCAGTCCTCTTTGAGAGGACTTTAGCTATGAGACAGGGAATTCATTCCCTGGCGGACTGCCGGTGAGCGAGAGGACTGACAGATTTCATGATATTACTTACTGGCTAATTCCGGGCAATAATGATTGGCGGCAAGGGTGGTAATAATATCGGCATCGGCGAGAAAACTTTCTTTGGCAGTTGGATTTTCGATACTGACAGCTTGCCCGATCGCCCTTAATTTAACTTCCGGCAGAGAAAGTCCCGATTTTGCTTCCGCACACATTCTTTTAGCGGCCGCAATTTTTTGACCAGGGGCCCTTCGGATTGCTTGCAGTAAATTATCCGTTGCTTCGGGAGAGTAGCTTTTTGCTAAGCGTTGATAGTCTTCGATAAATTTCCCATCGTTTCCTGTCAGCTTAATGTCGGATTCTTGAGGCGAACACAACAAATTTAAGTTAATTACTTCTCCCACTGAATTAACCAGAAAACATCCTTCGCGTTCTTGGGCGATCGCGCTTTTGTCACTGGGTACAAATTGTATAATAACGGCGGACAAAACAGCAGTTAAACGCGAGTAATTTAGCATGATAATTACGTGATATGTTTGGGATTTTTAACCGCAGAATGCGGAGCAATATGGCGTTTTTGAGTTAGAGCTTGTCAGGTAAATTAACCGAAATAATTGTAGGGGCGGGTTTCACCAACCATCTATACTTATAACTATAAATTTACATAAACCCGCCCTCCAAGCTGTCGGCAATTTAACAAAAATAATATCAGACGAACATTTCGTTGTCTAGGGAAGTTTTCATTAACAGCAAACATCCCCCTTGGGTGAGGGGCGAATGTGTGGAACCGGGAACCGATCGAATGTAGTCGCCTTGATGGCAAATTTCCCCTTCTACAATTAAGTCTCCTTCTAATACAAGCACTTCCTCCGAGGCAGCGTGTCGGTGCAGGGGAAATGTTACTCCAGGTTCTAGGCGCATCAAGCAAGTAATTTCGCGCTTTTTTTTGTCCATGTAAAGCTTGCCGAACGAAACTCCCGGAACTCCATAAGATTTCCATTTGACATCGTGCGATCGCACGATTAAAGATGGAGTATTGTTCTCTGTTGGGGAAGTAGCAATTGGCTTGATATTGGCTGATTCGGCCGGGATTGGCGGCAGTTCGGCTATACGCTGGAACAGGCGGTTTTTGAGGTCGGGGGCGACAGGAACTGGGGGGGCTGTGTAGGCGATCGCAGCAATTGTGGATTCCCAAGCAGCTAATTCACTTGTAAGTTCTGCGGAATCTTTCAATTTCTCTGCAAATGCGCCGCGTTCTGACTCGTCGAGGATATCGAGAGCTTGAAGGGCTGCAAGGATTTTATATTCCTCGTCTGGCATCATTTCCATCTGTTTTCCGCCATTAATTGTAATTCAGCCTAGGTTGATTTTAAACTGGAAATTGGTCTGCTGTCCTCGCACTCCAGATGGATGATTGGAGAGGTCATAATTTTAGATTGATGTTAAACAACTTAAATTTTGTTTTTTGACTATCTAAAATTCTTCGCTCAAAGCTTGACGCAATTTGGAAATACCCAAGCGAATTCTGGTTTTGATTGTACCTGTCGGGATACCAGTTTTAGCTGATATCGCCGCGCAAGTCAGCCCTTGGTAGTAGGCGAGTTCGATCGCCTCTTGCTGTTCTTTTGGCAGTTTTTCTAAGGCTGCTTTGACTTGTTCGCTGCGTTCTTTAAACATTGCATCTTCCATCGGTTCTGCAACGCTAGAGATGGGTACCTTCGCATCTTCCAGACAAGCTTCAGCAGCCCGGACATTTCGCTGGATCGATCGCAGCCGATCGAGGGAACGACTGCGGGTAAGCATGAACAACCACGTATCTGCTCGACTGCGAGAAGGATCGTAAGTTGCTGCTTTTTGCCAAATTTGGGAAAAAACATCGATTACCACTTCTTCAGCTTCTTCTACCGAACCCAGGATTTTGTAAGCGAGAGCGTAGCTTGGGCGACCGTAGCGATCGTAAAGTTTAGCTAATGCCGTTTGGTCTTTCTGGGCAATCTGCACTAAAAGCAGCGATTCATCGCCTGACTTCTGGCCTGTCATCTCAGTGTACCGAAAATTTTTGTTTTGACTGCACAGATCCAAAATTAAAAATTCGGCGTATATCACTACAGAACATAATTGTAAGTTTGAAGTTGGGGTACAAACTGGAGTATGCCTTTTTAGGCTAACTTTGTCGTGCTTTGAATTGTAAAAATCCCAAGTCATCTGGAATTTTACCACCTAATTAGTGATTTTTTTTAGACTTAGCAATCCGCTTTATGCAGAACGAAAAAATCCCTGAGCGTGAAGAGTCAATCGATTTTGGATTTTGGATTTTGGATTTTCGATTTTCGATTAAAGAATTGAAGCATTGACTTGCGCGAGATAAATACGTTCGGCAAGTTTCATCGGATACAGGTTTTTTATTTCTGGACGGATGAATCACGTGGCGGGTATCCTGGATGCGGGAATTGTCAGAACCGCGCCCTTCACTCGTTCCCAAGCTTTGTTCGATCGCTCCCAATAAGAGCCTGGGAACCCGTATAAGCGAGGCTGTGGCTCCACTCGATCGAGGGAAGCCTTGTCTGGGAGCAGGCATTCCCAAGCATAGTCCGGGAACGAGTAAATCCTCAATAACACACTTTTTTCCCTAAATTTATCTTGAAGCACAGATCCAAAATTGCCAAACCTTCGTATACCACCAATAGGAGAAGGCTCAGCAATAGCGCAAAAGCCCGACAGGTTGACAGATTTCAACCTGTTGCTACAAAAGTAAAACCCGCGAATGCGGGTTATTTACCATTGATTTGTGCAAAAAATTCATTGCAATAAAGGTGCTAACTGTGAAGCTCACAAAAAAAATTCGCCGAACCATACTAGCTATTGAAGTAGCTCTAATTGCTCTATTAACTCCAGGGATAATTGTCGCTTCTGACCACGACGACGGCGAAGTAGATATCAAAGGTCGCGCGGTCAATTTAACTGACCTATATGTATATCGCGAAAAAGACCAAAACTCCGGTGCTGCGGACGGGGATTTAGTATTTACCATGAATTCAAATCCCAGGTCTGTCGCCCGTTATCAATATTATTTCAGCACTACAGCCCTCTACCAATTTCACATCACGCAAGTAAGTGACGTGAATTCTACACCTACTGGACGTTCGGATATTATCTTGCGGTTTGCCTTCAGTCCGCCTAACAATAGAGGTATGCAAGCGGTAGCTGTAACTGTTGTTCGCAACGGCTCGGAGACTGTTGCTAAGACTACAGTTAACGGCGGGCTAATTGCCACAACTCCGCTGAATTCTAATGCTGTTGTAAATACAGTACCTGTGGGCGGTTCTAACTTGACTGTATTTGCGGGTTTACGCGAAGACCCGTTTTTCTTTGATGTGGAACAATTTTTCCGAGTTCGCGCCGCAGCTTTGGGAACGGGGCCGCGCACTGCTTTTAAAGAACCGAGTCAAGCGATCGACTTTACTAAAGGTTACAACGTCAATACAATTGCTGTCCGCGTTCCGAAAGCGTTTTTGCAAGCAGGAACAGGGGCAAATACTTTTGATGTTTGGTCAACAGTTTCGATCCGGGATGGAGCTGGCGGTTTTAAACAATTCGAGCGTTTGGCAAGACCTGCAATTAATGAGGGTTTGATAGTTACTCCCGCTTATCTGGAAGCATTCAATAATATTCCTCCGAGATTGGATTTGAGCGCTGCTGCTGCTCCGGTGCGTCAGGAAGCTGTTGCTACTTTGAATGCTGTCGATCTTTTGGACGGTCGGGATAATGTCGATCCAAATGCGATCGCCGGAGCTTTCTTACCCGATGTCATGCGGATCGATACCACAAAAACCAGCGGCTACGCTAGCGCTACAAATGCTCAAGGAAGCTTGATCGGAGGTCGTATGCTGATGGACGACGTTATTGATATCACTCTGGGAGCTTTGGTGGGTTCTCCGGTTGGCGATAACGTTTCTTATAACGGAACTCCGGGAAATCCGGCTCAGGGACACAAACCTTTAGAACCGACTTTTCCTTATTTGGCTTTGCCTAATTAGTCATTAGTCATTAGTTATTAGTCATTAGTCATTGCTTATTGGCTAATGACTGATCGGAGATGCTTTTTTTAACCGCAGATGAACGCTGATTAACGCGGATGTATGAAAACTAAAACTAAACATGAAATAAAATCGGATATTTTCTCATGGGGGATGCTGATAGTAGTTCCTTTAGTTGGGATGGTAGTAGTAAATTTATCTCCTAATTTGCGTTTTATTTCAGATAATTTTTCTAACAAAAATCCCGAAAATCTCGATACTAATTACCGATATCATTTTTCGGAAAGTTTGAGAAATAATCCCAATCAAAAAGAAGCAATTCAGCAAGAAATTGCTTTTTACCAGCAGCGATTGGCTGTTGATTCCCGCAGCGGTTTGAACCGGGCGGCACTGGCTGGATCTTATTTAAAAATGGCTCGCGCTACTGGGGAGGGAGGTTGGTTTTTATTGGCAGAACAAGCGGCTCAAAGGTCGATCGCCGATTTGCCTTTTGACAACCAAGGTGCGCTGTTAGTTTTAGCTCGAATTGCTGAGGCAAGACACGATTTTGCTACTGCTTTGCGCTTTGCTAAACAGGCGGGTTCTGACAATGAAGATGCGATCGCCCTTTTAGTTACATCTAACTTAGCAATGGGAAAAGTGAACGAGGCAAATGCAGCCGCAGAAGCCTTAGTTAACCGGATTCCTAACTTGGGTTCTCTCACTTTGAGAGCTTTAGTGAGAGAGTCTCAGGGCCGAGATGCTGAGGTTGTGCAGGATTACCGGCAAGCAATGGCGGCGGAGGAACCAGGAGAGGTTGCTGGTTCGGCGCGGGCCCGATCGCTCTTGGGTCGATTTTACGCGCGTCGCGGGCAGTTTGTGCAGGCGAAAGCACTGTTTTTGGAGTCGCTGCGCTTGGTGCCGCGATACCCGCTGGCGCTGATTTATTTGGCGGATTTGGAGACGCGGCAGGGCAATTATCGGGAAGCGGAAGGCTATTACAGCAAGGTTTCTGCGTATTCTGGCGGGGTTGAGACTGTGTTCGATCGCATTGTCGATCGCGGTATGGCGAGAGTTAAAGAGTTCGAGGGAGATGCGATCGAATCCCGGCGACTTCGCGACAAAGCAGAAGCGGGGCTGCGACAGGAACAGGTTTCTGGATCTGGCGGTTTCGGGCACCGCAGGGATTTAGCGAGTTTGCTGCTGGAAAAAGGTCGATCGCAGGATGTCGCGGAAGCGCTGGCGTTAATGCAGGAGGAGGTGAAAATTCGCCGGGATGCTGTGACGCTGGATACTTTGGCTTGGGCGCTTTCCGCCGCAGGGGAATGGCAAAAGGCCGATCGAGTGATGGCCGAAATAGTGCGATCGGGGATTCGGGATGCGGGTATGTTTTACCGGGCTGGTGCGATCGCCCGGACTTTAGGTAAAGATACCGAATCTCGCGCTTATTTTCAAAAGTCCAAGGAAATTGACCCTAATTTTGACGATCGAGCTCGCCAAGCATTGGGTTTGGGAAGTTATGAATTTTGAGATTAGCTAATAGCAGCCATTCGGCCAAATTCGCCATTCCGTCAATCCGCCAGGGGTTGAAACCCCTGGCTAAAAGCTTAAGTCCTCTTGCATAGGAATGAAATCCGCAATTGTTGAATTTGATTAGCTATTCAGTCGGTTTCAACCGACTTTCGCTCTCTCGACGGGGATTTCAATCCCCGGCGGACTGTGAGACTCACGAAAAGAGCGATCGCCTAAAAAATCACAACACACACAAATACTTACCAAAAAACTTACAAAAAAAAGGAATTTATGCTGTACAAAATGAACCGACTTTCCCAATTATTCATCCTATTCTTCCTAACACTTTCCTTCTTAGTAACAACCTCAACCCGACCAGTTTACTCGCACTGGGCAGACTTATCCGTAGCAGAAATAGTAGTCAACGATTTGCAAACCGAAATAACATTAACTTTCCCAACAGGCTTAACAAACTTCGCCGACGACAATCGAGACAGCCAGCTACAACCTGCTGAAGTTCGCAGCCACCAAACACAGCTAGAAAAGTTTTTCAGCCAACAAATCCGCCTCACAAACAGTAGCAACATTCAAGGCTCCGTAGCAGTAAAACCGCTAGAAATAGCAGCTAAAAGCACCAGTGTTATCCAGCAGCCCAATACCCACAGCACCTTAATTTTACACTACACCTGGCCCGCACCTTCTCAAGATAAAACCCCCGCTTTACCTGATGCAATTTCCATCTCCAAACCAGAGCAATTGCGGATTAATTACAATCTGTTTTTGCCCGGAGTTCCGACAGCTAGCTGTCAAGCTACGATTGTGCAAGCCGGTGCTGTAAAAAGCTTTGTGTTTACGCCACAAAACCGCGACTTTTTGTTAGCAGGAAAGGAATCTATCTGGGATTCAGGTTGGAGTTTGCTGCTAGCAATAGCGGGAGCATTTGCTTGGGGATGCGTGCACGCGATGTCGCCGGGACACGGAAAAACCATAGTCGGCGCTTATTTAGTGGGTTCGCGGGCTACTCCCCTACACGCTTTATTTCTAGCAGCGACGACTACAATTACTCACACTGCCGGCGTATTTGCTGTGGGCGGAATTACTTTGTTTGCTTCTAACTTAATTGAGCCAGAAAAATTAGATCCTTGGCTGAGTTTAATCTCTGGTTTATTAGTAGCCTTCATCGGGTTTAACTTACTCTTATCAAAAATCAAGACTAGGTTGGTAGTGAGGACTGAATTTCTCAAAAAAATCAAAAGTAAAATTTTTAATAATAAAAACTGGTTTCTAAGGACTAAAGTCTTTACTGCGGAATGTGAAGAACCAGTAAATCTTTTGACTAGAGGAAGTTGGGAGCGAGAATTTAAGCCTGTAAAACCCGATATATCTCACCACTACCACCATCACGGAGACGGCCGGATTCACTCGCATTTGCCGCCGGGTGCTGACGGTTCTGCTATTACTTGGAAAAGCTTATTGGCGTTGGGAATTTCCGGCGGTTTGTTGCCTTGTCCTTCCGCTTTGGTGATGCTGTTGAGTGCGTCGGCTTTGGGCAATGTTGGTTTGGGAATGACGTTAGTGGTAGCGTTTAGTTTGGGGTTGGCTTTAGTGCTGAGTGCGATCGGATTAATATTAGTTTATGCCAAACGGAATTTTGATAAACTGCCAAAACAGATAACAGCAGTCAAATTTCTGCCGACGATTAGTGCGATGTTTGTAATGTTTTTGGGCTTGGTAATTACCGGACAGGCTATGTTGAAAATATTGGCTGCAAATCAATGGGTAATTGGCAATGGATAAGCATAAAATTAGGACTCTCCCTCCTAACTACAAACTTACGAATTAAGCTGTTACGCATTTAAATGGAAAATTCGGGACAGGCTAGAAGCCCGTCCCACAATAGTTTTATGGATTTTTGACACACAGTTTAAATGTAAAACAGCTTAGTCTGATTTTAGATACCCGATTTCTTGAAGAAGCCGGGTATCGGGGTATTCTGTTTTTTAGCCGTTGCTCACTTATCAGGCCGCACTATGTTTATTAATAATTTCGGCTAAATCCGGTACTCCCTTTTCCACGTAATTCTTGGCTGAGGGGCGGAGTTTGGCATAGGCGCCTTTAACCATCGATCTTGTGCTTTTCTCGACCCTTTTGTCGCTGATTTGGAGCAATTCGTCTGCTACTTCACCTTTTCTTTGGGCTAGATATTCTACTGGGTTGCCATTGTTTACCCCTTCAGCCCACATCGGATCGAGTGCGATCGAGATTTCTGGCAGAAGTTGATCGACGACTTGGGCGCAATAGTCCGCCCGTATCCCCTTGACAGTAGAGTAGGCAGCTTTCAGAGCCAGACCGCCCAATCCGGAGGCTGCTGCAACTTGTTGGTCTATCAACTTTACACAGTCATCAACAAAAGTTTCTCTGTTGTTTTCATTCAAGAGAATATCACTAAGTCCCATTTTCGCTTTCCTTGATTTAATAGTCAATGTGCTTATACCAATTTTTTATGCGGCTGCATAGAATCCGATCCCCCCTAGCCCCCCTTAATAAGGGGGGAACAAGATTCTTATCAAAGTCAACCCCTACTCCCCAACAATCAGGGCGATTTAGGGGGATCGAGATATGTGCAACTTTACAATAAATTGGTATTATTAGCTTCGAGTTCAATCTGACATCATATATCTATTTTGAGCCTTTACTCAAGGTTTCCCAAGTTTTTTAAGGTTTGAATGTCTCTATGAGACAACCTAATGTTGAGATATTTCTAGTATGTTATGGGAATTAATGTTCAATCTGCTACTCATTATTGACCTGGGGTTTGTAGTAAGGGCTTTAGTCCTTATTAGGTGATATTAATGAGGACTAAAGCCCTGACTACAAACTGATGAGTTGCGAACAGTCACATAAAAAAGAGAACAGCTCGATAAAAATATTAGAAAGGCTCTGCCTAAGTCCGATCGCACTTGCACGTATGAGCTGGCACGTATAATTAGGATTGGACATTCGGCTTGAGGCCAGCAGGTACTGCAACGATGGGAAGTTGCAGGGTTTGAGCCGGACGATCGCTCGATCGCAATACTAAATTTTTGGGTAACTTTGCGGAAGTGCTCAGTCCGGGAAATATGTGAAGCGATAAGGTTAAGCCGGCCGCTAATAATAATTTTTCTAACATGGCACTCTCTCCCATACATATGCCCTAGGGCATAATTCCTCTTACACCTACAACATATAAACATCCTCAGTCCCTTGGTGCGATCGCACGGGCCTAGTCTAAGTGACATCTATCACCACGGAGAAGGGGGTGATGGGGATAGGGGGTGTAGGCCTAGGGGGTAATGGGCATTAGAGATGTGGGGCAGAGTGGAAAATCTTGACTCGCACTTGAGGCGTCAGCATCCGTTGAACGTGTTAAATCCCTTACACTGCTTCCTTGCAAAACTTCGCTACAAATCAAGAATTGTCCTAGAGAAAGAAGCCGTTGAGTCTCTCTCAAAGGTAGAATTAGCGCGTAGAAGTTATTTGACACAGCGGAGGTACCGACAATATGCTTGCATACTTTCTGGCGTTAGCGGTCGGTCTAGGCAGCTTCAGTATTTACATGGCGGCCTTCTTTTTTCCAGAAGTGCACCGCAAAAGTGATTTTACCTGGAGCGGGGTAGGACTTTTTTATGCGTTAATTTTATGGGCTTGTGCGGGACGAATTACTGGTGCTCTCCTGCTTGGTCAAATGGCGGGCGTGGCGATGTTGGGGTGGTTTGCCTGGGAAACTCTGACTTTGCGCCGGCAGGTGACGCCCATTGCTGAGCAAACGCCGATTCCTCAGTCGGCGAATTTGGCTGCAGCAGGCTTGCCGTTGGCTGGCTTGTTTGCCAAGAAAAAAGAACCCGCAGCAGCGAAAAAACCTAAGTTTGTTCGATCGCCCAAACCGAAAACTGATGTGGTTCCAGCACCCACTCTGGATAAGGGCGAGGTAAAGCTAGAGGAACAGCCAGCGATTCCCCCCATAGCTGAAAGTATTGCAGAAAGTGCGATCGACGAGGCAACGGCAGAAAGTGCGATCGCCCCTGACTTGAAAATTCCCGACTCGAAACCACCTGCAATTGCAGAAATACCCGTCTTTTCAGTCGAAACTCCTGCTGCTGAGATTTCACCCACCCCAGCAGAATTAGCCAGCAGCTTCACTCCTCTACCTCTACCTCTAGAAATTTCAGAAATAGCCGTTGCACCAAGTGTGGAGCCAGTAGAGGCTCAGCCAGAGCCTCCACAGCAGCCAGAAGTCGATGATTTTGACGAGGAAACAGAATGGAGAACAGCCGTTAAAGAGTCGCAGGCGGCAGCGGCAGCGGCGGCGGCCCCAACGGCGGCCCCAACTCCTCCTACTCCTCCTAAACCAGCTAAAAAATCCGGCGGTTTCGGTAGTCTGTTTGACAACATCAAAAATAGTCTCGGCGGTATGTTGGGACGGGGTGCGGGTAAAAACAAATCTGATGCAACTCCGCAGACGCCAAAACCTTCAGTGACTCCAGAATCGATCGCACCTGAATCTCAAATAACGGCAACTCCTGCACCGGGTATCGACCAAATTCTCGAATCCGAATTAGCCGCGGCGGCTGCGGAAGTGGCAGCCGAAAGCAGCAACACTGCTGTGGAAACAAGCCTTGGAGTGCCTTTTCCCACCAATGTTGAAGCAATGGCCGAGTTGATGGCCACAGAAACCGCGAGTTCTGACAAAATAGGGGACGGGACGATCGAAGATCGATCGTCCGCTGACACCCAGACACCTCTGGCTGCGGTTGGTGAACCGGAAGCAGCAGCCCCTGCTGTATCTCTGGAAACCCAGACACCGCTGGCTGCAGTGGGTGAACCGGAAGCAGCAGGCGTACCGGAAGCAGAAGCCCCTGCTGTATCTCTGGAAATGACTGTGGTGGAAATGGCAGCGCCTGTAGAGATAGAAATACCGGGAGAACCTGGGTTGAGCGTGCAGGTGGAAACGGTTTCAGTATCAGTGATCTCGATCGAATCTACAGATAAAACACCATATTCTGAGGGAGAACAACCGGAATTGATTCGCCCGAATCCCCCCGATCCGAATCTAGTCGAAACTGCTAAACCGACTACTGAATCCAAGTCTGAGAATGTATCCGGCGAAGATAAGCCATCATCTTGAGCCAAAAAGCAAAAGGTAGAAACCAGAATTTTTTTTGATTCTGCCTTCTGCCTTCTGCCTTATTACTTTTTACTTTTTACTTTTTACTTTTTACTTTTTACTTCTTCCTTCTTCCTTCTTCCTGACATCCGTTATATCCGTTACATCCGTTACATCCGTCGAGCGAATCCGTTGCCGAACTTCCTTCTTCCTTCTCTTTTAATATTATGAAAGCAATTATGGTCGTGGGAACAACATCTCACGCAGGGAAATCTTTACTCGTTGCAGCTTTATGTCGAATTTTTTCTCGACGCGGCTGGCGGGTAACTCCGTTTAAAGGTCAGAATATGGCACTGAATTCCTATGTCACAGCGGCCGGCGGAGAGATTGGTTACGCTCAAGCAGTGCAAGCTTGGGCTGCGGGCGTCGCACCTTGGGTAGAAATGAATCCGATTTTGCTCAAGCCACAAGGAGACATGACTTCTCAATTGATTGTCAAGGGCAGGGCGATCGCCAATGTGCGAGCAGCTCAATATTACGAGCAGTATTTCGATCTCGGCTGGCAAGCTATTCGGGACTCTTTAGAATTTCTCAAGCAAGAATTTGACATGATTGTGTGTGAGGGAGCCGGTAGCCCTGCTGAGATTAATCTCAAACACCGCGATTTAACAAATATGCGGGTAGCTAAATATTTAAAAGCTCGAACTTTGCTAGTAGTTGACATCGATCGCGGCGGTGCTTTTGCTCACATCATCGGTACTTTGGAATTGCTCGATCCCGACGAACGAGCTTTAATTAAAGGATTCATTATTAATAAGTTCCGAGGACAAAAATCGATATTAGATCCGGGCCTGACTTGGCTAGAAGAAAGGACGGGAATCCCGGTAGTTGGGGTGATTCCTTGGATAGACGAAGTGTTTCCCTCAGAAGATTCTCTCGATTTGCTCGATCGGCGTTCTCCCAATTCTCAAACCGACATAAATATTTCAGTCATCCGCCTGCCCCGAATTTCCAATTTTACCGACTTTGACCCCTTAGAGTCGGAAACTAGCGTCACAGTCAAATATGTCAGTCCAAAAGACCATTTAGGCCATCCAGACGCCGTGATTTTACCAGGCTCTAAAACTACAATTTCCGATTTGCACGTGCTGCGCCAAACAGGTATGGCAAAAGCTATTCAAAATTATTTAGTAGCTGGCGGTACAGTCATGGGAGTTTGTGGTGGCTTTCAGATGCTGGGAGAAAGTATCACCGATAAAGAAGGCATTGAGGGAGAAAAGGGAGAATTTCCAGGATTAGGATTGCTTCCTTTAAAAACTGCGATGGCACCGAACAAAATTGCCCGCCAACGAATCGTAACATCTAACTATCCTCAACCGGGTTTGCCAGTTTCCGGTTACGAAATTCATCAAGGAAAAACGCAAATCCTAGAGTCAGATTTGACTCAACCGCTATTTGACGATGCTAGTTTAGGCATTGTCAATACTTCTCAATCAATTTGGGGTACATACCTGCACGGCATCTTTGACAACGGAGCTTGGCGGCGAGCTTGGTTAAATCACTTGCGGCAGCAGCGGGGACTCCGCGCATTGCCTACAGGTATTCCTAATTACCGAGAACACCGAGAAACTCTGTTAGACTCTCTAGCAGATACAGTGGAAAAGCATTTAGATATAAAGCATATTTTAGGTTAATTAGTTAACAGTTGACAGTTGACAGTTGACAGTTGACTATTAACTATTGTTTGTTAGAGTTGAGGTTCAAATTCAATGACAAAAGTTTGTTTTTTACCAGATAATGTGACAGTTGAAGCTGACCCAGGAGAGCTTTTGCTAGATGTAGCTAAACGTGCAGGGGTTTCTATTCCTACCGGCTGTCTCATGGGTTCTTGTCACGCTTGCGAAGTAGAAATTGATGGCGGAGATACGATTTGTGCTTGTATTTCCGGCATCCCTTCGGGGAAAAAGCAAGTGACAATTAATCTGTATGTTGACCCGAATTGGTAATTTGTTAGTTGGCAGTTGGCAGTTGGCAGTTGGTTGTTGGCATTAGTCATTAGTCATGATATCATGTCCGGTCGAGCGATCGCGATTTTTGTAGGGGCGGGTTTACCAACAATACCTGCGAATAATTGACAATCTCAAAAACCCGCCCCTACCAAGATATTATGGTTAATCGATCGGACATGATATGAGTCATTAGGATCGCGAATTAAATAATTTACACAAGTTTGTGGGGAGTAGGGTTGGGCGTCCCGCCCGCCCTTTATGGACGGGCGGGACGCCCATCCCACAAGAACAATTAAAATTGTAAGTTATTTAATTCGCGACCCTTAACAGTTAACAGTCAACAGTCAACAGTCAACAGTCAACTGACTAATTCTTTTGCCATTCTTGCTGTTTCTTGCGAGCAGATTGCAGCCATTTTTGGGATTCGGGATAAACAGTTGTCCCGGATTTCACGGATTCTAATTGATTGATAATTTGTTGCAACTGGCTGAGGGAGTTATCGGGATTTTGAGAATTCACATTATTTTGCAAGTTGGCAAACAAGCTTTTAGCTGCTTGCAAAGCTTTTGCAGAATCTTTTTCTGCTTCCAGTCTAATCTGGGTAGTTCCTAAATCTTTTTGATATTGAGCGAGTTTGGTTTGAGCGTCGAGATACCCAGGGTTATCGACTGAAATCAATTTCAGTCTGTTAATAGCTTCTTGCCACAATTGTGCTATTTGCTCCCACTGTGCGGCGGGATGGGGCGGGTTTTTGGCGGCGACGGCGGCGGAGAAAGCAAATTCTTTGGCAGCTTCAATTAAGTTGTCAGCCTGCACAGAACCGGTGGCGACGCCACCCATTGCTTGAAAGTCTCTTTCTGCTGCTTTGAGTGTTTTTTTAGCCGTTTCTCCCGCGAGGGTTTCGGCGGGAATTTGATTGAGTTGGTCGATCGCACTTTGCCAATTTACCGTCGCTTTTTGTCTGTCTGCAGCGGTTTTGGCTTGCTGATACTGCTGTTTCGCCGCGTTGAGAGTTTGTTCGACTTGATTTAACTGAGTAAAAGCATTTTTTTGCTGGAAAATCTGAGCCTCCATCCGCCCGACATTTTTGCGGGCAGCTTGAAATTCATCGAGTGTAAACCGCCAACTGCAGCTAAAAAAAGAGCAGTACCTCTTTGGGTAATAGCCGAGGAACCACACCGGCAAGGCGTCGAGGTGTTTTTGAGCTTCTTTTGCTTTTATTTCGCCCAAGTCAAAATCAGCGACAGCAGTGGCTTTATTCACCAGTTGATCGGATTGTTCCACAAGGGCGATCGCCTGCCGGTAATTATGATCCATACTGATAAAACTCGGCAGCAATAATATCGGCATTGTTTTCGCCACGGGCCAGCGAATCATCGGGAAAGGCAGGTTAATCAACCAAATTATCCCCGCTGCACTTCCCAGCAAACTCCCAGCAAAGATGATTTTACCGAACAATCCGGGCGGGCGGTTGGCTTTGACGGCTGCTTTAAGAGCTTGTTCGCTGAAGTTGGGAAATTCGTCTTTGAAGGTATCGCGGATTTCTTCTATTGAGGCGAAAGTGCCGTTTTGCGATCGCAACTTCTCCAACCGCTTGATTACCATCCGTCGGTAGACATCACCCGCTAGACTATCAGCCGCCGCGCACTTGTCAACTTCTGCCCGCAAAATTTCAAAAGCTCGATCGGTAAGACGCGCCATAAAACTCACCTATTCCCTTTTAATTATTTTACAGTTTCCCCGTCCAAATAATTGTTAAAATATATAAACCCCACATCAAATATCCGAATTAATTTCATGCCGACTTCTTTAATCACTGGTGCTTCTGGCGGAATTGGTGCAGCCTTTGCCGCCGAATTAGCCAAACGCCAGCACAATCTAATCTTGGTAGCTCGTTCCGAAGACAAATTGCGACAGCTAGCTGCTCAACTGCAACAGGAATTCAATATTTTGGTCGAAATTATCGTTCAAGATTTGACCGCACCAGGAGCCACAAATGCTGTATTTGACGCGGTTGTTAAAAAAGGTTGGACGGTTGATTTGTTGGTGAACAATGCGGGTTTTGGCGATTACGGTGCTTTTGCCGATCGCCCGCTTGCGAAACAACTAACAATGGTGCAACTAAATATTGTAGCATTAGTTGAACTCTCGCACTTATTTTTGCAGGGAATGCGCGAAAGAAAATCGGGAAGTATCATCAATGTTGCCTCCATTGCAGCTTTTCAACCGATGCCGTACTTGTCGATGTATGCAGCGACTAAAGCCTTTGTTTTGAGTTTCAGCGAGGCACTTTGGGCGGAAAACAAAGATTTAGGAATTCGCGTTTTATGCCTTTGTCCAGGGCCGACAGAATCGAACTTTTTCGCAGTAGCTGAATTCCCTCAATCAATGGCATCCAGCAGCTGGCAAAAACTCGTTCCCGCAGCGGAAGTAGTGCGAGATGCTTTGAAAGCTTTAGACAAAAATGAGTCTAATGTCGTGACAGGGGGAATTCCCAATCAAATCATCGCCAATATGCCTCGATTGATGCCGCGAGAACTGTTGGTGAAGTCGGTAGAAAAGGTGTTTCGGGCGAAAGACGAATAATCGCGATCGTTGACAATATAAATAAACCCGCCGGCACCCAAGGACAAACATTCGATCGCCCCTAACCCAAATTTTCCCAAAACAATCAAACATCCCGATAATTCTGTAGGGGCGGGTTTTACCAACCATCCCCAATTCCCAGCAACAATCTAGATAAACCCGCCCCCACCCAACGACAAACATTCGATCGCCCCTAACCCAAATTTTACCAAAAGGTCGATCGCCCCTAACGCAAATTTTACCAAAAGGTCGATCGCACATTCGGGCCACCAAAATCCCCGCCACCAAAATCCTCCACGCTACCCCACAAGTCCGCCGGGGGTTGAAACCCCCGTCTCATAGCGAAAGTCCTCTAAAAGAGGACTGAAAAGCAAATTAAATAAACTATCGCGTATTTGTCACAATAATCGAGTATTTGTCACCATTCTTCAGTCGGTTTCAACCGACTGTCTTCTATGAGACAGGGGTTTCAACCCCTGGCGGAATCGCGGAATCGCGGACAAACAAACGAGCCCGTGGACAAACCATCGCACCCACAAACAAATGAACCTTCCCCAATTTTACAAGCGTCCAGGACTACCACAGAAACCAAAGAAACCGGGTTTTTCGCAATTTTTACGCGGTGTATCCATATTCTCGAAAAAAACCCGGTTTCTGGGCTATAAATTACAAATATCGAGTTAACTGGACTCGATAGCGTTCCTTCTTAGTAACAGCAACTTCCCCAATTTCCAATCTTCCCTTGCCCGTAACAGCAATTAAATCTCCAGACTTGACATTATAACTAGCTTGAGTAACGTCTTTCCAGTTAACTCGCACATCGCCGCTGCCAATCAAATCGGCCATTTTGCTGCGAGACATTGCGAATCCAGCCGAGGCGACAGCATCCAATCTCATGGATGCTTCAACGGTTGTCATTTCTTTCTTTTTAGGTTCTCTAATTTTGAGTTCGCTCAACTCAATGCGCCGCGTTTGCACGGGAACCGATCGCACTTGCTGCAAACTCATCTCCAAATACTCTACCATCTCCGGCATGACAATCGCTTGCGCGCCGCGTTCTCCCAAAACAATCACATCACCAGTTTTCTCGCGGACAATTCCTGTACCCAACATCGCCCCCAAAAAGTCGCGGTGAGAAGCTGTATCGAACAAGAAATTGCCAGCAATCTCCACCGCAGCAACGTTAACGCTAGCAGAGTCGATCGGGATATCCGATCGCGCGATCGCAATTCTTTGTCTTTCAGCTTGCGGGTAGCCGCCCCAAGCCACTAATTCCACATCTGTTAAGCGCTTAAATACCGTCAGAGTGTCCGCCAATTCTGGAGGCGACAGAAAATCAGTCAGAGTAACTTCCCAAGTTTTAATTGCTTGTTCCGCTTGGTCGATCGCCCGCGCGACACATTCGCGGTTTTCGATGCCTTTTAACAGTTCTTCTCTTTGTAACATCAGTCAATTTTAGATTCTAATTTGAAATTGCCAAAGTTTGCTGTAACTAAAAAGTCTACTTTTTTAACAGTCGCACTAATTTAATTATAGTCTAAAATCATCAAATAACGATCCTATGATTTTAGTTGCTGGTAAAGCTGATATGATGAGCACGATTATTGTACCAAACCTATGAAGTCTTCGAGTTTAAGTTTTTGCAAGAGCTCGATCGAGTATGGCAGCAAAATTGTCCACCCAACTACTTATTCTTCTTCACCCGCAAATACAGTTCTTCCATCGCCTCAATAAACGAACCATCCTTGTGCCAAAACTGTGGAAAATCTCCCTGTTTCTTCACCACGATCGCGCTTACCCCACTTTGCGCTGCCACCTCAATCGTCTGCGGTAGTCGCTTCGCACCATGCCAAAACTCTTTCAGGCTGACCGTTGGCGCCTCACTGGCGATCGCCCGCGTGTAATAGGAATCCACCGCCACAGGGGCCGCTGCATCCGCCGTCAACTCCGCAGCCAGCGCCAAGCCCAAAGGCGTTTTTGCTAATTCGCGGTGCAGCACTTCCTTAGAAAGCCCCCGTAATTCAAACAGTAAAAATGGATCTTTGTCCAATTCGGCCGCCACCAAATAATAAACTCCGGCAATATGTTTGCAGGGATTGCTATAGTCTGGGCAAGAGCAAGTAGTCTTAAAGTCCTCGCGGCTGCTGGGTAAAAGGTGCAATCCGAGGGGTGAGAAAGCCTTTTCAATATTGTCGGGCATTTCGTTGAGCAGCAGCCGAGAAATGAAGCTGGCTTTTGATGCCATTTGGGCGATCGCCATTTGCCACTTTTCCTGACTAATTGGCTCAAACTCAATTTGAGTTGTGTACAGAGGCTCCTTATAAACCCCAAAATAAGGATTAACCGAGCCTCTCACCTGTGCCATCACTAACCCATCATTCATGCCAAAGCTTTTTACCTTGCCGTTTCGTGCATAGGCACGTCCCCTTCCGAGTCGCCCAGAATCTGTAAATCTTTCTAACGCATCGATAAATTTATTACCCCACCAAGTCCGAGTAAATTGTGACATATTTTTTGGTTTCTCCTAATCTAGAACCGCATTTTTATTGAGCCTAATTAATTTCTTAAATGCCTCATTATCCAACTCAGTCAACCACGATTCATCAGCACCAATAATTGACCCTGCCAATTTCTTTTTGTCCTCAATCATTTGGTCAATCTTTTCCTCCAAAGTGCCAATAGCCACAAACTTATGCACAAACACATTTTTTTCCTGTCCGATCCGAAACGCCCGATCCGTCGCCTGATCTTCCACTGCCGGATTCCACCAGCGATCGAAATGGAACACGTGATTGGCTTTTGTCAGCGTAATTCCCACGCCGCCCGCCTTCAGTGACAGAATAAATACCGAAGGTTCAGACTCTGGATCTTGAAACTCTGAAATCATCCGTTCCCGTTTTTCGCGACTGGTTCCCCCGTGGATGTAGTAAGTGTTGTAATGTAGCGTTTGTTTAATATATTTTTCCAACGCGCTTCCCAGTTCTGTAAACTGCGTAAATACCAATAAACTTTCGCCTTCTGCTTTAACTTCCTCAATCATCTCGATCAGCCGTTCTAGTTTGTGCGATCGCTCTGGTGTAAACTCACTTTCATCCTGCAAAAACTGGCGCGGATGGTTACAAATTTGCTTCAGCTTCAGCAGTGTCGCCAAAATCATCCCCTTGCGCTTCATTCCTTCCGCCGCGTCAATTTCTTGTTCTACCTCTTTGACAATCGCTTCATAAAGCGAAGCTTGCTCGCGGGTGAGATTGCAGTAGAGCTTTTGCTCAACTTTGTCGGGGAGATCCTGAATAATCGACTTATCGGTTTTCAGACGGCGCAGGATAAAAGGTTCTACTAATTTTTTGAGCGCTGCAGATTGCGTGCGACTCCCATGTTTTTGAATCGGTAATTCAAACAACTTCCGAAACTGCGCCTCTTTTCCCAAATATCCGGGATTGAGGAAATTAAAAATCGACCATAAATCCAGCAATCGATTTTCTACAGGTGTTCCAGTCAATGCTAGTCGATGGGTAGCGGGTAACTTTAAAATCGCCTTGGTTTGCGCCGCTTTGGGATTTTTAATATTCTGGGCTTCATCAATTACCACGCGATGCCACGCTACGCTGCTCAACAGCTTCTCATCTTTTCGCACCAAGGTAAAGGAAGTAATCAACATATCGCAACCTTGGACGGCGGCTTTAAATGCTTTGGCATCTTGCAAACGTTGAGGGCCGTGGTGAATCAGCGATCGCAATTCTGGAGCAAACTTTTCCATTTCCTTTTGCCAGTTACCAACTACGGATGTGGGCGCAATTAGCAGCGTGGGTAGAACCGCATTTTCTGTATTTTTTTCTGTCTCTTTTGTACTAGATAAAACTTCCCGCTCTTGCAATAATCGAGCAATTACCTGCGCCGATTTACCCAAACCCATATCATCGGCAAGACAGCCATTTAATCCCAAACTTTCCAAATAACTCAACCAAGAAACGCCGCGCTTTTGATAATCCCGTAACTTGCCCTGAAACTTTGCCGGATCTGCAATTAACTCTAACCGACTCTTATCGTGCAGCTTCTCCAACATATCCGATAAAGCCCGATCGCGCTCAACCTCCAACTGTTCGCTCGCTTCTCCTTCTGCCGTCAACTTCATAAAGTCAATCAGGCTTAAATCGGGGTTTTCTTCGCGATGTTTTTGCCAAAAACTTAGCATCTCCTGCATCTTGTCTTTGTCCAGTTCCATCCATTGTCCTCGGAACTGCACCAGCGGTGTTTTGCTATTTACTAACGCCTGCCATTCTTGTTCGCTAACCCGTTCACCCCCGATCGCCAATTCATACTGATATTCCACCAAGGAATCCGCCGAAAACAATCCCTTGCCCTTGATTGCAGCACTCTTGCTGCCCTTCCCTTTGACTTGCAGGCGAATCTTCGCCCGCTGTCGTCCCTTCGGCGTCCACCAAGCGGGGACAATCACTTTGTATCCGGCATCTTCTAATACCCAAGCGGACTCGCTCAGAAAGGTGAAAGCATCATCTAAGCTGAGGGTAATGTTAACTGGTTTGTCGGTTTCTAGCCCTTGCCAAAGTTGGGGATAAATGCGGGCAGCGTAGCCGAGATTTGTCAGCAAATGTTGCTCAAAGTTGTCTCCAAATTGTGTTTGCAACTGTTTTTGTTGAGTCGATCGCGATCGCCAATAATCCTGCAACGGCATCCGCAAAGATGGGTCTTTTTTCGCAGCCGCCTGAAACTCTAAAACCCAAGGCTGTTCGGGGTTTTCGGGGGATTGTAGTTGAAAGCAGAGGGAGAATGAGTCAGCAGATTGATTGCGCGTAATGCGATCGCGCCAGGTTTGCCATTGCCGGTATTGATCGAGGCTTACTCGCGCGATTTTTCGTGTTTGGTTGAGGCAGATTTGGAGTAAAGAATCCGCAATCTTATTTTCAAACGATGCTGGGATGGGGGTTTGAGTGACAATTTCCGCGATCGCACACTCGGAAAAATGCCGCAGCAACCGTTCGCGATCGTAGAACTTTGGTGTATCTTGTAGCTGAATCTTCCGAAAACCGGACACACAAACTAAAGGCATCCATTCAACATAGCGTTGTAAATCAGTTTCGTACTGTGTTGAAACAATTTCCCATCCCGGATAAATCTCAAAGCTGGGTGCAATTTGGGCAGGTTTTTTTGGAGTTTTTGCAGTTGTTTTGGTTTTTGTCTCGCCCGCTTTCTTACGCCCGCGCGTGGCTTTCTCAGTGGGTTCGGATGTTTCGATGGGTGCGATCGCGATCGGAGCAGTTTCTCGATAGCGCAACGCCGGAATATAATGATCTTTCAGAACAATTTGCTTAAAATTTTGGGTGTAGTGATACCAAAATAGCAAGTCTGAACCAAACTGAACTTCTGCTAAATCGTAGAGGGCAAAAAAATGCAGATCGTTCAATACTTTAGTCAAAGTGTGGGTGGCGATGCACACACAATCAACTTGCCAATACTCCAACTCAAATGTTTCCGGTAATTCTGTCTCTAAATATCGCGCTAACTCTAAAGATGGTAACGGCTGGTTGTCGGCAGTGGGGAGTAAAAAATACCGAGGGACGATCGCGTATTCTCGCCCCATCGCACTTGTATTGCTGATTGCTGACAGTTGAATCCCGGCTTCTTTCGTTAGAAACTCTCTTAACTGTGCCGTCTTCAATTGTCGGGGATGAACCTTAGCAGGCTGTTTTTTCTTTTCAGTGGTTTCAACCCAAATATAAAACGTTCCAGGTTGAATAAAATTCTCTTCTGCTTGAGGAATCCAAGTGCCGTGGAGGATTTTCATAGGTCATACCATCAATTAGCGGGAAAAGATAAGACGGCGGTTGAAAGAGACTGTTGGCGAATTCGCAGGGGGTGTTACCCATCACCTCTGGGAGGCAGTATTTCCGTTCACTATTGGTAGTTAATGGCTATATGGTCAATTTGACATTTAGTCTAGAACCACTATTTTTAGGGGTGAGGGGTGAAGCCCTTTATTGATTCGCCAACAGTCTCTAATAATCAATCCTCCCCTAGAATTAACGCTCAAATCTCAAATCCCGGTTGTCAATACACAACTGAAAAAACTGCTCGTCTGTTAATTCGAGCGTTAATTCTAGGGGAGAATCTAGGGGGATAGTTTGTGATTCCATAACTGCCTCCAAATATTACACGAGTAAAATGTCAACAGTTAACCGTCAACAGTTAACCGTCAACAGTTGACAGTCAACCAATAACTAAGTCTCTGTATAACCTTGGATATTTTCCGGTTTAAACTGCTGCAAAATCTTCGCAGCTTTCCCAGTCAAATCATCAGTACCCTTAACCGCAATCAAAAATTTACCGGCATTCAAACGGTTGCGGTAGGGCAAAGCATCGCCACTACCAAAAGCCATACCGCCCGCGCCTCCAACAAACACACTGCCCATCGCAGCGGCGATCGCACCTAGTACACCACCGATCGCGTGATCGCCAATTTCCCCCGCCCAGGCAAAAGTTTTCAACTCAGTAATCAAGCTGAAAGTAACCCCAGCAATAAAGCCAAAGGGAATCAGCCAAATAGCCATGAGTTTAGCTTGTTTCTTCGCTTGCTGGTTCGGGTCGATCAAGCCAAATTCATCAGCAGTTTTGTAGCCGCGGCCCAAAATACTCACTTGCTTCATAGGCAAGCCTTCTTTTTCCAGAGCACAGTAGGCAGCTTCGGCTTGCATTCGATCGGGCAGTACGGCGATAAGATAATTCATTGACAATAATTCCTGATAGTTAGGCTGAAATAGCCAAAGTCTATTATAGACCGAAAAGACATACTAGCTAAGCACTTGGGGGATTTTCAGACGGTCAGAGAGTCCGATCGCCCGCAAAGCTAAAATATTTCATGCAAAAAACGGCCGACCTTGACCGAATACAGATACAATTCAAACTGCACAAAGGCAAGCTTGAGCTGAGCTGTTAGATACTGCTCTAAGTGTAAGTCTCAACTTTGAGCTCGCCAACGCTCGGTCTATTTTTACTATTGCACTCAATTGCTTGCTATGCCTAAAGTTCTAGTATCCGATCCGATCGACCAAGCCGGAATTGACATCCTCTCCCAAGTCGCGCAAGTTGACGTAAACACAGGACTCTCAGCCGAACAACTGGTAAAAATTATTCCAGATTACGACGCTTTAATGATCCGTTCTGGCACCCAAGTTACCAAAGAAATCATAGAAGCCGGGAATTCACTTAAAATTATCGGCCGAGCCGGCGTCGGCGTAGATAATGTCGATGTACCCGCCGCTACCCGCAAAGGAATTGTAGTCGTCAATTCCCCCGAAGGCAACACGATCGCCGCCGCCGAACACGCCCTCGCCATGATGCTCTCGATGTCTCGCCACATCCCGGAAGCTAACGAATCCGTCAAAGGGGGTAAATGGGAACGCAACCGCTTTCTGGGCGTAGAAGTTTACAAAAAAACCCTCGGCATCGTCGGTTTGGGCAAAATCGGCTCCCACCTCGCCGCCGCAGCCAAAGCAATGGGCATGAAACTGCTGGCCTATGACCCCTTCATTTCCACCGAAAGAGCCGATCAGTTGGGCTGCCGCTTAGTAGAACTCGAACTGCTGATGCGCGAATCCGACTACATCACCCTGCACAT
The DNA here is from genome assembly GCF_036705565.1 of Microcoleus sp. AT8-B5. NCBI lineage: Bacteria > Bacillati > Cyanobacteriota > Cyanophyceae > Oscillatoriales > Microcoleaceae > Microcoleus > Microcoleus sp. AT8-B5. The sequence goes on from NZ_JAUBUY010000037.1 coordinate 59,059, forward strand.
CCCCAAAACGCCGGAAACCCTGCACTTAATTAACGCTGAAGTGCTGTCGAAAATGAAGCCCACGGCCCGCATCATAAACTGCGCCAGAGGCGGCATAATCGACGAAGCAGCCCTCGCAGAAGCCATCAAATCAGGTCAGATCGCCGGCGCAGCTTTGGACGTTTACGAACACGAACCGCTGGAAGCTGATTCCCCACTGCGGAGTGTCGGCCAGAACATCGTGCTGACACCCCACTTGGGAGCATCCACAGCGGAAGCTCAGGTGAATGTGGCGATCGACGTGGCTGAACAAATCCGCGATGTACTGTTGGGGCTGCCCGCGCGATCGGCTGTCAACATACCAGGAATTTACCCAGACTCGATCGAAAAACTCAAACCCTACCTGCAACTCGCCGAAACCCTGGGCAACCTCGTCAGCCAGCTAGCCGGAGGCCGAGTCGATTACCTCAACGTCCAACTCCAAGGCGAATTGGCCAGCAACCAAAGCCAGCCCGTAGTCGTTGCCGCCCTCAAAGGCCTGCTATCCCAAGCCCTGCGAGAGCGCGTTAACTACGTCAACGCCAGCATTGAAGCAAAAGAACGCGGAATTCGCGTCGTCGAAACCAGAGACGCCTCAATTCGCGACTACACCGGCTCCCTACACCTCTCGGCTAAGGGAACCCTCGGCGAACACACCGTGACAGGTGCAGTGCTCGGCGAAAGCGAAATTCGGATTACCAGTGTTGACGATTTCCCGGTCAACGTTTCCCCCACTCACCATATGCTGTTTACCTTGCACCGCGATATGCCGGGGATTATTGGCAAAATTGGTTCCCAATTGGGCAGTTTTAATGTCAATATTGCCAGTATGCAGGTAGGCCGTAAAATCGTGCGAGGCGATGCGGTGATGGTTTTGAGCCTTGATGACCCTCTACCAGAGGGGATACTGGCTGAGATCCTCAAAGTTCCGGGAATTCGGGATGCTTACACGGTAAATCTTTGACGGATTTAGGAGTTTAGATTTTGGATGCCAGGACTGATAATTGGTAATGGGTAATCGATCGTTGGTAATTGGCCTGAAAGCGGGAATTTTTCTATTAGCCAATCCTCATTCCTCACTCCCCAGTTCCCAGTCTCCAGTTCCCCTGGGCCAATCTAAAATCTAAAATCTAAAATTTAAAATCGTTATGGCACATAGCTGGTGGGAAATTAGAATTCTTTGCGATCCGGCGCTGGAAGATATCATCTTTTGGCGTCTGGAACGGTTTAACTGTCGGGGAACTGCTACTGAGATCAAAAGCAATTCCTGCCTGATGTCGGCTTATTTGCCCGAAGAACAGGCAGGATTGCTGGATTTGGCCGCTCTGTCTCTGTGGCTGCGCCAAGATGCTCTGTGTGCAGGTTTGCCCCTACCTGCGATGCAGTGGGATTTGATTGAAGACGAAGACTGGGGCAGCACTTGGAAGGAGCACTGGCAGCCTCAAGAAGTGGGCGATCGCTTTTTAATTAATCCGGCTTGGTTGCCCTTACCGACTGATACCGATCGCGTTATTTTGCGTTTAGATCCGGGTGTGGCTTTCGGTACGGGTGCTCACGCTACTACTCAACTTTGTCTGGAGTCGCTGGAAATGCGTCTCGGTTTTGATGACAAAGAGTGCATCGTTGCTGATATCGGCTGCGGATCGGGTATTTTGTCGATCGGCGCGGTGTTGTTGGGCGCTACAAAAGTTTATGCTTTGGATACAGATCCTTTGGCAGTGCGATCGACTATTAGCAACAGGCTACTCAACCGCGTTAATTCTCAGCAGTTGGTTGCAGAGCTCGGAAGTATCGATCGCTTGAAAGAAATGGTCGATGAGCCGATCGACGGTTTGATCTGCAACATTTTAGCAGAAGTAATCATCGATTTAATCCCGCAGTTCACTGCAATTAGCAAACCGACTACTTGGGCCGTGCTCAGCGGCATTTTGCTCGAACAAGCTAAGCCAATTGCCGACACTCTCGAACAGCACGGCTGGATTGTGGCTACTCTGTGGAAGCGCCAAGATTGGTGTTGTTTTAATATTCGGCGCAGTTAGCGTTTTGAGATTTGAGAGTTGAGATTTTAGGACATTTGTATTCCTTCTGAGCCATCTGGATTACTTGGTATGCGATCGGGTTCAACCTCTCGCACAGCTTGATATATTTATTGATAAAAAGTAGAAGTAATCGCGCTACTATCAAAGTATAAACAGCTTGAACAAGAAAGCTATGGACGTTGAAGAACTATATAGGCGTTACGCTGCTGGCGAAAGAGATTTTCCGGGTGTAGATTTAAGTCATGCTAACTTAAACATTGCTAACGTAGAAGACATCGAAGAACTCGAACCAGGTCAGAATGATTTGAGGGGTATCAATCTCAGCGGTGCTAACTTGACTGTGGCTAATCTGAGTTTTGTTAATCTCAGTGGTGCTAATTTGAGCAGTGCTAACTTAGATTCTGCTAGTTTATGGGTTACTATATTGACGGGTGGTGATTTGAGGGATGCTATTCTGGATTATGCTGAACTGGCAAGCGACTTAGTGGATGTTGACTTGAGAGAAGCTAGCCTGGAGTGTACGCAGTTGATTGGCACTAATCTCACCAGAGCCAACTTGATGGGTGCATACTTTTCAGCCACCGGAGAAGGTCGTTTGATTTTCTGCAACACCATCATGCCGGATGGCACAATTAGAAGTGACAATGGCTCCTAACTTGTGTGGGGCTTTTGACGGGGTTGAGACCCCGTCATATTTTATGATTCGATTATTTCCTCAATCTCCAGAGGGAATATTTGAGAAAAAGTCAAGCTCAGTCAACTCCTCGATTTGGTTAATCGTCAGATTCCATCTCAGCATATTTATCAGTCACAACTTGTCCATCTGGCATGATAGTATTTCGCTTGTAGCTGTCGCTTAAATCGCAACCTTCAACGAGTGCTCCTCTCAAATTGGCCTCATACAGACAAGTTTCACCCATAATTGCATTTCTAAGGTCTGCTCCTTCCAGATTGGCTCGTTCCAAGCTAACTTCAACTAAAAGAGTATTTCTCAGGTTGGCATTCCGGAGATTAGTACATTCCAAATTACTACCTGTCAAGTTGGCATTACTTAGATTAGCTCTCTCCAAGGAAGCACTTTCTAGGTTGGTTTCTAAATAAGTATTAGACAAGTCTGCTTCGTCCAGAATAGCATAGCTCAAGTCAGCGAATTGCAACTTAGCTGACTTAAAAATGCTACGCCTGAGATTGGCTTCTTGCAGACGAGCGCTCATCAAGTTAGCTTCAGTGAAGTCAGCCTCACTCAAGTTTACGCCTCTTAGTTTGGCACGTTGTAGGTTAACACGACGAAAATCTCTTTCACCCGCCGCGTACCTTTTGAGCAGTTCTTCTGCGTTCATAACTTGCCTCTTTAATCTATTTACACTTTCACTGGTTCTACCTCTCGCACAGTTTGATACATTTATTGGTAAAAAGTAAAAGTAACAGTGCTACTATGAAATTATAAACAGCTTGAACAAGAAAGCTATGGACGTTGAAGAACTATATAGACGTTACGCTGCGGGAGAGAGAGATTTCCCTGGAGTTGATTTAAGTCATGCTAACTTAAACGTTGCTAACGTGGAAGACCTCGAAGAACTCGAACCAGGTCAAAATTACTTGAGCGGTATCAATTTCAGCGGTGCGAACTTGAGGATGGCCAATCTGAGTTATGTTAATCTCAGCGGTGCTAACTTGAGTGGCGTCCAACTATGCGATGGCGATTTGAGTGAGGCGAACTTATCTGGTACCAACTTAAGCAATGCTAACCTGTTCTATACCAGCTTGATTAAAGCAGATATGAGTGGAGCAGATTTGAGTGGAGCCAACTTGAACTGTACTCAATTAAACTGTGCTGATCTGAGTGGAGCTAACCTGAGTAAAACCAATTTAGCCGAAGCTGACCTAAGCGGAGCAGATTTAAGTCAAGCAGACCTGAGTGGAGCTAACCTGGAAGAAGCATCACTGGCGGAAGTCAACTTGACTGGGGCTTGTTTAACAGATACTTATCTAGGTGAACCCCTGCTCACAAGAGCTAATCTAACAGGAGTAAATTTAAGTGAAGCGATCGTTGATTTAGAGTTGGCTAACATTAGTGGAATTGAAGGGGCAATCTTCTGCAATACAATCATGCCCGATGGCAGCACGAGGAATGACCATTGTGAGTGAGTCTTCCACTCTAAGCTGAAGTTCCCCCAGATGAGAACTTCAACTTAAACAGCGCAAACTGAGAACTGTGAAGACTTATGTAACCACAGATGGAAAATCATTTACGTTAGTAGGTCCAGAATAAATCCGGTTTTCAATTACATTTTCGATTTCATCTGGAAGATTTGACAAAAGATCTAGACCTGTAAGTTCTTCGACCTCTCTGACCGTAGTTATTTGATCTTGCCATCGCGGTGGAATTATATCTGGCGGATTAGCAATGCCATTAGGCATAGTAACAGCAATCACAGGTGTGTTTACTGTAATATCTGCTATTCCTTGACCGGGTTCAACAAACATAATAACTTTCCAAGTGTACTCAGGGACGTTAATGTTTTCTAAGTTGAGAGGATTTTCAGGCGGAAGGGCATCATTAATCGAATCATATCCTCCTGCAATATTGTAAAGTTCCCAACCACGCCTCTGAGCAACTTGCCGACTAAAGCGTTCAAGCTGTCGCCATGCACCGGTTCTATTACTACTTCTCTCTTGTGGAAGTAAGTTTGTTGTCAAGAAGGTAGCAAACTGATCTTTCTGAGTTCTGTTACGATGTTCTCTAGCAGTCATGTGACCTCGGTCAAAACCACTACCTCTGTACTCCCATCCCTCAGTTGTCTCTAATTCACTGGGAAGTTCGCTATCCGACCTCCAAGGAAAAGGATCTAAAGGATCTAGATTGTCATCTCTCTCAGGAGGTTGTAGAGTACCTATCCAGGTTCTGTTTAGTTGCCAGCTTACCCAATTTGGACCTTTGTTGCTCTCGTTATAAGAGAGAGAATACTGTGGCTTTTCAATGAGATAGTTGTTGGCATTGTTAACAGCGTCTGGTCGAGTTTTTTGACCATCTAAAGTTGGATTACCCAACTTTAGATGAACACTTTTAAAGAAAACGTCATCCAGAAAAACCGTGCCGTTATCTACTTCAAACTTCACTGTAGCAACCCTGCCTCGTAGCGGTTCTGGTATATCTACTACATGGAAAGTTTCAAACCCGATATTTCCGTAACCAATTCTGTTTGTATCTGCGTTATTGTAGCCAGAATCGTAAGGACCACTGGCTTCTGATAAGCTAATAGTTTCCAGTGTGGTAACACCATTATCTCCTTCTAAAGAAACTATAAGGTTGCCACCACTGAGTTCAGGTACGTGAAGATTAAATCGCAGAGTTCCAGACTCAGGCACGACAAAACGGTTGTGGGTAATACTTTTACCTGAGTCTAACTTCAGAGCATAATTAGCTTGAGTTCGATCTACTCCTATCCTATCCAGTTCTGCGTGCAAAGCCGG
>NZ_JAUBUY010000002.1:0-154160 GCF_036705565.1 Microcoleus sp. AT8-B5
TTAATGAACCCTAAACATTTAAGAAATTGGTTTGCTAATTGCTGCTACTGTACCTCATAACAGCGGGAACCGCTGTATTGTTGTTGCACGAGTGACAAGTCAAACAACTAAGACTGTTTTTGATATTGAGATTGTAGAATGGGAGCAGGCAGGTTTTTTGCGTTCGTCAGTGGTTCGACTCCATAAGGTGAACACAATAGAAAAGCGTTTGGTCAATCGTCGATTGGGAATTTTAACCGCTAGCGACTGGACGCAAGTTAGAGAAAGAATACAACAAATATGGTATTCTATTTGAGCCAGTTTAAAAAAATATTTACTTGCCCAATTTTTGACGTGCGTTTTCACGAAACATGAAAAAATCAAAAAGACTTAAAAATCAGTGGTCAAAGGAACTAAACGACATCATTCGAGGTGCATCTGGTGGCTTTTTGTTCGGAATTCCGCTGCTTTATACGATGGAGGTTTGGTGGATCGGTTCCTATACTACACCAGCGGAAATGTCGATCGCGATCGCAACTACTTTTCTCGTCGTTTTCTTGTTGACTCGCACGGAAGGTTTTCGCAAAACTCAAGAGATCCGCTGGCTAGATGCTGCAATCGATACCGTAGAAGCGATCGCCCTTGGCATTGTCTGCGCGGCTTTTGTCCTGTTTTTGCTCAGGGAAATTACCCCGGAGACTCCGCTGCAAGAAACTTTGGGGAAAATCATCTTTGAAGGCCTGCCGTTTGCCTTGGGAGTAGCCCTGGCCAACGGTTTCTTGAGCGGCGATCGCTATCAAAGTTCAGACAGTGAACAGGAACCTACCATTAATGCAACTGTAGCAGATATCGGCGCTACTTTAATCGGCGCGATGATCATTGCTTTCAACATCGCCCCAACTGACGAAATTCCCATGCTAGCGGCAGGTATTTCGCCACCTAGGCAATTAGCAATTATCGCCGCTTCCCTGCTAATTTCTTACGGTATAGTATTTGTAGCAGGCTTTACTTATCAAGCAAAAAGGCAGCAGCAGCAAGGGATTTTTCAGCGTCCTCTCAGCGAAACTGTCATGGCCTATTTAGTGTCCCTGGCGGCTTCTGCATTTATGATGTTTTTCTTCCACAAACTCACTTTTGACGACCCGTGGTCGCTGTGGTTGAACTATACGTTAGTATTGGGATTGCCGGCGGCTGTTGGCGGCGCCGCGGGGAGGTTGGCGGTATGAGTGAAAGTAATAACAAAGAACAGCAACAAAAAAGAACTTTTGCTGAATGGGTGACATTTGCGATCGCCTGCTTGATCCTCTTTTCCATCACCGGACTCGTACTCTACAACTGGGTGACTAAAAAGCAGGAACCTCCGGTTATTTCTGTCACTCGGAACACGCCTATTCGCGAAAATCAAGGGCAATTTTACGTGCCGTTTACAGTAACTAATACGGGCGGCGAAACGGCAGAATCAGTGCAAATTATGGCCGAACTCCGCGTCAACGGTGAAGTTGTAGAATCCGGCGACCAACAAATAGATTTTTTGTCAAGCGGTGAAACTCAAGAAGGAGCTTTTATTTTCAGCCGTAACCCCAGTCAAGGTGAGTTGATTGTGCGATCGAGCAGTTACAAACTGCCTTAACAAGGTTTTCAACTCTCGTTTCCGGTAAGTGTGACCCTCATAAAATCCTGTCGCTGGGTGGGGGCGGGTTTAAAAATACCTTGGTTATTAAGCAGAGATACGGGTGAACCCGCCCCTACAAAATTTACGTTTATTGACCGAGAATTTTTTCATGGTACCCGCCACGTGATTTATCCGTGGAATCAATCCAAAATCTAAAATCCTCAAGCCCCCGAATTTATCTCGCGCAAGTCAATCCAAAATCCAAAATCTAAAATCTAAAATAGAATGACTCGGTATCACGTTAAATAGACATAATTCCCGTAGGGGCGGGTTCACCCATCTCTCCAATCGAGTGAGAGATTCATTAAACCCGCCCCAACCTCGATATTGTAGTGCGATCGAGCTAACGCTTCACGAGATTGTGTTCCCACTTCCAAACACAGCTAGAAATCAAATTTGTGCAGATATGAGCCGTAATTGGCACTAACAAATTCCCAGTAGCTAAAACACTGTAACCCAACAGCAATCCGACAGCCGTTGCCCAAACAGCATAAGGCCACTGATCCAGGGTTCCCAAGTGCAGAATACCGAAACAAAAACTCGATAAAACTAAACCGGTAACATTCAATCCCAAAGCAGACAGCATCACGCCTCGAAATAGCAATTCTTCGCTAAGTCCCGGCAGGAGTCCCAGCCAAATTAAATCCGGCCAAAACAAAGGTTTGAGCACTACTTCCAAGTAAACATCCGCACTGCGGCGATAACCGGGCCAGAGTTGATAAACGATCGCACTACCGCCTGTAATTGCCAGTCCGAGCGCAAATCCTTTGAGCAAGTCGATTCCTATCAATTTGACTGGCAAAAGCGAGACCGATCCAAATAGCAACCACAATTTAGCTACCGCCAGCAACATAATTGCTGTCACGCCCATTGCTACTAAAATTTGGGTGCGCGTCAAGGGTTCAATTTCAGGATTTCCGGGAAGTTTTTCTGCCACTTAATCACTTTTAGATTTGAGGTTTGAGATTTTAGATTTGTTTAGTTGAGTCAGACAAACAACGCAGGGGGGAGATGTCTGCGCCCAAGGAAGCTGGACTGATGCCCGATCGCAAAGCGACCAAAACTCCGATCGCCTCTAAATATGAGTTTACCTGCAAAGCTTTGATTCCGAGTTTTTCTGGAGTCGCCTGCATCTGGGTTTTGTTGTCGCCGACAGCGATGATTTGTACGGACGATCGCGCACTCAAACTCAGAATAGCACTGCCGCCGCAGGCTGTGGCGGGTATCACTACCGCATCGACTCGATCGGCGGTAATTGATAATTGATTGTGCTGCTGGCTTTCTGGCGCTACCAATTGGGGAGCTTTGCTGAGTCCGGCAAGCACGCAAGGTAGGAAAGTATAGCCGATTTCCTCAGCAGCCGATCGCGGGGACAGGTGCGGATCGAGGGGAAGTGGGGAAAGCGCAGGGGCGTGGGCGCAGGGGATTTTAAACGTCCTGACGATGAGGTGGCTGATCACAGCTTCCGCGCCGGCGAGGGGGTCAACTCCTTTGCCACGGCGGTAGTTTTCGAGGGCGAGGCTGCCTTCATCGTCGGGAAATCTGGCTACAACTGCGATCGCCTCTACTCTTGCTTGTGTGATTAATTTTTCTGCCGCGCGCAATAAACTGTCTGGATTGCCGATCGTCCCCCAGGATGCCCCGGATTCGGAAATACGCAATTCTACTTGCAGGGGGCGATCGGTTAAAACACAATCGGTTATATTCAAACCCAATGTAGCTCTCGCTGCATCAGCCGCTTGCAAGTGGCGCAACTGCAAGTCTGGTTCAATGCCGGCATCGAGGATTAAGCCGATGCGATTTTGATGTACCGGTTGCAGTCCCCAGCATCCGGCAGCAAATTTGTCAAGGGCGTAACCTTCAACGTAGAGAGCGTTAGGTATGGGCCAATAAAGTTGAGCGCCGTTGAGGACGTTGGGGTGAGTGATCAGGGTGTCTGAAATTTGGGCGATCGCCCTAGCCACGGGCAGCGCATCTCCTGCAAACCCACCAATCGAGGCTCCAACGCCTGTGGGGACTATCAAAACCACTGTCAAAGGGCGGGGGTTCACGGTGTTGCGGGGGATGCTTCCACGAGCACGTAGCCTTCTACAACAGCCTTTTGCCGATCGACATCCACGTCTGTGACTGCCCACCGTAGGGGTTCGCCGTGCTTTTGCAGTTCAATTTCAATAGCCGAGTGCAGTTGCTCGGCGGTATCGTGGAGGTCAACTTCTGCGGAAATGAAATGGGTGGTCATAGGGCGATCCATAGTGGTTTTACCGCTAACGGTACTTAGGTCAATTTTAGCTTAGTGCTAGGATTTACCGAATTGGCGATCGTAAACAATGTCTTCTTTTTCTGTTTCTATCTTCAAGTTCGATCGGGGATAAGCAACACACAGCAACACATAACCTTCTGCCTGAAGTTCGGGACTAACGCCCATGCCATCAACTTGATCAACTTGACCCTCAATAATTTTAGCAGCGCAAGTAGTACAAACCCCCGCATTGCAAGAACTCGGCAACTCAATGCCAGCGGCGTTGGCGGCGCGGAGAATTTGTTTATCTTCGGGTACTTCTACGGTATAGGTAGAGCCTTGGTGGATCAATTCAACAGTGTAAGTCTTAGACATATATCAATTATTGGTTTTAATTCCCCAATTGGAATTTACGCTAGATTTGGAAACAAAGCAATCAGTATTTTACCGCTGTTGGTGCTTTTGTGCAATTTTACAACTGCATTTTTTATTGATAATTTTTTTTATTAATTGGCCGGGCGAGTGAGTGGCATTTTGTCAATGACTTTTTCACAAATTATTACAAACCTCACGGCGGAACTGTGCCACAAAGCACTTATACCTAATTAATTTTTTGCCTTCAAGCCAACAACTCATCAACCGCAAGACTAAAACCCGGCAGCACTAGCTGAGTGCTGACGGTAGAACCCAGGTTAAAAGTTAACTTTTGAGTTTGAGTCATTATCAATATCCAGCGACTTTCTGGAAAAACTATCCAAACTTCCAGACAACCCGAATCTAAATACTCTTGTGCTTTAAGAAAAATCTCTTCCGCAATATCAGTAGGAGAAACTATTTCAGCAATTAACAGCGGGCTTTGAGGCAAAGTAGGAACATCGCCATATTCAGCAACAAGTTCAGCAGTCAGATAAGCTACATCAGGGCGGCGCACTCGCCTGTCAGTACGACAAGGAACTTCTGTATAGACTTCGCCACCTTGTCCGCTAGAATCTTTGTAATTTCCCCAAGCACGATCTAGTCTAGATTGGATTCGACTGTGTTTTACTGTCATGCCATTTTTCTCCGAGATTTGCCCGTCCACCCATTCCATATCATCGGCGGGACAGGCTATAAAGTCTTCTAGAGAAACATTTTCTGATAAAACGGCAGCCATTACCATAGCCATTTACTCCCTTTTGCAGAATTCACTAAATTATAGCAATCTTTGGTAATTGGTAATTGGTAATTGGTAATTGGTAATTGGTAATTGGTAATTGGTAATTGGTAATTGGTAATTGGAACTGAGATATTGCACCATTTTCAGCAACAGGCTTTCCGGCCTGTTCCACAAGAAAATCAATATCTTTGTGGAACAGGCAGGAAAGCCTGTTCATAAAAGGCTTATTGAGAATGGTGCAATATCTCAGTTGGAGTAACAAAATAACCCATGCCCTATGCCCTATGCCCCATGCCCCATGCCCCATGCCCAATTTACTCAATATTAATTTGATTGGGTGGTTTAGGTTGATTCGGTTTGTCATCCTTCAAAGTTTTACGCCCAGAACTAGCATAATCCTTATACAAATCCACAAACATCTTTGTCAACTGCTGCAAAGAAAGTTGTTCCCCATTAACTTGAGCTTTCATATAAGCTTTAAGCACTTCAATGTAAGCCAAACCGAGGGCAAGCGTGAGAGTTGCCGCCGTTGCACCAGAGATAGCACCGCCGACAACTGTACCCGCACCAGGAATCATTTTAATCAAATTAGTAACAATACTTCTGCCAACAGCAGTCACCCCACCAGCGCCGCTAATAGCAGACAGCATCGCCGAAATAAACCCCTTATCAAAGGGCATTCCAAAAATCACAGTAATATTAGCAATCATGGCCGTTTGCATCGTCATCAAAATCGGCGCATCAGCAAAGGGTACAGGAGTCGCACCGACAATTGCAGAACCTGCAACATAAGCACTTAGATACTTAAATGCCATATCGGATTTGAGCGCAATATTTGCAATTTGTTCTTTAACAAAAGCTTTTTTAGCTACTTCCGGCAGCAGTTGAAAAGTTGCATCTACCAACTTATCTAAACCGTGAGATTTTACTGTATAATCCTCATCAATTTCTTCCGGTTCAGCCATGACGGGGATGATTTGACTGACTGGCAAATTCATGTGTTCCAGTTGCTTGAAAAACTCGCTCGGCTTTTTAGATGTGGTCTGAGTCAGCACTAAAAGAACTGGTACATCTTTGACTTCCATTTCTTTTAGCCAGCTTTCCTCCACAGATTCTATTCTATTGGCGCTGTGATTGATGCAGTACCAGATGACGTGAATGTGTTCTTTTGGGTGCAGGAGTCTTTGGTCTTCAATCAGTTTAGCAACGTTTAATTGAATAACTTTAATTTGTTCGGCGTTAAGTTCGAGTCCGGGAGTATCGTAGACTGTAATGGGGCAATTCGGTTTTGTATATTGGCGAATGCCTTGAGTTATGGGGCGGCCGACTCCGGTTTCTGCTAAGCGTTGGCGAAAAACGGAATTTATCAGGGTACTTTTGCCAACACCAGTTTTGCCGATGACTAAAACATTGCACTGTCCCACTTGGTTTTCTGCCTCTTTGAAGGCGTAATAACTTCTATTTAAAAGCTCGTCTAAGGAAAAGTCGTCTGACATGGCGGTTTGCTCCGATAAGGGTGGGATATTAATTCAATACCACCGAATAGAATTCCGATGCTCTACAAACGAAGTCCGCGAAGGCGGACTGGGGGAGTATTAAATATATTGTAGCAATTTGATTTCAGAACCAGTGGAAAGGATATCTGATTCAATTATTCAATATTTTCAGGATTTTCAGGCTGCTCGCTGTCAGGCGGTAAAAAATCAGGATTAAGAACTTCTTCTTCAGTAAATGGAGACTCTGGGGGAAATATCTGAATAGATAAACCTGTTTCATCTGCGGCTAATTCCCTAGCATCTTGATAAGATTCATTAAAAATTTCTTCAAAAAAACGATATAAACTTGGACTGGTTTTGAAGGTATCTCGGATGCGTTGACGATGTTCACGAATGGTGTACACCCAACTATTTGTTCGTTTTTCTGGCTGATATTTATACTTAAGTAAGTGCATTAAAAGTACCCTTAAATTACTTTTTAAAGCATTCTTATCGCTTTTTCCCATACTTTCCAGTTCCTCTAGTAAGTTCTCTAAATCTATTTCAGAAAACTTTCCCTCTTTCAATAAGTTGATTGTTGTCTGTAACCAAAGATAAAAATCCCGTTCATAAAGAGATGTTATTGCAGTTGTTATTGATTGGATAGTTGTCATTTTGTTTGACTCCATTTCTTGGTCATCAACCTAAGAATATTGTAGTAGTAGGTTGCGTAGCCCTTCGACTCCGCTCAGGAACCGCGACAGCGAACCCTCCGCTAAATGCTCCGCCCAACAAATCCCAGAAATTGTTGGGTTTCGTAAACTCAACCCAACCTACTGAGTTTCGGATTTCATAATTTAGTTTAACCTAGCAATCCATCGACATCGATGCTAAAACCGATCAGGATTTGTTGGGTGCTGGCGGTATCGCCGGCTCGAAATGTCAATATTTGATTTTGAGTCATCACGAATATTAAACGACTTTCGGGAAAAACTAGCCAAACTTCCTGACAGCTAGATTCTAAATATTCCTGTGCTTTGAGAAAGACATCTTCAGCGATATCGGTGGGTGAAACTATTTCGGCAATTAACGAAAAACTTTGGGGTAAAGTGGCAAGATTGCCAAATTGTGCAACTAATTCGGGTGTGAGATAGGCGACATCGGGACGGCGAATTTGTCGGTTGGTACGGCAAGGAACCTCGACATAAGCCTCTCCCCCTTGGCCGCTTGAATCTTTGTAATTTTTCCAAGCATCCCCCAGGCTTAACTGAATTTTACCCGTCTTTAGTGTCATGCCATTTTTCTCTACAAGTTGTCCGTCCACCCATTCCATGTTGTCGGGCGGATGAGCCATGAACTCTTCTAGAGTAAAATGCTTCTGTGCGGCAGTAGCAGTGACCATAGTCATTTCCTCGTTTTTACAAATCGGTTTCAGAACTTGCCTGTATGATGTTCGATCAAACCTTCACCAATGGCGCAAACTCCTCTAACTTCACTTGTAAGTCATCCACCAGCATTAAACGATACCTTTCGGTAGTTTTCAACTTGTGGAGAACATAACTAGCAAACTCATCTCGCCACTTTTTTCTATCAAGTTCATTCGAGATGTTCAGCGCTCTGATAGATAGGTTGTAAGGGTATTCTTCAAAGTTGAGTTCTTTATCATTTTCAAAATCATGCTTTCCTACTGTAAGAGTGATTGTTGAGTTACGAAACTCATACCAGTGGTCAATCCCATCAGAAACCAGCTCTAATTTTAGAGCCAATATAAACTCTAATTCTTTGATTAAATGTTCGATGTCCTGTGGAAAGTCTACAAAAATATCTAGTGTGCGAGACATAAAAACCTCCTTTATTGAAACTCAGTAAAAGTGATGTCATAGATATCGCCAATAATTCGGACGCTATCAATTTTTCCGCGTGTAATATTTTTGGCCCTCTGCAAACCTCGTTCAGCCTCAGCCTCTATCAACCCAGACGCCCTAGCATCTATAATTATATCCCTAGCCTGTCCGCCTCGTCTAATCGAATTGTTGATCTGATTTTTTACTGTCGCGCTTGTAGCACCGGCATCCAGACTTTTGAATTCTGTGCGTTTTCCATCTACCTCAGCATCGGGATTTCTACCTCCATCGGTTTTTTCTACCAAGGCTTTAACATTTTTTCCCTCTCTTTCCAGAAATTCAGCAATTGCTCTTTCGGTTTCACCAAAAGCTCTTTCTGATTCATCAATACTGCCACAATTAGCCGAATTTGGCTCAGGGGTTTGGTTAGTCCCGTTATTCACCATTTTTGGTTATTTAAAATTTTGGTGAATTATCGCACATTATGAGCCAAGCCACTTGATAAAAGGAACCGGGTTTCTCACTTAGTCAATACAATGATTCCTCTCCCATCAGGTTCTACTATTACCTTAATATTAACACTATCTCTAGTTCCTTCAATCTGCCATCTTACGGGCTTACCAGCAAAGAAGTTACTTAAACTTTTAGCAAAGACTTAAGATAAGGATAAACTCTGAAACAATAAATTCTCTTTGATTTTCTGACAATTAATGGCACTTTTGCAAGTAGCCTGCTATTACTATTATGGCCGGTAAAGACGATGATTTTATCCCATAACCATTGTAAAATTAAGTTGGTATTGAGAACACAATGATGGCACATAAAATGGATTAAAGGAGTTTTTTTAGCCTTTCCTTTATTGAGTCGAGATCATTAATTTTCAATAGTTCTTCAATTTCTAATTGCATATTCTTCTTACCTTTTTTTAGCCCTTCTTTATAATTCTCATCGTCGAGCATGTTCAGATATTTCTTAACTTCTTCTTCAAAATCATTTAGAGTTTTATAAGGTAATTCATCCATATTCTTTGGATCAGATATTATTTTATACTCTTCTTTCGCAAGAATTTCACGAATATCCTCAGAAAGCTCATAAGTTAGATTTTCTTTATATGTTACAAAACATCCTTCTGTCTTTTCTTGATAGGAACAGTGAGACAGGATTTTAGCAATTTGAAATATCTTGTTTTCTATTAATAAGAGGCATAAAGAACCTTGAGGAACATCATTTTTCTCTTCATCTATAGTTTGAATCGAGTGAAAACAACCTATATTTTTATCATTAGCGAGATTAGTTGCCTTGGCAAGAAGAAAACTATCAGTCAAGACACCTAGTTTAAGGAATTTACCGGGTGTGTCTGTTATGGGTGGTTGATCTTGATTTCCAGGCGTAGATTTTTCTTCAGACGGTGAGAGAACTTCATTTTGATTTTCAGAAGACTCTCCATTATATTTATTAATTTTTTCTGCAAATTCCTTAATTTTTTGTTCCCATGAATTATATTGATTGTTCTGGTACTCGTCAATTATTTTTTCCCATAAATCATATTCCTTAGAATCAATATATATCTCAGACAAACGAGCAATTAATGTTTTTGTTAAGTTGAAGTTGTGGATACTAATACATAATTCTCCCTCACATTCAAGACCTGGCCGAGTTAGATTAGATGACCCTATGATCGAAACACCTATCTGAATGTCAGCTTTTATCTTCACATTCCGACTCCGACCTAAAAAACAATAGGCTTTGATATGAAAGTTCTTCTTAGGGCATATAAAGTGAACAGATTTATTATTAGGTTTTTTTGATTTTTCTGATTCGATAAAATCTAATATTTTTTTAATATTTTTAATCTCATTAAAGAAGTTTTTGCTGCCGATGGCAATCACAACTTTCGCATCTTCTGTTAAAGAATCGGATGAAAGAATTTGTTTTACTTGTGTCACCCCAGCATCATCAAAAAAAGCAGAAAAAATATAAATTTCACTCCAATAAAATTGTTCGGAATCTAATAAAGTATTGATTTTATTTTTTCAGCTTTCTTTGTCGTCGTACAAAAACTGATAATTCATCGTAAATACCTCCAATTAATTGATATAAAACTTTTTAGGTAAGATGTAAACCACAATTTGATTATCTTCGCTAAAACTGCGCGATCGCAATAAAGTTGACTAAAAACATAATCAGCCAACTCAATCAAAGCCTACTTCGACTCCGACGGCGGGAACCCCACCAAACGCATAACCGCAGACTGAGCGGACTTAGCCTGTAATTCCCGCGATGCCTGGGATGTTTGAAAGGTTACTCATGGGCTTAACAAGGGATAGAGAGGGAAACGCATGGAGAAATTATAACTGTTGCAGTCGAGCTTGAACCAATTTTTGAATATTTGTGGCAGAGATCGGATTTATGAGAGTTACGCACAGCAAAGAAACCGGGTTTTTCACTTAGTTAAAGGCTGGGATGCCGTATTTTTGCAAAAAAACCCGGTTTCTAATCACCAGTGTTTTAGTCATAATTTAAAAATGTTGCAGCAGAGATTTTTCTTGGGCGTAAACCTTTCGCAGCGACTCCAGCCCGATCGCACTTAACATCAATTTAATCACCCCCACCATTTTCCCCCACTCCAACAATTCAGAAACACAAACAGCTTTCTGAAATCTCGCCGCATAGAAATCCACCCAAAAATCCGGCGCGTGTCTCTCTTTCTGACTCGCTATCCGGCGCTTCCAATAACCAAAATCTAAACCAGAGGGCGATTCCACTCCCAAAACTGGCGGAAAGTCGGCATAACTGACAAACCGACTCATGCCTTTGGCGTGCACGTACAAGATATGCGCCCAGCACTCGAAGCGATATATTTGTTCTACCTTGATTTTCAGCAGCCGCGCGATCGCCTCTTTTGTCACAAACCGGCTCAATCTGTGTCTGGGGGTTGATTTTGGTCGAAAGCTTGCTAACATGGTTGATACATCCCACTTGATGGGAATTTTCAATGGTTGATACATCCCACTTGATGGGAATTTCAGATGGTTAATAAATCCCAGTTGATGGGATTTGAACTTTGATAGGCGATCGTCTTTTAGTTTTCCAGACCTGGGGGCGATCGCTTTTTTCGATAAAATTATAATATACTAAATCTAGTGGTCTGTCAATGGGTTTAATTAGATTGCGGGTTAGAGAATTTGCTGGTGAGAAAGGCTGGACGATCAAAGAGGTTTCTGACCGATCGGGAGTCAACTACAGCACCCTCAGCACCTATTCACGTTCTCCAGGAATGGCAATGGTTGATTTTACTTGTCTGCTGAAGTTGGCACGTACTTTTGACGTGATGGTGGAAGATTTGGTTGAGGTCGTCAAAGAATAGTCGATCGCTTTTTGGGATAACACTATCCGATGATGGTACACCATCATTTGTCAAGTATGGGTTTAGTCAGACTAAAAGTCAGGGAATTTGCGGCTGAGAAAGGTTGGACGCTAAAAGAGGTTTCAGAACGATCAGGAGTAATTTACAGCACCGTCAGACACTACGCCCGCTGTCCGGGAGTGTCAACCATTGACTTTATTTCTATACACAAATTGGCTCGCACCTTTGATGTAATGATTGAAGACTTGGTGGAAATTGTGCAGGAGTGAGCGATCGCTTTTTACGATAAAATTTTATCCCAGAGTAAATCTAGTTTTTTGTCAATGGGTTTAATTAGATTGCGGGTTCGAGAGTTGGCTGCTGAGAAAGGCTGGACGATCAAAGAGGTTTCTGAGCGATCGGGAGTAGTTTACAGTACGCTCAGAACCTATGCCCGATCGCCCGGCTTAGCAACTGTTGACGTGACAGCCTTGCACAAGTTGGCAAGGACTTTTGATTTGTCGATCGAAGATTTGTATGAAATTGTGCAGGAATAGTCGATCGCTTTTACGAACTAATTATCCACTCAATATTGCTCGACAGTTGCTAGCCTCTGATTGACAGACTCACCCCCTTGTAGCGCTTCCCAATCAGATGTAACAGGTTGGTAAGAACAGTAACACACCACAATTCGCTCCTCAGTATCGGAAGCAAAAAACTGCTGAACGCGAGTAACTACCCAATCTCCATCTTTCCCGTGGGTGACTCCATTACCGGGGTCAGATAAATTTTCATAATCGCGGGTTTTGTCCCCTACTTGAGGAATTTCTGGGTTTTCTTCCCAAGTCCAATTTTCCCAAAGTATATTAGTGAGACCGCCCCTCGGCATAAGCTGACGTTGTTCCCAGCCCGGAGCACTCATGCTTTCGGTTTTGTAGACAATCCAGATTTTTTTTGCCATTTTTCCTCCCTTTCCTTTAATCTTGGTAATCTTGCCACATATCCTGAAACGAGGTTTGTTCCCCGTCAAACACGCAAGCCACATCAGGGGGGGTGTTACGAGTCACTCGGATTTCTTTTAACCGCCAGTGGTATTTTTCGCCCATCTTTTCACAGAGTTCGGGATCTGTAACATGGTGTACGTTTTCTGGCTTTGGATTCGGTACGCGATCGCTCCTCACTTCAGACTTCCCTTAAAGTTTAAAAACTAAATGTCTTGCCCTGTATGCGATCGCTCCACCACTGCACACAGCAGCTATGTGTTGTTTTGGTTTTGACTTGCTTCTATTTTTGGTTGCTCAGCCTTCATGACATATTGCTCCATAAATTCCAGCAAAACATCCCTCATATTTTTACCGTCCCTAGCAACAGCCGACTTAAATCGGTTCCGCAGATCCGGCGGCATTTCTACTCTAATAGCCACAGTCTTGTTTTCATCCATACAGGCTCAAGGCTTTACAACATATACATTTTGACATTTTTATGTAGTTTGCCTAAAAACCAGCTTTTTGTATACAGGTGCATTAGTTTAACTATATGCCTTAGTGCATACTAATGCAAGAGTGCAAAAAATGCCGTTTTCCGCGAAAAACGCTACAGAGCGTTAATTTAAGTCATTTAGCTATGATTTACGCTCATAAACCCGGTTTCTGCAAAAAATCTTGAGTTTGGCTTTGTTAGTACATTGTGGTCAATTGTAACAACTTTATAAATAAAAAAAGCGCCTGAGTTTCCTCAGACGCATACCATAAAATCAACAAATTGTCAACTATAATCTAACCGTTCAAAGCCTCAGCACCGCCGCAAACTTCCAGGATTTCCTGAGTAATTGCCGCTTGCCGCGCCTTGTTATAAGTCAGCGTCAAACTACCGATCAAATCGCTAGCATTCTCACTAGCATTATTCATCGCCGTCATCCGCGCAGCCAACTCGCTAGCAGCAGACTCTTGCAAAGCCCGCAGCAATTGGTTGTTCAAATACAAGGGCAAAAGAGCCTCCAGAATTTGCGCCGGATCTTGCTCGAAAATCATGTCCCTGGGCAAACTCTTCGTAGGTGAAGCAACCTTCTCGCGCGATACTTGAAACTGTCCGCCTTGCGATGTCAAGCGGAAGATTTCATCATCGGGAGTTTCCAAACCTTGGGGGTCGAGGGGCAGCAAAGTTTGAATTACCGGACGCGAACTAATTAATGACACAAACTTGGTGTAAATTAGCTCAACTCTGTCCACAGTTCCCGACAGGAACAAAGAAAGCAATTCGTCAGCAATTTGTGCCGCTTCCGGTGCTGTGGGAATTTGTTCTAAGTTAGCGTAAGTAGCATCTATCGGCTGTTCGCGGCGCTGGAAATACTGAGTAGCTTTGCGTCCTACCAACACGTATTTGTAGTCTAAGCCTTCAGCTTTGATTTCCTTAGCGCGATTTTCGGCGTATCTGATGATGTTGCTGTTGTAGCCGCCGCACAAACCCCGATCGCCCGAAACTACCAACAGTCCCACCGATCGCACTTCGCGTTTTTTCAGCAGCGGCAAATCCAGGTTTTCAAACTGCAAGCGTTCCGCCAAACCGTATAATACCTCTGCCAGTCGATCGGCAAAAGGCCGAGTAGCAGTCACCTGTTCTTGAGCGCGGCGCACCTTTGCAGCGGCCACCAAGCGCATTGCTTCTGTAATCTTTTTAGTGTTCTTGACCGACTTAATGCGATCGCGAATAGTTTTCAGATTTGCCATAATTTTCTCCTTTTTTCTTAGCTTTTATTCTGAGTTCTTAGTTCCTAGTCATCAATTTTTAAGCTTGTGCGCGATCGAGAAACGGCATTTTTTAACCCACCGTAGGGACACGGCACTGCCCATTCGTGTCAACTTAAGCCGAAAGCCCGCCAGGGACTGAAGTCCCTGTCTAATAGCGAAAGTCCTCTGAAGAGGACTAATAATTTCTTCAGTCCTCTTCAGAGGACTTTTGCTTTGAGACAGGGGTTTTAACCCCTGTCGGACTGCGGGTTTAACGTGTTTGTTGACACCAATGGGCAATGCCGTGTCCTTAATCTAGGGACACTCCAAGAGCCGTGTCCCTAACAATTTCACCCGCTAATCACTGATGACTAAAGACTAATTACGCAGAAACCAAGAAACTTTGCTTGTATTCAGTGATGCCTTCTTTCAGCAGCTTCTCAGCTTCATCAGTCAAGGCCTTTCCGCCTTGAACAATTTCGCCGTACTTCGGCTTGCTAGTCCGCAAATAGTCGCGCAAACCAACAGTAAACTTGCTGACTTTTTCCACAGGAATGTCATCCATATAGCCGTTAATACCGGCATAGATTACAGCAACTTGTTCGTTCATCGGCAGAGGCGAACTTTGGGGCTGTTTCAACAGTTCCCGCAAGCGCTGACCGCGCGACAATTGATTTTGAGTAGCTTTATCCAAGTCAGAAGCAAACTGAGAAAATGCTGCCAGTTCTTCAAACTGTGCCAATTCCAATTTCACCTTACCGGCTACTTTTTTCATAGCCTTAGTTTGAGCCGCCGAACCTACCCGCGATACCGAAATACCGGGGTTTACTGCAGGACGCAAACCAGCGTTAAACAAGTCAGAAGAAAGGAAGATTTGACCGTCGGTAATCGAAATTACGTTCGTCGGAATGTAAGCAGAAACGTCACCAGCTTGGGTTTCGATAATTGGCAAAGCAGTCATGCTGCCTTCGCCCAAATCGTCGCTCAATTTAGCAGCGCGTTCTAGCAAGCGAGAGTGCAGGTAAAACACGTCTCCGGGATAAGCTTCGCGACCGGGAGGACGGCGCAGCAACAAGGACATTTGGCGGTAAGCTTGTGCTTGTTTGGAAAGGTCATCGTAAATGACCAAAGTGTGCTTGCCTTTGTACATGAAATACTCGGCTAAGCTAGCACCTGTGTAGGGAGCCAAGTATTGCAGGGTTGCGGGGTCGCTAGCGTTGGCTGCTACTACGATCGTGTAGTCCATCGCGCCCTTTTCTTGCAGGACGTTGACGATGTTAGCTACTGTAGAAGCTTTTTGACCGATCGCCACGTAAACGCAGATCACGTTTTCCGATTTTTGGTTGATGATTGTGTCGATCGCGATCGCAGTTTTACCGGTTTGTCTGTCACCGATAATCAGTTCCCGCTGTCCTCTTCCCACCGGAATCATCGCATCAATAGCGGTAATTCCTGTTTGCATGGGTTCGTAAACAGAACGGCGAGAAACAATCCCCGGTGCCGGAGATTCAATCAAGCGAGATTCAGTAGTTTTAATTTCTCCTTTGCCGTCAATCGGACGGGCCAAAGCATCAACTACCCGTCCCAACATTGCTTCACCCACGGGGACTTCAGCAATTCTGCCAGTAGCAGTAACTGCCGAACCTTCTTGAATGCCGAGGCCTTGGCCCATCAACACTGCACCCACGTTATCTTGTTCGAGGTTCAGTGCAATGCCCACGGTGCCGTCGGCAAATTCTAGCAATTCCCCAGACATAGCTTTATCCAAGCCATAAATCCGAGCAATGCCGTCGCCTACTTGCAGAACAGTACCGACGTTAGAGACTTTTACGTCTTGGTCGTACTGTTCAATTTGCTGGCGAATAATGCTGCTAATTTCGTCAGGTCTGATTGCTGCCATGTCAGTTGTTTTTTGTCAGTTGTTTGTTGTCAGTTGTCAGTTATCAGTTGTTCAAAACTACCAACCGTTAACTGCTAATTAAATTAGCTAATAGTCATCAGCTATTAACTCTCAGGAATTCAAGCGAATTCCTAGACGGCGCAATTGTCCCCGCAGGCTGGCATCAATTACTTGAGAGCCTACTTTGATTACCACACCGCCGATTAAATCTGCGTCTATTTTGGTTTCAATTTCTACGCTTCTAGCGCTGGTCATCGCCTGCACTTTCTCGCGAACAGTCTGCTGTTGAGCGTCTGAAAGCGGGACTGCCGATGTAACTTCAGCCAATACTGTTTGGTTTAGTTCTCGGAGCCTTGCCAAGTATTGTTTGCCAATCCCTTCTAAAAAAAGAATTCTTCCTTTGTCTACTAATAGCTTCAGAAAGCTGTGCATCAAGGGGCTCATTTCTTCACCCGCTATTTGCCCAATTACGGCTTTTTTAGCATCCGGTTTTACCAGCGGATTGGCTAAAAATTGACGCAAATCTTCCGAACCTTCTAGCAGGCTCAGCAAGGAACGAATATCTTCGCCGAACTTCTCTGAGAGATTGTTGGACTGAGCCAGTGACATCAAGGCAGATGCGTAAGGCTGTAAGACTTCTGTGCTGACTGTACTCACGTTTTAGCCTCCCAGTAACGCAATGCTGCGATCGATTAATTGGTGTTGAGCGCTGTCGTCTAAGCTAGTTTTTAGCTGGCTTTCCACCTTTGCTAATGCCAGAGATACAACAGCCGATCGCAGTTGGGCGATCGCTCTTTCCCGCTCCGCTTCCAACTCTTGACCTGCTGTTGCTCTCATTCGTTCAACGTCTTGCGCTGCCTGAGCTAGAATTGCTTCTTTTGCTTTCTTGGCAGTTTCTTCAGCAGCGGCACGAATTCGTTCGGCTTCTGCTTGCGCTTGAGTCAGTTTTTGCTGTTGCTCTGCTAGAGCTGCTGCTGCATCTTTTTGGCGTTTTTCTGCATCTTGAATCGCCTCTTGGATAGCCGAACGCCTCTCTGTCAGGATTTTACCTACAAATCCGCGCCCGAAATAAAACAGCACTGCAATAATAATGACCAGGTTAATCAGGTTGGTTTCTAAAATATCGAAATTTAAACCGAAACCACCTTCGCCGCTAGCTTCTGTGGCTAGCAATAAAACAGTCCCCATGATACTCTTCCATAATTGCGCGTGCAGATTGGGTGAAGCGATTTTAGATTTGAGATTCCATCAAAAATCTAAAACTCTTCGGTCTCGCTATTTGGCCAACGACTGCCCTAATAGCTTTTCGAGAATTTGGCCGCTGAGCGCGTCTACTTGTTGTTCTAGTGAGCGCATTGCTTCTTGCTTTTGCTGCTCTATTTCTTGCCCAGCTTTTTCTCGCGCGACTTGAGCTTCTTGTTGAGCCTCAGCTACTTTTGCTGCCCCAATTTTTTGGGCATCAGCTTGAGCAGCAGCAATTACTGATTGAGACTGTTTGCGAGTTTCTCCCAGTTTTTGCTCGTACTGCTGCGCTAGTTGCTGAGCTTTTGCCAAGCGTTCTTTGGCGGAGACTTGAGTGTTGCGAATGTAATCGGCGCGATCGTCAATTGACTTGCTGAGCGGCTTGTAAAAAATTACATTCAAGACTGCGACTAGAATTAAAAACTGCACCGCCATCAGAGGCAGCGTAGCATCTATATCAAACAGTCCCCCTTCCTTAGCCGCTTCTTCAACTGCTAGTAATACTGTCCAGTGCATCATGATTTTTTGACGGCTTCCATCTAATTCGCTTAATCGATTTTAGACTTGAGATTTTGGATTAGAATCGCCAAAACCTCAAATCTAAAATTTCCAATTATTATGCGAAGGGGTTGGCAAACAGCAGCACTAGGGCTACGACCAAACCGTAAATTGTGAGCGCTTCCATGAACGCCAAACTCAACAGCAAGGTGCCGCGAATTTTACCTTCTGCTTCCGGCTGACGGGCAATACCTTCTACAGCCTGACCTGCTGCATTACCTTGACCGATGCCAGGGCCGATTGCAGCTAAACCTACTGCC
This sequence comes from Microcoleus sp. AT8-B5, assembly GCF_036705565.1. NCBI lineage: Bacteria > Bacillati > Cyanobacteriota > Cyanophyceae > Oscillatoriales > Microcoleaceae > Microcoleus > Microcoleus sp. AT8-B5. Next base: position 18,398 of record NZ_JAUBUY010000002.1, read on the forward strand.
AAAGCGGCGGCAATTACGGAAGCGGCAGCAACTGTTGGGTTCATGATGATTTTCCTTATCTAAAGTACAAAATTGAGAACAGAAAGTCTAGAGAATTGTCCGATTTTACGGCCGAAAGTTTAAGTTCAGAAATTTATTTTTTCCTCCCTCATGCTTCGCCGTTTATCGTTAGTTAATCGTGGTGTTCTTCGCCGTGACCGCCTTCTAGAGCTTCACCAATGTAGGCGGCGGCTAAGGTAGCAAAAATCAAAGCTTGAATTGCACTCGTAAATAGTCCCAAAACCATCACTGGCAGAGGAACAAATAAAGGCACTAGCAACACTAGCACTCCGACCACCAATTCGTCCGCAAGAATGTTGCCAAACAAACGGAAACTCAGGGACAGAGGCTTAGTGAAATCTTCTATGATTTTGAACGGCAACATAAAAGGCACCGGTTCAACATAGTGGGCGAAATACCCCAAGCCGCTTTTGCTGAGACCTGCATAAAAATATGCTAGAGAAGTCAGCAGTGCAAATGCTACCGTCGTGTTGATGTCAGCGGTAGGAGCTCCCAATTCCCCTGATGGCAGCTTAATCAGCTTCCAAGGAATTAGAGCGCCAGACCAGTTTGACACAAAGATGAACAGAAATAATGTACCAATAAACGGTACCCAAGGGCGATATTCTTTTTCCCCAATTTGGTTTTTAGCCAAGTCCCGAATAAATTCCAGCGCATACTCCATAAAATTTTGCATTCCGCTGGGAATTCGCTGGATTTTGCTGGTTCCTAAAATCGAAACTACGACTAAAACAGCAATTACAAACCACGAGGTTAGAAAAACCTGCCCGTGCACTTTCAGATTGCCCAGTTGCCAGTACAACTGCTGGCCAACTTCCAATTCGGCGAGGGGGAAACGATTAAAGGTGTTTAGAACGTCAAGCATTGCCATTCAACGGGCTTCCCCATACAAATCGATGAGTTGAGTTTTGCTCGAATTGCCTGACTTACCTGTAGTCTAGTGCTAATGCACTTCGGATCACGTAAACCATCAGCGCAGCTTTGTAAGTCAGAAATCCCAAAAATATCGGTAAAATCTGTAGCTGATTCCACTGTGTTCCTACTATCATCACCGCTAAAAACACACCGAGCCTTGTCTTGCTGATGCGTTGATTTTGGCTGCCGATTCGTTCAACGTCTCTAGCCAACATCTTTAAGTAAACCACACCTGTGCTCGCCCCAAGCAAATAATTCAGGGCAATATTGAGCGAGTAAAAAATCCAAACGGAGATAAAAATAATCGCCGTAAACGCAAGGGTGTACGCCAACAACTCTTGTTGGAGGCGATAAAAGTCTTGCATGGGATTCGTTGTCTCGGACGAGACTGTCGAGACTGTTGAGACTGTGCCAGCTTGAGGAATATCCTCGGTTGCTGGTGTGGGTTCGGTGGGTGTGTTTTGCGTGTTCACGAAGCTCAGAAACTAATGCAGGTAGCAGGCGAGTGCTTTGCAAACTCAGAAAAATAATACCACGCTGCGGTAACAATACTTAAAATAAAATTAATCATATTTTTTACTTTACTGGTTTCTAGGAAGAGCCTGGGAACCGATGTCACTCTTGCTCTGCCTCGCGTGGCGAAGGGTAAATTGGAGGCTCTTCTCGCCTATCTGCGTTACGAGGCAGAACCGACTGAACGCATCATCATTTTGAGTCGGCGACCGACGACTTTCACTATGAGACAGGGGTTTGCAACCCGCTGTCGGACTGTCGGACTGTCGGGCTGTCGGATTGTCGGACTGTCGGGCTGTCGGATTGTCCAGAAGACCGACAGGGAATTAATTCCCTGTCTCATAGCACAAGTCGGTTAAAAACCGACTGAAATCCTATAATTTTTAGTCTTCTTGCAGTCGTCTTCAGAAAACTACTTCACCGCATTCAGCTTGAGGATTGCTATAACTGATAACAGTTAAAAGTCCCCATTCAACGTGGTAAAATTGGCTGCGCTTAGAGCAGCAGGTTGGACTCCGGTAACAACCCCTAAAATTTGTCCGGTAGCAACAATCCGAATCGCTGTATTGCTACCCGAAGCATCTAAGGCAATTCCTGCAAATGCAAGTCCGTTGGTGAGGGCGATCGCATCTTGACCCGCCGTAAAATCCGCAATAACATCGGCTTCAGATACATTGGAGGCGGCTGCATTCACCCGCAGTACAAACAGATCGTTTCCAGCTTCACCTGTCAGAATATCTCTACCTAAGTCACCTACCAATTGGTCGTTACCCTCTCCTCCATTGAGCACATCGTTGTTTTGTCCGCCACGTAGGAGGTCGTCACCCGCACCGCCAGAGAGCGTATCATTTCCGAGGTTTCCAGCGATCGTGTCATTGCCGGCGTTGCCATCGATGCGATCGTTATCGCGACCGCCCCAGAGCGTATCGTTGCCGTCGCCTCCTAGTATAGTATCGTTGCCGGCATTGCCATTTACCCGATCGGCCGATGGCGACCCTTGGATCGAGTCGTTACCATCTAAACCTTGAACCAGTAGATTGCCGACTCGAGCTGGATCGATGGTAAAGTTATCGGCATTGGTGGAGAGGTTGAAGAAGAGGCCATTGGGATCCAAGGGGGAAGGAGAAATGGTTCCAGGTGTGAAACCATATTGAAGATGATCGACTTCCCAGTTATTTTTACCGGGCATCGACAATCGAATTGATGAGATCCCGTTTTGATTGACCACTCCAAAGAATCTATCTTCTGAGGTTGTACGCGAAATACTCTCATCACCCAGCGAAAAGGGACCGATAACCCCCAGAGATTCTCCCAATGGCCCAAACGCCTCAAATAACGTGTTATTTAGCAAGTCGCCAGACCGGGGTGTGCCGCCACCATTCCTGCCAATATCCGTCCAGACAATTCCAGCATGGGTTGGTAATTGACCCCCAAGTGCATTAGCGGAAAAGTTGAAGGTAAAGCTGCTAGTCCTCAAATTCGAGAATAAGCTGCTGCTGTTTCCCCTGGCCTGACCATCAATAACTCCGTCATCGCCGTCCACCGAGTCGCTGAAGGTTGTTGCAATATCTGTTGTGGCAAACTCAGAAACAGTAACACCCGGTGTATTTAAAGCGCCGTCTTCAAAGTCTTCTAAATGAAAGTAAGTGAACCTAACTGGGCTAAATGGGCTGATGGCACTTCCTGCTGATGGATTGTTGAAAGCCCAGTAGGGCAGTGGATCAAAAAACTGAGGATTGTTAGACATGGTGTCTTGAAAGTAAATGCTACTTAAAAGTTATATTCTCGCTGAAAATGAGGCGATATGGTAAAGAAATCGCTCCCAACCAACAACCTACATTGAGTGATTGCTCGCGCTGGCTACAAACTTTTTACCATATACTTATTCAATAAGTTGAAACTCTCGAACAGCGGGGAGAAAGTTTTTATTCTCGTGGCTCGATCGACTAAGCTTAATCAAAGCAAATCGCTGTAGCGGCTGCAAACTCGCCCACTGTGCCAAAGTTATTGTGACGCCGAACTCTTGCGCTTTTGCAGAAACAGACTCCGGTACAGTTGCAGCATCCATCCACGGGGGATTTTCATCAACGGTCAAATCTGTTCCCGGTTTGCCTGTCTGTTGAATTAATACTTGGTTTAGCTGTTCTCGGTAATCGATAATTTCTGCTTCTGTCAAGCAAGGTTTCTCTACAAGCATTTGACGTTCTGCTTGGTTAAAATGATTCCAATCCTGCAACTTTAATTTAATGCCACAAGTATCTAACTTGAGACGTACTTGCATCGGGATGCACCGCAGGGCTTCTACAAAATCGGCTTCAAATTCAAAGAACATAAATATACAAATTTGTGAATGAGATTTTTTTTTATTAACCGCAGAGGGCGCAGAGAGCGCAGAGTAAGAGAAGAGAGAGAAATCTATGCAGGTTTTTTGCTTTCTATCAATAATTGCAGAAAATCGAGTCAGCATTTATAATTAAATAATATTACAAACTATTGACATGGATACCGTAGACTACCTTCGGATTAGCTTGATAGACCGCTGCAACTTCCGCTGTCTCTACTGTATGCCGGAAGGTAGTGAGTTGGACTATGTATTGCAGCAGCAGTTGTTAACTCACTCGGAATTGCTAACTCTGCTGCGGGAAGTTTTTATACCCGTGGGATTTACCAAGTTTCGGTTGACGGGTGGGGAACCGCTGCTGCGCCCTGGGGTGGTGGATTTGGTAAGGTCGATCGCATCTTTGCCGGAAACGCGAGATTTGTCAATGACAACTAATGGCTTTTTGCTGGCGGGAATGGCCCAAAATCTCTACGATGCTGGTTTGCGCCGGATTAATATTAGTTTGGATTCGCTGGAACCGGAGACTTTTGATAAGATAATTGGCAGTCGGGGACGATCGCGATGGACGCAGGTTTGGGAGGGAATTCAAGCGGCTTATCACGCAGGATTTGACCCGCTGAAACTGAATGTTGTGGTAATTCCCGGTGTGAATGACGGCGAAATATTGGATTTAGCGGCGTTAACTATTAACCGGAATTGGCACGTTCGTTTTATTGAGTTTATGCCGATCGGCAATGGGGATTTATTTGGCGATAAGGGTTGGGTAGCCTCAGCCGAATTGCGGCAACGAATTAGCGACAAATACGGGTTAGCGGAGTCGGGTGTTCGCGGAAATGGGCCGGCGGATGTGTTTCAAATTCCGGGGGCGAAGGGCACTTTAGGATTTATCAGCCAAATGTCCGAGTGTTTTTGCGATCGCTGCAACCGGATGCGTTTGTCTGCTGACGGGTGGCTGCGGCCTTGTCTGCTGAACGAAACCGGGCAAATTGACTTGAAAACTGCTTTGCGGAATGGGGTGTCTACGGTTGAATTGCGCGATCGAGTGCGGCACATATTAGAGATGAAACCGGAAATTAATTTCAAACAGCGGGATTCGGGAACTACTCAAGGAAATTACAGTCGCACCATGTCTCAAATCGGTGGGTAATTGTCTTTAGTGCGATCGGTCATTTATGTACTTATTCCTAGGTTGCGTTGAGCTAAGCAAAACCCAACTCTCTGTGAAAGTAACAAGTTGGGTTTCGTTCCTCAACCCAACCTACAACTACTATAGCAATCCTTGCAGGAGTCGTAAAAAATCACGACTCCTGCAAGGATTGCTATATGCTTGCACCGCAAGCATTATAAATCACTCATTTAGCCGATATTCTTTGTTGAAGTACGGCTAATTCTATGCCTTTGGGGACTTGGGAATCACTCTGAGGGTAGAGCCTGGTTAATACCTTAACGAGTTACATTGGATACAAATGAAGGAAAAACCAAAAGTTCTCTAAACTCCCTAAGCTAAAAGCTGTTAAGCAATTAAACTCATGAGCCAAACACCCAACGCTTACACCTGAATCTTGACGGTAAATCGAAATAAGTGATTTAAATGCTCAACAGCTTAGCTCAAGTTTTCAAACCAGGGCATCTCCTACAGACAATATTTTTTGAATAGTTGTGGCAAGATAATTATGAAACCTAACGAAGAAAATAGCTCTAGCCGTGAAATTCATCAAGAAGTTCACACCGATGCAACTAACGGTCACGTCAGTACAACGCGAACCACTACAAGTGTTCCGAGTACAACGGGGAAGGCTTCTAAAGAAGCAGCTCATCACCAAGGTTATGTACAGGGTCAAATGGCGGAAAATCACCGCCAACTTGGAGTCCAAGAAGTCCGCGATAATGAGAATGCTGGTCGCGGGTTACTGTTAGGAATTCTTCTTGCTTCTTTGGCAGGCTTAGTTCTGGGCAGTGTATATTACTTCAATCGGAGTGAGGAGGCTCCTACTCCGGCTTCTGCTCCTGTGATTGTTGTACCGAAAGCGAATCAGCCTTCAGCAACACCAGCTCCGACTCGGACTATAGAGAGAGAAAAAACGATCATTCAAAAGATTGTTCCGGTTCCGGTTCAACCATCTCCAGCTCAAAACCCTACGCCTGATCCTCAACCAAGTCCAGCTCAAAACGCAACTCCGGCTCCTCAAGCAAGTCCGGCTCCCAATATCAATATTACAATTCCAAATTCACAGCAGCAAGATGCACCCGCTCAGGAAGCAGCGCCGTCTCCATCTTCGCCGTCAAATAATACCAATACTACGGTTCCGACTCCGCAGAATGAGCCAGATTCCACTCCAACAACTCCAGCACCTGAGAGTTCAGCTACTCCATCTCCAACTCAAGATGATGGTGCTTCTGGAGCAGGTACCAGTGGCCAAACTAATACGGAAAGCCAGAGCGATTCTAATCCTACGGATACGGCTGTACCTAATAGCAACTCCGGCGCAGAGGGTGCGACTGGTTCACCACAATAAAAGTTTGATGTCGAATTAGTCCGCTACGGGTTCAAACCCCAGACTCATAGCTAAAGTCCTTTAAAGCTGATATCTGGCACCATTCTCGCTTAACAGGCTTTTCGGCCTGTTCCACAAAATATAAATTTTCTTGTGGAACAGGCCGAAAAGCCTGTTCATAAAAGGCTTATTGATAATGGTGCAACATATTAGTTAAAGAGGACTTTTTTTAGGGTTTAAAGTGAAATCTTGCACCATTATCAATAAGCCTGCTATAGGCGGGATATCCTGCCCAACCCCTACTCCCCACAAGAAAATGCACTTGTTGTGGAACAGGCTCGAAAGCCTGTTAAGCGAGAATAATGCAACATCTCAGACTAACCGCACATTGTGGCTGAACTCAAAAAACCAGGTTTCTGCGATGGAAAACGTTTTAAGATTTTGCCAATCTATCCTAAGAAACTGTTTGGTGAACTAATTTAACTTTCCCTAAAGCCGTCTTTCTGCTGTCAAATAGTTTCATCACCCCGGAGGAGATGGTCTCGATGACATCGGGAGAACAGTAAGAGAGAAACTCTTCCGAGGAAATATGACCGGCAAAAAACTCTTGAGCTTTCTTCAAAAAGTTTTCAGTTTCAGCAAAACCGATAGATTTGATAATAAACGTAGCTACGGGAGAGTTTTTAATATCATAGGGAGATTCTTGATTTCGTCCTATTGCTAACAAATTTAAAACCTCTTTTTCCAACTGAGTTTCTAATGGGTAGGCAATCTGTTTGTTGGGCAAGTAATCCTCCAAAACTGAGGTCTTAAATCCGGGTGCGCGCAATTCTCCCATCATAGTAGAAAGCGGAATATCGCGCCCCAAGCGGTAGGAAAGAGCTTCTAAAATGGCGATGGTAATTAGCTTGATACCCAGATAAAGTTTAGCAACTTCGATATTTTTGCGAGTTCGGGCAATCAGGTTAGCGTAGGTTGCATCGTCCGGCTCTTGCATAAACTGCTGGAAAACCAGCTCGGGTTTGAGGAAGTTCAAAAATCCTTCCATTTTTTGCAGAGACCTGCGATATCCGGCAACAGTATAGGAATTAACATTGGTCAATTCGTGGTTGGTTTCTGGCATCAAATTCCAGGTATTGTCTAAGAAATTAGAGGAATTTGGAGATGCAAAATTCTCGACATCTCTATTTGCTAACCTGACTGCACGCTTGACAATTTCTAAGGTTTGGGCATCGCTCCATCCCAAGTTAAAATCGCGATTTGCACTTGCTAAACGCTGGTACAAAAGTTCGATCGCACTCAAACCGCTGGGCGAAACGGGGCGAAAAGGGATAGTAGCTTCGATGCAAGCGGCGATTTCGGCGATCGTACTAGCTGGCAAAAAAGGCTCCAAAGATTTGGCAGCAATAACGGCACTCAAAAATTCGTTTTGGCCGCCAAACGGAGAGAGAGTCTTGCCGGGAATAAACCCAAATACTGAGGCCACTAGGTGATACATGGCATCGTCGGGCAGTTCGGTTTCATCTCTAATAACTAACTGCGATCGCACTTCTTTGACAAAAGGACAAAGGGCGCTGCTAATATTGAAACTAACCCCCTGATCGACTTGCACGTACACGAGGTCGTGAAACAGGGCAGCCAGCACCTCGATCGGATCGACTGACCCCCCGACCTCAAAAATGTGTTCCGACGTGTGAAAGTAGCGCCAAGGCCCTCTCATCGTTTGAATAATTAGCTCAGCTATCTGCTCCAGCTTGGGAATGTCTACTTGACCTCCCAATTGCTCGATCGAGCTTACCAAGCAATCCAAGCACCGTTTTTGTTCTGCCAAAAGCTCCATTTACACACCTCCAGTGCATTCCCTGATTGTCTTGCGCTTGATTGCATGGTATCAAAACGCGCTGCGATCGTGCCATAATTCGTCACTCAAAAATTTCAAATTTTAGGGTGAAACAGGGAGAGGGGGCGAGGGAAAGAGGAAGAGCGAGGAAGAGCGAGGGAGAGCGAGGGAGAGCGAGGGAGAGAAATTAAGTATTAAAAATTCTGCCGTTGTGGAGATTCGGGCAACTTGGGCGATCGGTATCATAAATTACAGTAAAAATGACAAAAAGTGGGTAAAAACTTGATGAATTTTTGAGGAAATTATGAGGGATTTTTGACAAAAGCTGTGGGTGGGTGGCATTGACACCAGCTTCAAGCTGCGGTGGTCTAAATACTGCGTGTGGCCTCAGAATAAGATTCCTAGACGTGCTGATAAACTTCAGTTGATTAGCTTTCGGGCAGTTGGTCTAAAGCTTCCTCGCTCGCCACTTTAACTGCTGCCTTGGTTTGCTGTGACCTCCCCCAATCTAACACTAACAGAACTTACGCAACTGTCAATCGATTTTAGATTTTAGATTTTAGATTTTAGATTGAAGCATTGACTTGCGCGAGATAAATTCGGGGGCTTGCTTATCGGATACACGTTTTTGATTTCTCCACGGATGAATCACGTGGCGGGTATCCTGGATGCTTTCGGTCACAAGTGATACTGGCACCATGCAGCACAAAATCAGACAATAAACATGGGAACATCGGGGCGTTTCAGTGGCTCAATTAAATAATGGGACAACATCAATCGAGCTTCAATACCCCCTCAATCCCTTCGTCCCCCTCTGCTGCGACTTCGTATGTTTAGAAGCAATTTAAATCGCCGAATCAACTGTTAAATACCCAACTTCTTTAAGAAGTCGGGGATCGGGGGATTGTGTCTTTTGAGCCGCTGCTGACAAGCGAATTTCTTCATGTGGTACCCGCCACGTGATTTATCCGTGGAATCAATCCCAAATCGAAAATCGAAAATCCTCCAGAAAGAGCATTTATCCGTGGGGTCGCCTCTAAAATCTAAAATCTAAAATCTAAAATCTAAAATCGATTGACTTACTGCATTCGATCGATCGTCCGATACTGCACCGCCTCCGCCACATGATTCGTTTTCAAGCTTTCATCCCCCGACAAATCAGCAATAGTTCTAGCAACCTTCAAAATGCGATCGCTAGCCCTCGCCGAAAGCCCCAACTTCCGAATCGCCATCTCCAATAAATTCCGAGAAGCATCATCCAACTGACACCATCTGTTAATGTGACTGCTTTGCATTTCCGCATTACAGCGCAAACTAGATTCCGACTGAAAACGGCGAGTTGCGAGCTCTCGCGCCCGCTGTACTCTCACCCGCACCGGTTCCGACTCCTCCCCCGTCGGCTGTCGCGTAATTTCTTCGGGTTTCAAACGATTTACGGCCACTTGCAAATCAATCCGATCCATCAAAGGCCCCGAAAGTTTTGCCCAATATTGCTCCCTCTTTTGCGGCGAACAAGTACACTGTTGAATCGAATCCCCGTAATAACCGCAAGCGCAAGGATTCGTACTTGCAACTAAAGTGAATTGAGCCGGAAACATCACCGATTGTCTAGTCCGAGAAATCGTCACATAACCATCTTCCAGTGGTTGCCGCAAAAACTCCAAAACATCTCTTTTAAACTCAGTTAATTCATCCAAAAAAAGAATGCCGCGGTGTGCTAAAGAAATTTCACCCGGACGGGGAAAACTGCCGCCACCTACCAAAGAAGGGCCAGATGCCGAATGGTGAGGACTGCGAAAAGGCCGATCGCCCACCAAGCTTCCCTTATCCTTCAACAACCCAGCCACCGAATGAATCTGAGTTACATCCAAAGCTTCATCAAAAGTCAGCGGCGGCAAAATACCAGGCAAACGCCTCGCCAACATCGTCTTACCGCTCCCTGGCGGCCCCACAAAAATTAAATTGTGTCCCCCCGCCGCCGCAATTTCCAAAGCCCGCCGCGCGTGAATTTGCCCCTTTACATCCTTTAAATCTAAACCCGAAAACCGCGTTTTAGCTAACTCTTCTCGACCGTTTACTTCGACAGGCGAATAAACTTCAGGATTGTTCAAAAAATCAGTAACTGCAAAAATATTCTCAAAACCATAAACAGATATTCCGTGCACCAAAGCCGCTTCCTGCGCGTTACCAGCCGGTACAACTAATCCTGAAATACCCATTTTTTGAGCAGCAGCGGCGATCGGCAAAACCCCAGCCACAGGCCGTAAACTCCCATCTAAAGAAAGTTCCCCTAAAAACAAATAATCTCCTAAAAGTTGACCGCTGACTTGTTCTGATGCTGCTAAAATGCCAATGGCGATCGGCAAATCAAAACTCGGCCCCTCCTTCCGCAAATCCGCCGGAGTCAAATTAATCACAATACTCCGCATCGGAAAAGCATATCCCGAATTTTTCAGCGTAGCCTTAACCCTTTCTTTAGCTTCTTGCACCGCAGAATCGGGCAATCCCACAACCACAATTTTCGGTAGCCCGCCTGACACATCAGCCTCAACACCAACCTTTACCGCGTCAATTCCAACGATCGATGCACTCCAAACCCTAGCAAGCATTTTTCTTTATCCTTAATTTGCCTGTCCTTGATTCATCATCTATTATGATTAACAATGACTAATGAATATCGGAAGAGGCAAGAAAAACTTTTCCTTGCCTCTTCTTTTTCTGATCTTCCTTCTCTCCTGCTAAGTCTTCCCTCTTCCCTCTTCCCGACATCCGTTACATCCGTTACATCTTGTACAGTGCTCGTTGCCGAACTTCGTTAACACCCATGACAACTCAAGAAACGCTTTTCAGCAAAATCATCCGCAAAGAGATTCCCGCAGACATCGTTTATGAGGACGACTTGGCCCTCGCCTTCAGAGATATCAATCCGCAAGCGCCCGTCCACATCCTCGTCATTCCCAAACAGCCTATTGCCAAATTAGCCGATGCCGAGTCGGAAGATCATGCTCTCATGGGGCACTTGCTGCTGACTGTCAAGCGCGTAGCAGAACAACTCGGACTTAGCAACGGCTATCGCGTCGTCATTAATAGCGGCAGCGACGGCGGTCAAACTGTATACCACCTGCACCTTCACATTCTCGGCGGTCGGCAGATGAACTGGCCTCCAGGCTAAAGCCTAATTTTTACCCAGAAATTGCGGACTCATCCTCAGAAACTCGGTTGATTTCTCTTGCCAAGCGCCTCAGAAACCGGGTTTCTTTTTTCGTCAATAAACCCGGTTGATTGGCTCTTATTGAGAATGCAGCCCGCACTAGAAACCCGGTTGTCAGTATTCTCCCGATAAAAATTTACCCTCGCAGAATCCACCGGGTATATGTGAATAAATATTAAAAATCCTCTCCCCCAGACCTAATTAAGAGATATTTAAATAGAAAGAGAATCGACCTGAACAAAAATAATTTGATGGAGCTGCTGAACCAAGCTACAGACAATAGATTCAGTTCTTCTGACCGCTGTATTTAACTCGTTTGGTGTGTAATTTTACTTTGTAAAAAACTACAAATATTTACTAATAATCAAATTTTTGTAAAAGTTTGTAAAATTTTTGAATTGTCAGCAGAAATCCCTTGGCAAACTTTAGTGAATGGTGTTACTAATATAAGCGTGGGACATCCCCACAATGAACCTTGAAAATTCAATTAAGCCATCATAAACCAAATGACAACAACCGTACAGCGTCGCGAAAGCGGCAACGTTTGGGAACGCTTTTGTGAATGGGTCACAAGCACTGAAAACCGGATTTACATCGGTTGGTTCGGCGTCTTGATGATTCCCACCTTGCTGAGTGCCACCATCTGCTACATCATCGCCTTCATCGCTGCTCCTCCAGTGGACATCGACGGCATCCGCGAACCAGTAGCTGGTTCCTTGATGTACGGCAACAACATCATTACTGGTGCTGTTGTGCCTTCATCGAATGCGATCGGGCTTCACTTCTATCCCATCTGGGAAGCTGCTTCCTTAGACGAATGGTTGTACAACGGCGGCCCCTACCAATTGGTAGTATTTCACTTCCTGATTGGCATTTTCTGCTACATGGGTCGTGAATGGGAACTGTCCTACCGCTTAGGTATGCGTCCTTGGATCTGCGTCGCTTACTCTGCACCTGTTGCAGCAGCCACCGCAGTATTCTTGATTTACCCGATCGGACAAGGCAGCTTTTCTGACGGTATGCCCTTGGGTATCTCCGGCACCTTCAACTTCATGATCGTGTTCCAAGCCGAGCACAACATCCTGATGCACCCCTTCCATATGTTGGGAGTAGCTGGTGTCTTCGGCGGTGCTCTGTTCTCCGCCATGCACGGTTCTCTTGTTACCTCTAGCTTGGTTCGCGAAACAACCGAAACTGAATCTTTGAACTACGGTTACAAATTCGGTCAAGAAGAAGAAACCTACAACATCGTTGCAGCCCACGGCTACTTCGGTCGTTTGATTTTCCAATACGCGAGCTTTAACAACAGCCGTTCTCTGCACTTCTTGTTAGGTGCATGGCCTGTTGTCGGCATCTGGTTTACCGCTTTGGGTATTTCCACGATGGCGTTTAACCTCAACGGTTTCAACTTCAACCAATCGATTATCGACTCGCAAGGTCGCGTCATCAACACTTGGGCTGATGTCATCAACCGCGCTAACCTGGGTATGGAAGTAATGCACGAGCGCAACGCTCACAACTTCCCTCTCGACTTGGCTGCCGGTGAAGTCACCCCAGTAGCAATGGTTGCTCCTTCCATCAACGGCTAAATTTAGCTTTTGATTTAACAAAAAGCGCTCCTAGAAATAGGGGCGCTTTTTGTTTGAGCAAGTAGAATTTGAGAGATTTTTTTCGGTTAAATCCGTTAAATCTGAGATGTTGCACCATTCTCAATTAATTGTTTAGGAACAGGCTTTTCGGCCTGTTCCACAAGAAAACTAACTCTTTGTGGAACAGGCCGAAAAGCCTGTTCTTGAGAAGGGTGCAAAATGTGAGTTAAATTCATTAAATCCGTTAAATTCCGTACACTGCTCGTTGCCAAACTCCCTTCTTCCCGATCGATCTGATATATTGATTAAGAATTATTATTTTTGGCAAGCATCAAAGTGGCGATATTTAACAGGCACAAATTTGAAAAACTCGTGGTTCATAAATCAAAAACATTAGCCTGGGCGATCCCACTTTTCAGCGGCATTTTGATGGCATTGACAACCGCACCAGTAAATGCTTGGCTATTGGCTTGGGTAGCATTAGCTCCGCTGTGGGTTTTGGTTGTCAGTTATCAAAAGCCAAAAATAGAACAACAAAAACAAAAATTTCTCTTTCTTCCTTCTTTCCTCAAAATCCATCCGTTACATCCGTTACAGAATCCGTTGCCGAACTTCCTTCTTCCTTCACTCTGGGGAATTGGCTATCACGGATTAGCTTTATCTTGGATTATGGGAATTCACCCGATGACTTGGTTGGGAGTTCCTTGGTGGCCGAGTTTGGCGATCGCACTTTTTTGCTGGGCATTCATCACCCTCTGGGGAGCAGCCTTAGTCGCCGTTTGGGCGTGGCTATTTGTAATTCTCAACTCCCTCACTTTACCCAGCAAAAATCCTATTCCTAACTCCCCCCCTTTACAAGGGGGGGCTGGGGGGGGTAGCTCCGATCTTATTCTTCTTAACTCCCCCCCTTTACAAGGGGGGGCAGGGGGGGGTAGCTCTAAATTTTCAGCATTAACTCGCGTTTTAATTGGCACAGCTTTGTGGTGTGCCTTAGAAAGTATTTGGAGTACAGGTTCGCTGTGGTGGACATCACTATCTTACACGCAAAGCCCGCACAATTTAGCAATATTGCACCTCGGTCAACTCTCCGGGCCCAGCGCAGTAACAGCGGCTATTGTAGCAGTAAATGGCTTAATCGCAGAAGCTTTTATTGAAGGAAGAAGGAAGAAGGAAGAAGGAAGTTCGGCAACGGATTGTGTAACGGATGTAACGGATGTAACGGATGGATGGAAGCAGGAGAGAGTCCGAGGTAAGAAGGGAGAAGTCCGAGGGAAGAAGTCGGTTGCTTATATTTTGCCTGCGGGTTTATTTTTAGTTTTGCATATTGCAGGCTGGAGTTTGTACAATCGGCTTTTAATTCAAGAGGCGGGAACATCATTAAAAATTGGCATTATTCAAGGCAATATTCCTAACGAGATTAAGTTTGACTCAGCGGGTTGGGGGCGCGCTTTAGAAGGTTACACCACTGGATACAAACAGTTAGCCGACAGAAAAGTCGATGCTGTGTTAATTCCAGAGACAGCTTTGCCTTTTATCTGGACAAACGAGTATCAGCGTTCTACTCTTTCCTTTTACCAAGCTATTCTCGAACGCGGCGTTGTGGCTTGGGTTGGAGGATTCGGACAGCAAGATAATAGTATCACTAACAGCTTATTGGCGATCGATCGCACTGGAGAAATTGTCGGCCGCTACGATAAACTAAAGCTAGTGCCTTTAGGCGAATATATCCCTTTTTACGAAATCTTAGGCGGGATTATTAATCGACTTTCGCCCTTAGATGCTCATTTAGTACCCGGCAATTCTCAACAATTGTTTGATACGCCGTTTGGCCGCGCCATTGTCGGAATTTGTTACGATTCGGCCTTTGCGGAAATTTTCCGATATCAGGCGGCGAATGGAGGCGAATTTATGCTCACAGCTTCCAACAATGCCCACTACAAACCGCCCATGTTGGATCAACATCACGCTCTAGATGTGATGCGGGCAATTGAGACGGATAGATGGGCAGTTATCGCAACTAATACGGGTTACTCTGCTTTTGTAAATCCTCGCGGCGAGACGGTTTGGAAGTCTGGGATTAATACCTATGAAGTCCGAGATGCTACTATCTATCGGCGGCAAACTCGGACTTTTTACGTGCGGTGGGGAGATTGGCTGACACCTGTATTGTTAGTATTAGCGGGGTTAATGCGGTTGATTGTTAAAAAAAATTAATCCGAAGCTTTTAGATTTTAGATTTTATGTACCAATCTAAAATCTAAAATCTAAAATCGAATGACTCTACTTATCTTTCACGTGTTCGTGAACGCTAGGAGATAAAGAAATTAAATCGTCGATATTGCGCTGCATGGCAGCACAAATATTGTCCAAAGGCAAATCATTGTCATCGTGCCCGAAGGGATTTTCTATTTCAATGCCGATTTCTTCGATGCCGAACAAAGTAAAACTAATTAAAGCCACAACTAAGCCGGTTCCCCAACCCAAATCTTTCACCATTTGAAAGGGGAGGGCTAAACAGTAAAGCAACAATAGTTGTTTCAGGTGAATCGCGTAAGCCAAAGGGATAGGCGTCTTCAAAATCCGCTCGCAGCCACCTAATACATCAATCATAGAGTTGAGCAACTCATTCATACCAGTTAACTGATAAACATCGAGGCAATTGCGCTCGTACTGCTCGTGCAAGTAATCCTCAATCCAAAAGGCAATTTCTAGAGGCGGATTGTTCATTGATTTGAGCTTGTGGTAGTGCGCTGGGGACATTAACGGCTCCAACTCTGGATTGACTGATTCTTGCCGCAAATGCAGTTTTAGGGCCACTGCAAAGGCGGGTAACAGGCGCAGGACTGACTTTTTGAGTTCGATATCCTGCGGGTCTTTTTCCTCAATTGCTACCCAGATTTGGCGCGCCAAATTGCGGACGTTGTTGACTAAAGTTCCCCACATTTTTCGGCCGTCCCAAAATCTTTCGTAGGCTGTATTTGTCCGAAAAACTAATAGTAGACCCAGGACTATACTGGGTACAATACTCGACAAAATTGGTAAGGAAACTGGCCACTTAAAAAAGTGCAGTAGGGAAATAAAAACTCCAAAGCCGCCGCACAGCAAAACGCGGGGCAAAATTGAGAGAATGACAGACCCCCGAACCTGTAATGCCATTTTAAACCAAGGTGGTCGATCGTCTCTCATGCAAGTCTCCTCATTAAATTAAATTAGCCTCGCCCTAGCACGGGCGGCACAACTGCCTGCTACACTTATTTCTTCGGCTCCCACCAGTCGATTTGAGATTCGAGATTTTAGATTGACTCCACAGATAAATCTGGGGCGTTTGAACTTTGGTCTAAAATTTTTTGGTCTCCATGACTGTTGGCAGGGCTTTGATCCCTATTTGGGTGCGGTGAGAGCTTCCGAAAAAAGCTTTCCTACAAACAACCTTTGGATTTTACCCAAAAAACTCATCAGCATCAATCTAAAATCTAAAACCTAAAACCTAAAATCTAAAATTGATTGACTGAGGCACTTAATTCGGTAAGATTAATCATGTATCTTTAAACCTCAGCTTCCGTGCAAGAGCTACCGACATCTGTGCCCCCGCATTTTCACCGATTGCCAAACCAACGGTGGCAAATTTATTCGCCTCAAACACAGCAAGCCGAACAGTTTGCCACTGAAATCAGTTTGTCGCCTTTGCTGGCCCAGGTGCTGATTAACCGGGGCATCGATTCGGTTAAAGAAGTGCAAGGGTTTATCGAACCGGAATCTCTGGTTTTGCCGGCGCCAATGGATGAGTTTCCAGATTTGGCTGCGAGTGTCAAATTGTTGCGGGAGGCGATTTCGGGAGGGCAAAAAATTGCGATTTGCGGCGACTACGATGCTGACGGGATGACGAGCACGGCTTTGTTGTTACGCGCTCTCAGGGTTCTGGGGGCGAATGTGGATTATGCTATTCCGAGCCGGATGCGAGAAGGTTATGGGATTAACGATCGCATTGTAGAAGAATTTCACTCGGAAGGTGTCGCTCTCATTCTCACGGTTGACAACGGAATTGCAGCCTACGGCCCGGTTTCCAGGGCACGAGAACTCGGTGTCAAAGTTATTATTACAGACCACCATGATTTGCCGCCAAAACTGCCGCCGGCTGATGCTATTCTCAACCCGAAATTAATCGCGGAATCTTCACCTTATCGCGGTTTAGCTGGCGTAGGCGTGGCTTATGTTTTGGCTATTACTTTGGCTCAGGATATGCAGAAAGTTGGGGGGTTGGTAAATCCCCTGCTGGAGTTATTCACGTTGGGAACTATTGCGGATTTAGCACCTTTGACTGGAGTTAATCGGCGCTGGGTAAAGCGGGGTTTGCGGCTGTTGCCTCACTCGCAATTGGCGGGTATTCAGGCTTTGATTCAGGTGGCGGGAGTGCAGCCTGGAAGTGCGGAAAGTTCATCTATTCTCAACTCAAAACTCAAGGGCGGGCACGGGGGCACCGCCCCTACTCAAAATTCGTTAAAGCCTGAAGATATTGGTTTTAGGCTTGGGCCCCGGATTAATGCTGTGGGGCGGCTGGCTGACCCTCAAATTGTGATAGAGTTGCTGACTACGGACGATCGCGAATTAGCTCTTAAAAACGCGATGCAGTGCGAACAAATTAATCAGCGCAGGCAGGAGTTGTGCCAGGAAATTGAGCAGGAAGCAATTGCTTGGTGCGAGGAAAAGGCGATCGATTTGCAGCAAGAACGAGTTTTAGTTGTGGTGCAGCCCGGTTGGCACCACGGGGTGATCGGGATTGTAGCTTCTCGGTTGGTGGAACGCTACGGCGTACCTGTGTTTATTGGTACTTTTGAGGATGAGGGCGGGCACGGGGGCACCGCCCCTACAACCTCATCCTCCTCCGTTCCCCCGTGCCCGCCCGCTAAAATTGTCCGGGGTTCGGCGAGGGGAATTCCTGAGTTTAATGTATTTGATGGGCTGAATTTTTGCGCGGATTTATTAACTAAATTTGGCGGACACAAAGCGGCTGGCGGTTTTTCTATGCCTGCTGAGAATATCGAACAATTCCGCAGCCAATTGTCAATTTTTGCCAATCAATGTTTGCAGCCGGAACACTTAAAACCGCTGGTTTCAGTTGACGTGCGAGCAGATTTGGCTGAGATTAATCTTGACCTTTACCGACAAATTGATGCTCTGGAACCTTGCGGGATTGAAAATAAGGCTCCTGTATTTTGGACGCCTAATGTTTGCATAACTGAACAGAAAATTGTTGGTAAAGGAGGTCACGTTAAATTAACTGCAACTCAAGATGGAAATGTATCGGCTAGTGTGAAGGCGATTGCTTGGCGTTGGGGCGAATATTTTCCTTTGCCTCGGCGGGTTGATCTTGCTTACCGATTGCGGGAAAATAGTTTTAATGGCAAGACATCGGTTGAGTTAGAATTGTTGGGCGTTCGGCTACCGGCAAATGCTGCTACTTCCAGGCCACCGAGGTTCGGAAAAGTTGAGTTTGATTATTGCGATCGCACTTATTCTTGCAGTCTGTCTCCCGCCGGCTCGATCGAGGAATTGAGAATTCGCAACTCTCAAGGGCAAGTTTTGGCTGTTGCACCCGGACAAAACATCGGTTTGTTAGGTAACTCCCGCAAAGATGCTAGAGAAGTCGATGTATCTCTACCTTTTTTTGAGAATTTGATTCAAACTGCTAAACACGCCCTTGGTATTTGATAAGAAAGCTCGTGCTGCTGGGAAATTTGGCGATCGAGCGTTGTGAATTTTGCCTAATTTAAAACTCAAAACTCCCAACTCTCGATCGCCGCCTAGCGTGCTATAATTACAGGTCGCCGCCTTTAGCTGCCAAGAGAAAAATCACGATCGGGCCAGAAAGCACGACGGCTGCGAGTAAAGCTACCTGAACAATGAGTTGGTAGTCTACACCACCCATACCACTGAAAAGATCGGTTATAAAGTCCATTTGTCCTCCTGACTGTAGTGATTAAGTCTAGATTGTTGCATTAGAAAATCCGCTTCTGATTTTACCGGGCGATCGACCATATTTTTTAAGGAACTTTACAAAATTCAACAAAATGTAAACTACGATCGACCTCTCAGTCATTCGATTTTAGATTTGAGATTTTAGATTTTGGATTGACCCCAGGGATAAATTCGGGGGACGCAAGGATTTTCAATTTTCGATTTTGGATTGATTCCACGGATAAATCACGTGGCGGGTACCACATGAAGAAAGTCTTGGTCACAGGGAACTGCGGACTTGATGCCCCTTCCCGGAAAGTCTCCCAAATCTCAAATCTCAAATCTCAAATCCAACCGCCCCTTCGGGATATGGGCCTCCGGCGCTGGCAATTGATATACTTGAAGAGCCCAAATCTCCTAAAGTTTGGCATTTTCCACATAATGCTCCGAATCTAAAATCTAAAATCTAAAATCTAAAATCTAAAATCAAACTATGGCTACTTGGCGTTGCGTAAAGCAGTGCGGTGCTTGTTGTTACCTCGACCCAACAGAGCGCCCAGACTTAGACGAGTATTTATCAGAAGACGAATTATCGCTCTATTTGAGCTTAGTCGGAGATGACGGTTGGTGTATCAATTTTGACAAAACCACCAGAGAATGCGGAATTTATGCCGATCGACCGCGCTTTTGTCGGGTAGACTCAGAGGTGTTTGAGGAAATGTACGGCGTTGAGCCGGCCCAATTGAACGATTTCGCGATCGAGTGCTGCTTGGAACACATAGAAGATTTGTATGGCGATCGATCTTTGGAAATGATCCGCTTTAACTCGGAAGTCGGAATTCTCGCCTTACCTGACAACTAACCGACTTGATGCTCATTAGGCTTTCTCTTTGCGGATGATTTTTCGCGCTGGGCATCTCAATCTAAAATCTAAAATCTAAAATCTAAAATCGTCTGCCGGTTTCTCACCGGGAGAGTGTCAAAATAAACAAATCAAAGAAATATCGCGCTGTTGAGTTGAGCCATGAGCAATCGAGAGGGTTTTACGGGGGGATTTATTGCCGGAGCCGCAGTTGGCGGCTTGGTGGGTGCCGTTTTGGGCGCGGTGCTGTCGCGGCGCGCTGCTGAAGCTTTGCTGAGTGAACCTTCAGAAGCAAAGACAAGAAAGATCCGCCAGAGGAAAGCCAGCCAACTCGAAGCCGAAGGGATGGAAGTAGCAAGGCTGAGTTTAGAAGATAAAATTGCCCAGCTCAATCAGGCAATAGATGACGTGCGGCTGCAACTCGGCGACGTAAACGGCAACGCGCCGGCGTCGGGCAGCGAGGGTTCGATCGCCCAAGACTCCTGAATCCCTTTAAAATTTTAGATTAGTCGGGCCGATCGATGGGGGCTACTGACATCTTGCACCATTCTCGCTTAACAGGCCTTTCGGGCCTGTGAAGCCAAGAGTGAATTTTATTGTGGGTCGTTACTCTTCTAGCCCGCCCGTAAACAGCCTCATGCTCCCCCTCTCCCCGACCTATGCTAAACTTTAAGTTAAAGTGTCTGTAAACTTTACTCAAACTTCAACGAGAATATATGAGTTATTCCCTAGGCCTTTTGGCAACCACGCTGTCCACATTTCTGCAAATCTATGTAGCCCTGATGATTATTCGGGTGCTGTTAAGCTGGTTCCCTAACATCAATTGGTACGACCCCCCGTTTTCAATTTTGAGTCAGTTAACAGACCCTTACCTCAATCTATTCCGCTCGATTATCCCCCCCTTGGGAGGGATTGACTTTTCACCACTAATTGCGTTTTTTGTACTGCAATTCGGCTCGGAATTCTTGATCGGTCTTTTGACCAGCCTGCAAACATCTTTGTAGTTGGAAAAGCTTAAGTTTTTCAGCATCGAGCGTAAATTGTTTGGCAGACCTAGCCGCCGGCAACTAAATTTTAGATTTGACATTTTTAGATTAACTCCCCGGTTGAAAAGCTGGGGAGTTTATCGTAAATTAGAAATGAGAAATTGCCGGCCGCTCAACAATCGAAAATCGAAAACTGCATCGCAATTTCATCGGCAGCCAACCCAAAATCTCCAAGAGTTTCGTTAGCGGCGAACCACGCCAGTAAAACCTGTAGCTTTAAATTGCTTGAGCTTCAAAGGTGTTCGTTGATTGGCGGCAACGGAAATTCTGAGCTGAAAATCGCTAACTCCGGGAGGAACTTCTTCTATAGAACCCAACCGAGTCCGGTTTTGCATCACCGGATTGTCGTCAGCATCATAAATGCGGCCGAAAATATCGGCATTGACAACTGGTTTGCCGGTGCTATTTTCAGCTTTCCCAGTAATCAAAAAGCAGGTAGCTTCCATAGAACTGCCGCTGGTGACTGTTCCTTCTCCCATTTCTGCCGGACATTCGCGATAAGAAAGGTCTGAAAGTTTAATCTGCGTCAAAGCCCAAGCAGGTGGAGTGAATACCAAACTAAAAATTCCGATTAGGCAAGTAGCAAAAAAAAGGCTGATAGCTCGAAATTTCATAAATGGGGGGGCAAGTATATTTTAATTCTCAGCTTAGCGCGAATTGGGCCTCAAATTCCTGCTTATAGGAATTCTGAAAACTACAGCTACTTTTTGAAGAAATGGCATTAATCTAGACCTAAATGCTGGCGCAAGGCTTGGCGCATCACATCGACTGGGACGGATTCTTGATCCAGCCAAATTTTTAAGGCGGCTGCTCCTTGTTGAACTAGCATGGGGAGTCCGTCAATAGCTCGCGCTCCCCGAAGCTTCGCATCTTTGAGAAACTGGGTAGGATTAGGGGTGTAAATTAAATCATAGACGATCGCACCTGCTGAAATTCGATCGATCTCACCAGCCGCAACCGGCGACTTTTCCCCCTGCGGATACATCCCCACAGGCGTCGTGTTCACCAGCAAATCTGCCTGCGAGATTAAGCTTGACAAATTATCCCAAGTATGCACCTGCAAATTATGCACGGGCATCGGAGAATTGACCCAACTCTGCTGAAATTCCCCTAAATTTTGTTCGTTGCGGCCGACAACGTGAATCTCTGCACATCCCAATTGAGCGCATCCAGCCACAACAGCTCTCGCGGCCCCGCCATTCCCCAAAATTACCGCTACTTTCTGACTCCAATCGGAACCCCCCCTAGCCCCCCCTTGGTAAGGGGGGGGACAGGATTCAACAGCCGTATTGCCCGTTTCTTCGGAACCCCCCCTAGCCCCCCCTTGGTAAGGGGGGGGACAGGATTCGACTGCCGTATTGCCCGTTTCTTCGGAATCCCCCCTAGCCCCCCCTTGGTAAGGGGGGGTTGGGGGGGTTTGCAGGGGCGCGAGAAAGCCTTCAACGTCTGTATTTGTGCCGCACCAACCTTTGTCAGTCAGGTATACGGTATTGACTGCGCCGATCGATCGGGCGATCGGGGAAACTTCTGACAACAGCGGTAAGATTGCTTGTTTGTGGGGAATCGTGATGCTAAATCCCCGAACGCCGATCGCCGCAAATCCTGCAAGAGCAGCTTTTAAATCCCCTGGTTTTACCGGAAACGGCAAGTAAACAAAATCGACTCCCAAGTGGGAAATAGCAGCATTGTGCATCGCCGGCGACAAAGAATGTTCGACGGGATGACCAATTACTCCTAACAGTTTAGTCGTGCCTTTAATCATTTTTGTTAGTTGACTGTTGACTGTTTATGATTAGGCGGAGATAACTCTCAACCATCAACCATCAACTCTCAACCATCAACTGTCAACTGTCAACTGTCAACTCTCAACTGTTTCCCGAAACTCTTTGGCGTCAGCCAAAATCGGATTGACATCAAACCAATAATCTTCGCCGTAACGGTATTCAAACACCCAGAGACTCCGCAGCAATATTTGGTATTTAGTTTCCCCGTTCACAGTTTTGGTAACGGATACTTGGCGCAGCAATTGCCACTCATCAGGTTCGATCGCCAAAGTAAGCTG
Organism: Microcoleus sp. AT8-B5; assembly: GCF_036705565.1. NCBI lineage: Bacteria > Bacillati > Cyanobacteriota > Cyanophyceae > Oscillatoriales > Microcoleaceae > Microcoleus > Microcoleus sp. AT8-B5. The sequence goes on from NZ_JAUBUY010000002.1 coordinate 41,287, forward strand.
GTGGCGGCGCTGGACGATCACATTTTCCAAAGTTTCCCGCGACAGAGGAGGGTCTTGTTTCTGCAGACAGCCATACAGTAGTTGCAGCAAATTGCGGACATGACCGCCGCTGACTCGACACAGGCGATCGAGAGTTTCCGCAGAGTCGAAAACTTTGCCCACCAAAGCATAGCGCTGTGAAGGATGCACCGTTGGAAAAGCCCGCGCCAGAACCATTTGCCGCAGCAATTCCACACCCTCAGAACACTCAGAACCATCGCTAAACTGCACCGGCACCATCGGCAAAACCTTCGGATCTACCCCAAATCGATTGGTCAACTGGCCCAAATCGTTAGAGAAAATCAGCACCAAAGGAATTGTATACACGACGTGGCAATTTAGTCTTGCCAATTGTTCGCCGCGATCGACAAACAGGTATTCCGGCTGCAGTCGCCCCGTCGGTTTCGCGCACAGGTGTATGCGATCGAGATTGTCGATAATTACCACAAGTCCCTGTTTTCCCTGGCGTTTCAGTTCTTGGTTAGCCGGTTCCAGCAACTCCTTATTCAGTGCATCTAAAATTACGTTAGTTCGCGGCTCCAAATATTGCCTTAACTCCGATCGCAGATTCGGAGCATCTTTCGCCTTAGCAGTAATTTTCCCAATTCCCAAAGACAGAGAAAATTCTCCCTCCGTGCTGGCATTTATTTCCCCAAAACCAGGGACATTAGCTTCAGCACTCAAGTCTATTTGAGTTTGAAAAACATCAGCAACCCCTTTGAGCAAAGCTTTAAAACCCGTCGGTTGCAGCTTGATTTTCATTTTCTCGATACTTTCGCTCACCTGACGAGCAACGCTCAATAAAATGTCAGTGATATCTACATCTGCCATGTCTAAGTCTTTACTCGACTCAAAATAAACAACATGAAATCCTTGTTGCTGCAATTGAGCTTGTAGCCGCAGCAATTCAGTTGATTTACCAGAGCCGATGTGACCGGTGAATAATTGACAGGTAGGTGAATCGGGGGACAGACGGCTGATGGTGCGCTCCAATTGTTCTACGATCGTGCCGCCCCGCACTGAAGAGAAATCGATATAGTATTGTCGGTCTTGTTGATTTGCTACTGCCAGGGTGTAGCTGGGATTGCAGGCGCTATAAAATTTCTGTAAATTTAGTTCCATACCCTGTTCCATCTTTCACAACATTATGCCCTAATACCTTATTCATTTCGCTACTTTACTAATCAGAACAAGTGGCCCGTTTATTGTGCTGTTTTATTTTGCGGTCAATATCTTGATGTAGCTCATACAAATTTAGATTTTAGATTTTAGATTTTAGATTTTAGATGGGTAATGACTCATCACTATCGCGTTTGGGTTCTTCCCTCCCTGGCCCTTCTTTTTTTAAACTTTTATCATAATACGCGCTAACCAATTATACCTAATTTTTGCCTATAGGGAATGAAGGGAAATCACTAATGCCCGATAACTAGGTAATGGATCTGTCTGTGCCGATCGCAATTTTGTATATTGAAATCAACGACGAAGAGTGGGCGGTAATGTTCTCGCGTTAAAGTGGCTATTTGAGTACGGTTAACCGAATATCTAAAGGGCGGGTGCAAGTTTCCGCCCCGACTTCATAAACCAATATATTGTGTTTTCTATGCTGAATTGTCCGATAAATTATCCATATTCCGCCTCCGATACAAAAAATACTTGTTGTCAGTTTGAATAAAAAAACACGCTAGTATAGAAACCGCCAAGGCGGTTGCTATATCGCCATTAACCGATTAATCATGGCTGTAATTAATAATCCTAAGATTAGCGAAATCAATAAGCTAATCCGCATTTAAATTGCATAGTAAAATAAATTTTTTCTCTTGTGGGAAGTAGGGCTTGGGCCCGAAAGCCCGCCGTTAACATACAAATTAAATGCACAACAGCTTAGATCGACAAACCCATATTCTTTTCGTCCTATACTTTGTAGTTTGGTATTCTTGAGTGGCAGTTAGTTTAATTATTCAAATCCTAAATATACTCAGTACAGTCAATCGATTTTAGATTTTAGATTTTAGATTTTAGAGGCGACCCCACGGATAAATGCTCTTTCTTGAGGATTTTCGATTTTCGATTTTGGGTTGATTCCACGGATAAATCACGTGGCGGGTACCATCAAGAAATTCGTGGTCAGAGACCATACTGAATTGCCAACCATTTCTCACGCTTGCCTGCCCGTTATCAAATTTCTCAGTCTCATCAAACTGTGGTTCAATTTAGTCCACTTAAGTGGACTTCAGCTATGAGACAGGGATTTCAATCCCTGTCGGACTCTCGGACTCATCGATCGACCCCGATCGCACTTTTGGGGCGATCGGGTTTTGCTTTGAGTCCTAGCAGTGATAGAAATCCCCGTCGAGAGAGTTAAAGTCGGTTTTAACTGACATCTTGCAGCAATATCAATAAGAGGATTTTTCGTGGGGTCGGGCGGGTTTATAGAACCTATTTGCAAGCTTTAAGGCTGTTGGCGAACCCGCCCCTAGGGCTAATTGAGAATGGTGCAAGATATCAGTTAAAACCGACTGAAACGCCAAATCAAACGATCGCCCACCTCAGTCCTCATAGCAAGGACTTTAGCTAGGACACAGGGAGTTCAATCCCTGTCGGACTATGGGACTCGCCGATCGATCAACAGCGTAACATTACCAAAAATCCCCCGCTACAGCATTACCATAGCGAGGGATTTTTGTCAACCTACAAAATCAACTTTCTTGCAGTTTGTTGTTAGCTTCTGTCGATCGCAGCCACAGGCTCAAAACTCGGAACCACAATTTCACCATTCTGCTTAGTCAACTGGTTGTACAGTCTTTCAGTATTCGGGAAATTAGCAGCAGGTAGAGTCGGGAAGCGGCGGTAAGGAACAGTATCCTCACCAAAAGCCTCAGCATATTCAACGCTGTTCAACATCGCGTTGATAAAGCCCTTAATCCCTTTACTTGCCAAGATTTGGTTATAAGTCCGAATCTCCGCTTGATTGCGAGGAGCACGGCCCAAGAAGTGCTTCGTACCCAACTCAATTACCTTAGTATTGGGATAAGGTGCGTAGAACTGTTTGATGTACAGCGACGAGCAGCCCAAAGCCTCAATGAACTCCTTGAGATTGATTTCATTGTTGCCCAGTTTGCTTTCGAGCGCCGTGAATTCATTCTTCACAACGTAGGGGTTTAAATCGCGTTCAAAAATTTGACGGTAAGCAGCTTGAATTAAAGTTTTCAAAGCTACTTTGTCCGAAGTTGTCGTCAGCTTGAACATCTTAGTTTGTTCGCGCCGCTTGCTAACACCTTGAGCAATCCGACTTTGCAACTCGATATCGCCTCGGTTGCCTGCTGTACCCAGTTCAATAAACCGAGGAGTTTCGGGCGTCTGAGCTTGGAAATTTTGCTCAGCGATGGAACCCGATCGCATCGTCCGCATCGACAAACCACCGGGAGTCACATAGCGCTCGTAGGGCACTGTATCTTCCCCGAAAGCTTCGTTGTACTCCATGCTGTCCATGATGCTATCGACTAGCGCGTAGAAACCCTTCTTGGCGCAAATGTCAAAGTAAGCGTTCATTTCCTGACGGCCGTAGGTAGGGCGTCCCAGGAGTCGGCGGTGAATGTACTCGATCGCCTTACAAACGTAGAGCTTGCTCCAGTACATATTGCGGAACACATCAGACTTCGCCAACATCCGAATAAACTCGCGCATCGGAATCTCGCCGTTTTCCAGCTTAATTTCCGCTACCTTTTGGCGCTGCCCGTCGAACACATCGCGACCAAACACTTGCAGGTAAGCAGCCCGAATCACCGCTTGGGTGGAACTTTCGGTATATTTGACACTGGAAGAATTGCTGTAGCTGCTGGAGACACCGCGGGCAGTTTTCTTGGAAGCAACATAGTTGCTCGGTAACTGGTCTAATTTAAAGACCTTGGGGCCCAGAGAACCAGGAGCAGCACCGCGAGCCGCCGGATTGCTCAACTGATTGTCAATCCCCGCACCTTGACGGATCAGGATACGGCGAGTGTCTTTGCCGAAGGGAGCTGGACGGCTCTTGGGGTTGCGAGTTTCTTTCGGGAAAATCGCGCCGAACTGAATTTCTAAGGGGTCATTGCCAACACCGTAAACGTGCTGGTCTGGCAGAGGCTGGGTGTAGCCAGCAAACAAGGTGATGAACTGAGGAACCTTGCGGAACGGAGCGCTGAAATTGAACAAATCAATTTGCGGGCCCCAGTTGCGACACTCCTGAGCTTCTTGGCCCAAACCGCGCAGGTAAGGCACTGTTTCTTCGCCGAAGTAGTCGGAATACTCCTGGGAATAAACCATCGCGTCTACGAGGGCTGGCAGGCCGCCTTTGCTGACGATCGCAAAATACTTGCTAAATTCCTCCCGCGAGCTCAAACCGCGGCCGAGGAAGTGGCGGGCGGCAAGTTCTACAGCGCGGCTGTTGACAAACGGCTCGTAGAATTGCTGACGGTACAGAGGAGATTTGCCAAGGCGGCGAATAAACTCTTTCATCGAGATTTCGCCATTTTTGACCTTGGATTCCAAGTCAGAAATGCTTTGGCTGTATGCGCGGGTAATATCGCGCTCGAATACTTGGCGGTAAGCTGCTTTGACTACTTCTATCTTTTCGGCCGAAGACAGACCGGTTTTCATGACGAATTTCGACCGTCGCTCGGCTGCGTTGAAGTAAATCTGAGGCAGTTGCAGCCCTTGCTGGTCGTTGCTTTCGCGCTGCCGCACCTTGTCTGAAGGTGTGGGAGCTTTGAATTCGGTAATTGCTACGTCGAAATACTGTCCGACGATCGCACTAGCCTCTGCATTGTTTCGGAAATAGCCCAAAGATGCTGCCTTCATTTCCTGCATTGCCACAATTGTGGCCGCCGAAGAGCAAGCATTTTCGATGATTTCCCGCAATCCGCGCACGTTCACCGAAATAATATTCGGGTCGCCAGCGACAATTGCGTAGGTGATGTAACGCAAAAACCAGCTCAAGTCCCGCAGAGATTTGGTCATGTTGCCCGGGCCGTAGCGCGAGACATTGATCGGCTGAAATCCTGCTGGGATTGGGCCGCTGTAGCCGCCACCGTTGCCAGAAAATAGATTTCCTAGCCCCAAGAATCCGCCGCCGCCACCGCCGTTGCCGCCAGAGCGGCTTTCTACGTAGGTGACATTTCCCAGTTTCATGCCTTCAGAGACATTCGCCGAACCGCCACGTGCCGCCCCTGCTACAGCCATCGCAGGTTCTTGTGGTCTTTCCAAAAATGCCAGCGGGGAACCGCCGGTAAAAATCCGGTTAGCTGCGCGGGATACTATCAGTTCCGAGTTTTGGGTCAGCGTCGCAGAGATATCGATCCGAAGAGCCCCGGAACTGAAATAACTTGCCAGTTCGCTGAGTTCGCCCCGCTGTAGAAAGCGGTCTTGCTGTTCTGCTTGCGAAATTGTTGCGACCGGTACAGTTTGATATAGTTGCGGACGCGCAACCGAGCTTCCACCACTTGCTTTTACAGTCATTAGACTCTTTCGCTCCCTATCTAAATCGTTGCAGCATTTAACCAGACTAACCTTGCCTTCTCATGCAGGTCAAAGTAGGTATTTTTGCTTTGTTTACTTTTTGCCTTTACCTGTCACGAGGTTCGGGCGCGCTTACTTTCTTAGATTAAAATGTTTTGGTTTCATCTTTCTGCCTGCGGGTAAATGTCCGATCCGAAGGCAGGCACGGGGTACTCCCTCCGCTGCGATCCGTCGGTATACCCGTGGAAAAAAAGACTCGGCAGGAGAGTTGCCTTTGGGCGATTGCAGCCAGTGCCTTGAATTAAAGGAAAAGAAAATCAAAAATTTTCTTCTGCCTGTTTCGAGACCTGTTGCTCTTTTGAAAGACGCCTCCGCTTTACCCGACAGTTCAGCGGTGGGCTATTGACAGTCCTCGTTTGTTAAAAAGCCTGTCGAGATTTATTGTATAGATTTAAGAGAGCTTATATGAGAAAAAATGATAAGTTTTATTACGCAGAAGCTGTCAACCGATTTTAGATTTTAGATTTTAGATTTTAGATTGAAGAATCGACCCCACCGATAAATCCGGGGGGCGCGGATCAAATTGCTGTCGGTCAGTGGTCAGCGGTCAGTTGTCAGTCCAATCCCGAATCCCCAAGCCCAACAAATGTCACCTATGGATACTACACCCGATATCAGTGCTGCCGTGCGGCGGCTTTACGATACTTTCCCTTTCCCGCCCGATCCTTTGTCAGATGAACCGCCCCCAGGCTACAACTGGCGCTGGAGTTGGCCTGATGCTTACAATTTTTGCACCGGCCAAAAGCCGCCAAAACTAGATGTTCGGATTTTAGATGCTGGCTGCGGCACGGGTTCGAGTACCGATTATCTGATTCACCTCAATCCCGAAGCTTCGGTGACGGCGATCGACCTGAGTGCGGGTGCTTTGAAGGTAGCACAAGAACGCTGTCGGCGATCGGGAGCGCGCGAAGCAGATTTCCGCCACCTCAGCCTGTACGATGCCGCCGAGTTAGAGGGCGAGTTTGATTTGATCAACTGCGTGGGTGTGCTGCACCATTTACCCGATCCGATCCGGGGCATTCAAGCCCTGGCGGCGAAGTTGGCGGCGGGCGGTTTGATGCACATTTTTGTGTATGCTGAGCTCGGACGCTGGGAAATTCAACTCATGCAAAGGGCGATCGGACTTCTCCAAGGTTCCCAAAAAGGTGACTATCCCGATGGTGTGAAAGTCGGTCGTCAAATCTTTGCTTCTCTACCAGAAAACAACCGTCTTGTCAAGTACGAAAAACAGCGTTGGGCAGGAGAAAATCAGCGGGACGAATGTTTTGCTGATATGTACGTTCACCCGCAGGAAATTGACTACAATATCGAGACTTTGTTCGAGTTAATTGACGCTTCGGGATTGGAATTTATCGGTTTCTCAAATCCGGGATATTGGCAGTTAGAAAGACTTTTGGGGAAAGCGCCGGAATTGATAGAAAGAGCTCAGGGTTTGACGGAACGGGAGCTTTATCGATTAATTGAATTGTTGGATACGGAAATCACTCATTACGAGTTTTTCTTGGGCAAAAAGCCTGTTAATAAGATTGATTGGTCGGACGATAAGGCACTTTTGGCGGCAATTCCTGAGTTGAGTGGTTGTATGCACGGTTGGCCGAGTCAACAAGTGTTTGATTGCAATTACCAATTGCTCAATTTGTCAAGTGCTGAATTTGAGTTTTTGCAAGGTTGTGCACCCCCCCCAGCCCCCCCTTATCAAGGGGGGGAGAAAGAGGGAACCTCGCCTGGGCAAGGTAAAGGAGAGAAGACTGTTGGGGAGATTTTGGGGAATGTGGAGATGGGATTGGATGAAGTGCGATCGATCTTGTCAAAACAGCTAATTTTGCTAACACCCGGTAAAATCTAAGGGCGGGCTCTCCGGCTTAACTCCTACTCCCCACAATCAAATTAGCTTTTTGTGGAACAGGCCGGAAAGCCTGTTCTTTGCTCGGAGTATAATTTCTGTTAAATTCCCAATTAATCAAGGTTTTACAGTTGGAGGATTAACAGCCGTAATTTGTGAATAACGAGCGAAATCAGCAATGTTAAAAGTTAGGATATGGGTTAAACCATGAACTAGCATAGCAGCTACTAGCCGCGCATCATAAACGTTAACACCTACAACCTTATTTGCGATCGCCAGTCGCTCCCATTCTTGATAAATTGCTTCGGTATCCAACAACAGAGGAAAAAGCTGTTTTAAGCGATTAATTTCTGCCTATCCTTCTATTGCAGTACGCCCTAATCCATGTCTCTGAATCGGGCGCGTGCAAACGTTGCTTAACTCTCGGTTTGGACTAAGGAATGAGAATTAAATAACTTCCACAAGTTTGTGGAAGTTATTTCTCATTCCTCAGTTCCCAGGCTCCAGCCTGGGAACCAGTTAATCCTGGATGCACGTACTAGGATTTCCTGTCATTGCGAACGTAGTGAAGCAAGTCTGACTGGTGGTTGGATTTTTGCCCGTAGCAATCCCTAGTTTTTCTTGCAATTATTCAATGATTTTTTGCAGCCCCAGTACCATTTCTACAAGTTAAGCTTGGCTCAACTGCTATATTTCGGTTTTTTTCTGCTTTCTGGTTGCTGCGGGCTTTTTCATTGGTTTATTTTACCAACTTTTGTCACCGAAGTTTTTTTGACCTGAATCCTTACGAATTTTTTTATTCTGTTCTTTCAATGATGATGGTCATGTGAGCTACTAATGCACCTATCGCTCCTACTGCTGCAATGACTGGAAACAACGCCGCACCGATGACTCCGCCGACTACTCCCACTGTCAAAGGAACTTCTACTAAGATCCGTCCCTCTTCATTTTTGATAATGATGCGGCGGATATTTCCTTCGTGAATCAGTTCTTTAACTTTAGCAACCAAATCGTCGCCGTTAATTTTTACCTCCTCGACGCTAACTTTTTCCTGAGTATAAGCAGGGGTTTCTAGAGGAGTCGTTTCAAAATTAACCTCAGAAACTTTTTGGGCAGAAACTTTTTCAGATACAGGTATTGATTCGAGCTCTCTTGTCCCGACTGGTTCTTGTGCGCGATCAGTAGGTGTGTCCATTTTTTGTTCTCCTTTTAGGTAAAAGTATTTTTGTATAGAATGATATTGAAATATAACACGCAACTTTTTTTGAATCAATCATTCTTTTGGGTGATATTGCTGCTGCTGTCGTGATTTTCTGAAGGTATGATGATGAAAATTCTCTGACTCTCTCGCTTCTGGGCTTATCCCATCTGTCCCTATCTCCTTGTGCCGTTTGGTTAACTGTCTGCTTCTGGCCCTCGCACCGCCTAATCCTTGAAAAGCGTCCAATCCAGACAACGAAAGGATGAGAGCGACTTCCACACTCTCAGAGACTCAGACTCAACAGGTGTACAGGTTGAAATACTGACATTGTACTGAAAGTACGATCGTCCCGCCGTGTATACAATTACCACCTCTCGTTCGGGAAACCGCACATGAAAACCGTCGCTTACTTTCCTCAAATGTTATTTCAATTTAGCTCAGTGCGATCGCCACATCAAACCCGACCCCCCGAGGTTCCTCAAATCAACATCTTAGAGTTTCTAATGAGAATTGCCTAAAATCAAGGGGGAGGAGAAGTAATAATGATCGAAATATTACCGCAACTAAACCAACTTGTTCACATTGAAGTTGAATTTGGGGAAACGGAAAGGTAAAATAGAATTATTTGCTTCTGCTTCCTCTTGATTCTCCGTGTCCGATTTGCCAGCGACAAAGTTTGAATCTCAAGTTGGGAACCCGATGGTACTTTTCTGGAAAATTTTAAGGCACATCAAGCGGATGTGTCGAATGTGAGTTTTAGCTGCGATCGCACAACTTTAGCATCTGCCGGGAAAAATTTCGTTGGTGAAGCTTTGGAGTCTCGATGCGGCTAAAGTATAAGCTGCCGAACTTGACAAATTGCTCGCCATCGGCTGTCCTTGGCTCTGAGACTACCTACAATACAATCTTCGGGTTGAGTGCGATCGGCATTTGTGCAAAAAAACTGACAATTGACATTTCTTGGCAATTGCCGGAAACCTGTTTTGCCTGAATTTTCAAATCGGGCGATCGGCTGCTGATTTGTCGCTATTCTTGTCTTATTGTAATATAATTTTACGCAAGGGGCAATACGAAATGTACTGCCACAGGTCGCAGATGTCTATCCATCTGAACCAATTTAATGTCATCAAACATTAAAAATAGTTATGACTGTTATATTCGGATTAGTAAAATCTTGGATATATAAAATTCAATACATAGTCAGGTTTCAAAGGGGTGTCTGCTGTTAAATCAATCTAACCTGCAATATCATTTCTGGTGACACCAGCACGATTTAAGGAAAAAAATCCTGCTGAATTAACTGGGTTCGAGGGAGCAGAGGAAAGTTGATGACTAAGCTATAAAAAGAGTTGAAAAAGCCTTCTAAATAGTAGGCAATACTCCAGCAGCAAACCACAACTGCCAATTACCAAAGGAGGGAGCAGTGTATGAAACTGACGGGTTGAGTCCCCTAAAATCGTCGCTTGGTTTGCGATCGACTCTACAGGAATTAACCCTGTACGACTTTCTCCTAGAATCTGAGTGTCCGGGAGACGAAGTTGCTAAAATTTTTCAAGCAAACCCTTTAGTTCCGGGCATCATCATCACTCAGCAAGGAAAGTTTATAGGGATGATTTCGCGGCGGCGTTATTTTGAACACATGAGCCGCCCCTACAGCTTGGAGTTATTTTCTCAACAGCCTTTGTTCATACTCTACCGCTTTACTAAAACTGATATGTTGGTTCTCGATCGCGACACCTCAATTATGACAGCAGTGCGGCAGTCTTTGGAGCGATCGCCCGAACTAATCCACGAACCAATTGTAGTACAAGTAGAACCGGAAACTTACAAACTTTTAGACGTACACCAACTGCTGCTTTCTCAGTTGCAAATTCACGAGTTATCAACCGTGGCGATGCGCGAGTCGCAAGCACAATTGAGACATCAAGCCCAACAGCTCGAACTTGCCCTGCTGGAACTTCAGCGCACTCAAACTCAACTAATTCAAACAGAAAAAATGTCTTCTTTGGGGCAGTTAGTAGCAGGAGTAGCTCACGAAATCAACAATCCCATCGGCTTTATCTACAGCAATTTGCACCACGCTAAAGAGTACACGCAAGCTTTAATGCAGATGCTCGAAATCTACAGGCAGCAGTGTCCCGCATTCATACCGGAAATTGCAGCGGAAGCGGAAAAAATAGAACTAGATTATTTGCTAGAAGACTTGCCCAGAGTCTTAAATTCTATGCAGCAAGGTGCAGAAAGAGTGCGCGACATCGTTTTGTCGCTGCGGAATTTTTGCAGATTAGACGAAGCTGAAATGAAGCAAGTCAACATTCACGACGGTATCAACAATACGATTATGCTTTTGCAAAGCCAGCTTAAAGGAAAACCGGGGCAGGAGGCGATAGAAATTCACAAAGAATACAGCGACTTGCCACTGGTGCAGTGCTATCCCGGACAACTCAATCAGGTATTTATGAATATTTTACTTAATGCAGTTTACGCTCTGGTTGAGTCTAATACATACGAAAATGTCGATAAAAAAAACGCAAATAAGTCGCAATTAGGCGAAAAAAATCAGTCTAGTACAAAGACTCAATCATCAGTTTCTAAGTCTACCCGCCTGATTCCTACGATTCTGATTCGCACCGAGTTAATTGATAAAAAAAAGGTAATAATTAAAATTTCTGACAACGGCCCGGGGATGACAGAAGATGTTCGGAAGCGGTTGTTTGACCCTTTCTTTACTACTAAGCCGGTCGGCCAAGGAACGGGTTTGGGACTGTCGATTAGCTATGAAATTGTTGTCAACCAACATGGCGGCGCATTGAAGTGCTTTTCGGAACCGGGAAAAGGAGCCGAATTTGCGATCGAAATTCCGCTTCAACAGTCTTCCCTCGCACAGATTTTGCCTCGCTTTGCGTGATACAACAGAAGGAAGTTCGGCAACGAGCAATGTACGGGATTTAACGGATTTAAAATAATTAGCATCTACTCAAAGGTGGTCAGAAACCGGGTTTTTCACCCTCATATTTGCTTGCAGCGCGCAGATTCGGTAAAAAACCCGGTTTCTTAGGTTGGAGTGCGTCTAGGACTAAAGAATAAAGCCCGTCGGCTACCGCGAACCTTTGCAAACCCACTTCCACAAAGGATGACTCGGCCCCTGTTGGCGAATGCGACGAACTTGTTGTTCCAAACCCTGTTTTTCCCGCAGGGGCAACCCTCGCACCATATTGCGACTTTGCCAAGTTAGCACTCCCAAAGTCATCCCCAAGCACAAACCTAAACCGAGAGTGGGCCAGCGATGAAAAGATAAACCATAGCGCACTGCGACCCAAGTGAAGTGTTCTAACCACAAAGCGATTTCGCGGCGCAAACCCCAAATGCTCAAAGAACCGACGCTAATCCACAGCAATATCACTGTTAACCAGCGGCCGTAAACTGTTAGTTTGTGAAGCCTTTGGACTTCAATTTCAAAAGTTTGGTCAGTAGTCATTTGTTATTTGTCATTTGTCATTTGTCATTGGTTATTGGTTATTTGATGATTTATTATTAGTCAGTCAACAGTTAACCGTCAACAGTTAACCGTCAACAGTTAACTGTTAACAGTCAATTAAACTTCCTCGGACTGGTTGATTCCTTCTGCGGGGACGGGGATGGAGTGACCGGTGCGACTGCGCCACCAAGCTAGCAGCGTACTGGCAACGAAAATACTGGAATACGAACCAGCAATAAAACCGACAATCAAAGCTAAAGCAAAGTATTTGAGGGTTTCGCCACCAAACAAAAAGATTGAAAACAATGTCAGCAGCGTGGTAAACGTTGTGTTAATTGACCTTCCCAGCGTCTGCATGACAGCATCATCGACAATTTGATCGATCGACTGTCCCGGATTTAGCTTGATTACTTCGCGCACGCGATCGTAAATTACCACAGTATCGTTAACAGAAAAACCGATAAGTGTCAAGAGCGCGACCACAAATAAACTATCAACTTCCAGTCCTTGAACTAAACCCAAAAACGAGAAAACACCAAGCGTGACCAACACGTCGTGAAGCACAGCCACAAAAGCAAAAAAGGCATAATCCAACTGAAATCGGAATGTCAGATAAGCAGTAATTCCAGCAAAAGAAACCAACAAAGCCAGCAAACCAGAAGTAAACAACTGTTTGCCGAGGGTAGGCCCAACCGTATCAATTTGAGTAGATTGAGGAGCAAAAGCGCCTATCTTTTCGCTCAAAGCTGTTTGCAAATTAGTCCGCTGTTCGACATCCAAAGTTTTTGTTCGCAGCGACAAACCCTGCTGTTCTTGGCCGATAACTTGAATGCTGCTACCTGCCAAACCTTGGGTGTCCAGGACTTGGCGGACAGCAGCAAGATCGATAGGTTTACAATTGTCCGGTTTTGTGCAGTCGAGTTCAAATTGCAACCGAGTGCCGCCGATAAAGTCCAAACTGGGGCGCAGTGGTGCGCGGATGTCGGGACGAGTCCAAGAAATCGCCATCGACACTATACCTGCGAGGATTATAGCGGCGGAAATACTCCACCAGAGCGATCGATATTTGATTACACTGAATTTCATAATTTGAAGGAAGAGGGAAGTTCGGCAACGGATTGTGTAAGCTGTTACGCATCTAAATTGTATTTTTGGGCGGGCGGGACGCCCACCCCACAAGAATTTGCTCGAATTTGATTGTCAAATGTAGATGCGCCTCACCTTAACGAATGTAACGGATGTAAGAAGGAAGGAAGAAGTCAACAGTCAACAGTCAACAGTTAACTATTAGCAGTTTTCGACAAATCGGGACAGAACAACTGAGGTTTCCGCAGGGCTGGAAAGCTCAATACTACGAACAGCAGAGTGCGGCTGCAAGTGAGCGCAGTAAACATACTCACTAATACGCCCAATGCCAGAGTTACAGCAAACCCTTTAACTAAACCAGCGCCCAACCAGAACAAAGCAACACAAGCAATAACTGTTGTGACGTTGCCGTCTAAAATGCTGGAAAAAGCGCGGTAAAAACCCGATTCGACCGATCGATAAAGCGATTTCCCCGCCCGCAACTCTTCGCGGGTGCGCTCAAAAATCAGCACGTTAGCATCCACAGCCATCCCGATGCTGAGCACAAAACCAGCAATTCCCGGCAGCGTTAATGTCACTCCCAAAAGCACGAAAGCTGCCCAAGTTAACAGAGCATAAATTAACAGCGCAATATTGGCAATTACGCCAGGGAGTCGATAGTAGGCAACCATGAAAATCAAGACTAAAATCAAGCCGCCGATACCTGCGTTAATACTGCTTTGAATGCTGTCTCTACCCAAGGTAGCGCCGACAGTACGGTTTTCTACAATTTCGACTGGTACCGGCAAAGCGCCGCCCCGCAGTTGCACTGCCAAATCGTTGGCTTCTTGGGTTGTAAAGTTGCCTTGAATTACGGCACTTCCACCAGTAATTCCTGTTTGGGCAAATTCAACGCCGACGACTGGAGAACTGATCATTCTATCGTCTAGGAAAATACCGATACTGCGTCCGGTGCCTGCTAAATTTTTAGTGAGTTGGGCAAATAGTTCGCCTCCTTTGGTATCGAAAACAAGAGCAACGTTCCAGTTGTTCCCAGAAGCCAAGGGTTGAGGTTGAGCGTCTTTGAGGTTTTCGCCGCCGAGGCCGCTGCTTTTGAAGAGTTTGGCGATCGCCTCATTGCTTCTTGTCAAAGCAGCCTGATTTTCTTTAATAGCTGCCTCATTCGGGCTAATTTTCAGTTCTGCTTGTTTGACCAGCAATTCCTGCTGCAACTGCCTTTCAATGCCCAATTGTGCTTCTGTTCCGGGCAGTTGTTCCAGAAATTCTAGCTTGGCCGTACCGCCCAAAACTCGTTCTGCTTGCTGCGGGTCATTTACTCCTGGCAACTGCACGAGAATTTGGTCTTCTCCTACTGTTTGGACTAATGCTTCGGAAACACCCAAACCGTTGACCCGGTTTTCGACAATCCGCCGCACTGCTTCTAACATTCCCTGGTCAATTTTGGGAATTGTGGGGGTAGTTTTTACTTGAATTGTGAGTTGCGACCCTCCTTGCAAGTCTAATCCCAGCCGCGTCGGAATTGTTACTATTACAGTAATGGCGGCGATGATTAGAACAAAAATTAGGGCTAATAGGGAACGTTGTTTTTGCATATTTAATTATTAGTCATTAGTCATTAGTCATTAGTCATTGGTCATTAGTCAGTAGTTAGGTGCAAGAAATAATCAATCGGTGCATCCGTTTTTTAGCATCAATGTCCTGCTGGATATCGTTAGTTTTAGCGAACAACAAAAGAGTGATAACTAATGACTAATGGCTAATGACTGATGACTATTTATACTCGCAAAGCTACCATTTTTTGGACGGCTTCGACAATTTGATTGGGCTGGACAATTGTCAGTCTTTCCAAATTGCCGTTGTAAGGTGTGGGAATATCTTGTGAAGACAGGCGCAAAACTGGTGCGTCGAGTTCGTCAAAAAATCGATCGCTGATTGAGGCAATTAGTTCGGCACCGATGCCTCCTGTTTTCATGCACTCCTCTACAATAATTACTTTGTGAGTTTTGCGAATGGATGCGCCGATGGTCTCCATGTCCAAGGGTTTGAGAGAAATTAGGTCGATTACTTCTGGATCGTAACCTTCTTTTACCAGGGCGGGCACGGCTTGCATGACGTGGTGTCGCATCCTCGAATATGTCACGATTGTGACATCTTTGCCCGATCGCACAATTTCTGCTTTGTCCAGCGGCACTAAATATTCTGTTTCTGGCAAATTTTCTTTGAGGTTGTAAAGAAGAACGTGCTCGAAAAACAGAACGGGGTTATCGTCGCGGATGGCTGATTTTAAGAGTCCTTTGGCGTTGTAGGGAGTCGAACAGGCGACTATTTTCAAACCCGGTACTGCTTGGAAATATGCTTCTAACCGCTGGGAGTGTTCGGCGCCGAGTTGCCGGCCCACGCCCCCGGGCCCACGAATTACCATTGGCATTTTGAAGTTGCCGCCCGATGTGTAGCGCAGCATTCCGGCGTTGTTGGAAATTTGGTTGAAGGCCAGCAGCAAAAAGCCCATGTTCATGCCTTCGATGACCGGCCGCAATCCCGTCATTGCTGCGCCTACTGCCATACCCGTAAAGCTATTTTCGGCGATCGGGGTGTCGAGCACTCTAAGTTCGCCGTATTTGTTGTAGAGGTCTTTGGTGACTTTGTAGGAACCGCCGTATTGGCCTACGTCTTCGCCGAGTACGAATACGGCGGAGTCGCGGGCCATTTCTTCGTCTAACGCCTCGCGGAGGGCGTTGAAAAGTAAGGTTTCTGCCATAGGAGGTGAAGCAATGATTGCAGGAGGGTCAGACTAGAATATTAACCTTTTGGGGGTGTCGATCTAGGAGTCGATCGCAAATTCGGCAGTTAAAATCTGAGATTTGGCCAATTTCTATCATAACATTTGTATTATGTCAATGAATGTTTAAGTTAAAATAATACTAACTTGCCTGCCCACAGCAGAGGAATATTATGCTCCAGACAAAAACTCAACTAACTCTGGAAGAGTTTCTCACTCTTCCCGAAGGAGAAGGCGATATTACCTACGAACTTATTGACGAGCAAGCAGTACCGAAGATGTCACCTAAAAAATTTCATTCTCGCCTCACCAGAAGCCTAATAAAAATCCTCGAACAGTGGGGTGAGGAACGGGGAGAAATTGGTGTAGAATGGGCGGTAAGATTAACCAGACTTGGGCGAGACTGGGTGCCAGTACCCGATCTTTTATATGTTTCTTACCAACGCTTATCTCCCGACTGGAATCAAGATGAAGCTTGTCCTGTAGCCCCCGAATTAGTCATAGAAATTATTTCACCCGAACAAACTTTCGGTCAGTTAGCTGCTAAAGCGAGAGATTATTTAGATGCTAAGGTTTTGCGGGTTTGGGTAGTAGATAGCAAGGCGAGAAGCATTACAGTTTTTTACCCCGATGCAGCACCGCAGACTTATATGGGAGATACCCTATTAACAGATCCACTTTTTGATGGATTAGAATTTACTGCGCTCCAGCTATTTCAAATGGCAAAAATACCACTAACCTTCTCTTAGAACCCGGACTTCCTCTAGAAGTAGGGGTTCGGGATATTCGGTTTTTTTGAGCGAGGCTTACTTAATAGCTCATTAATTTGGCAACTCCACATAACAACTAACGAATAACTAATTACTAATGACTAATTTCAGCAAAATGTTTTTGCAGTAAATCGTGAATAAATCGATAACGCCGATCGCCAGTTTTTTGCAGCAACAAGCGATCGGTGGCAGCATCGAGAAAACGCTTGTAATCCCAAGGAATGTAGCCGTTAGACCACAGAACCAGGCGCAAGATAAAACTTTCAATCCCCGGAATTCCCGGCAACAAAGCACTAATTACCGCAGCAACAGCACCCGCAATTATTCCCCAAATTGACCCGGAGACTAAGCTGGCAATTAATCCCAAAATCACCCAAATCAGCCCGCCAAGCAGCTTAACTCCAAGCTGATACTTGCGCCGCTGCTCCTCTGTTTGCAGCCAGCTAGACGGTATGCGATCGAGGTAAAATTCTTGAATTCCTTGCTCTTCCATCCTTCTCGCCAGCCATCCCAGCCAGTAGCGAATTTGTTCGGGCCGCAGTTCCTTACCTCTGGGATACTGCTTGACTTGCCCGGTGATTTGGTGGCGAATATAGGCAGTTAAGAGATATTTGCGCTGTTCTTCGGCCGAAGTTATGCGCTTCCAAGCTTCAATTAAAATATCGTCGTAAGCCAAAGCCATCATGCTCAAAAGCAAGGGAACTTTTGCCAATTTCAACAACTCCGGCTCATGCTCAATGCTGTACCAAAGTTCTCGACTTCTGGCTTCTAGCAGATAATTTTGGATTTTAGTTTCTGTTAAAGGTTTCAATAAAACCGCTGCTTGCAGGCGAAATCGACTTTCGCAGTTTTTGTAAGCTTCAAAACTGCTGCAAGCTACTAAATGTTTGGGTTTAAATTCGCTTTCAACAAAGTGATTGATTGCTTGAATGCAGATATTTTGGCGGTGGGTTTCCACTTCGTCCAAGCCGTCGAGAAGAGGCAGCAATTGTTGTTCGGCAAGCCATTTTTTGCCTACAGCAGGAGAGATGCCGTATTTGAACTGAAGTTGAGCAATTAACCAATCGGCGATCGCCCCGGATTCTGCTTTCCACGATCCGAGTTCAAACAGCACTGGTACTGGAAAACTAGCATCTTTTTGGGCGCGGGAAATTAACACGCGAGCTAATTCTAGCAGCGTTGTAGTTTTGCCTGCACCCGTGGCTCCCAAAATTACCAATTTGCCACCGGTGCGATCGAACACTTTGGCAATGCTGGCTTTGGGAGGAAGCCGAAAACTCGGACGGTTCCCCGCTTTCACTTCCACATCCCAACAGCGGTTAACACCCGTTGGCGGCGAATCTTGGCTGAGGTTAGCCAGCACAGCAGCGTGCAAAGATTGCGCGAGGCCTGCTTGGACTTCCTGCTTCACCTCCTCCAATAATCGATCGCGAGGCGGTTGTAATCTCAGAGGAATCAATTTTGACATTTTATGTACCTCGCGCTGAACGCTTACTTTCGCAAATTTGCGCGCAAATACCCCAGAGCAAGATTACCATCAGTATAGGCGTCCAGTATATATTGACTCAAATTATTGCGGCAATTATGGATCTGAAATTTTATCTAAAAATTCTGACAAGCGAATTTCAAAGCTGGTACCCGCCACGTGATTTATCCGTGGAATCAATCCCAAATCGAAAATCGAAAATCCTCCAGCCCCCGAATTTATCTCGCGCAAGTCAATCCAAAATCCAAAATCTAAAATCTAAAATCGAATGACCCTGTGGTCGGCACTAGGTATTTCCACTATAAATTAACTGGCGATCGCCCCAACTCCCAAACAAAAATTATTAGTATAGATACAGAGAGGATTTTTTATGTCATTTACGAAGCGTCAAATCATCACAGTAAGCTTAGCAGGAGTGGCAACAGCGGTGGGAGTGGCCGTTGCAACTATACAGTCGGGTGCGATGAAACAATCCGATCTTCCCCTTGCAGAATCGCCCGCATCCACCCGAAACCAGATTGCAGGGCCAGCGAACAATCCCGAATCTCTGCAAGCAAAAACCCAGCCTGCGGAATCTCCGAAATCCGCAGCCCAACCTGCCAAAACCCCAGCACTTCAATCCTCGCTAGTTGCAGGAGTCCCTCCGCGAAAAGTTGAGCCCGTAGTTGTCACACCGCCAAATTCGGGTTGCAAAATCAGTATGGCTGTAGTCAGCGATCCGAATCCACCGCTAAATGTGCGATCGATCCCGCAAGTAAGGGGCAGCCAAATAGTAGGAAAACTTAAAAATAATACCTTTGTTTCAGTCGCCGAAGAACAAAACGGTTGGCTGCGAATTACAGATCCGCCCGGTTGGATTGCCAAAAACCGCACCGAAAGCAGTTGTTCTAACGTCAACCAGCAGATTAATTTTCGGCCGGGAGGAGATGAGGCAATTGTTAAAGGTCGAATTATCGGCGGCGGCACTCACTATTACCGGATTCGCGCCCGAAAAGGTCAAACAATGACTGTTAGGAATCGGAAAGATGTTTTTCCGCAAATTATAACTCCTCGTGGCCAACTATTAGCAGGAAATCCTTATGAAGGCAATGAAACAGAGTGGACGGGAAAAGTGCCAGTAACAGGCAATTACACATTACAATTAGACTCGAATTTCCGGGGATACGAATACGAATTTTCGGTAAAATTGCGATAAATATGCAGGTTTATAGAATGATAATTACGCACGGGTGGTCAGAAACCGGGTTTTTACGAGCAGACGCGTTGTGGCGCACAGATTCGCGAAAAAACCCGGTTTCTTTGTCGGAGTGCATAAGTCCTAAAATTAAGGAATCGCCCCAAGGGATATATCAAGAATTGCAAACTTCTGCCAATCCTCCGAATCAAAGTGCCACCATTCGGTTGTGATACCCATAAATCCGTGTTTTTTCATCGCATCCTTAAGCACTTGACGATTTTTCCGAGATTCTGCGCTGCCGCCTTGATAATCTCCGTGAGCTTTTTCGGTAAAATCATCGTAAGGTGTAGGCATTTCTAATTCTTTGCCGGTGCGATCGACTAAAGTCAAATCAATAGCAGCACCGCGATTGTGCCGCGAACCCCTAGCAGGATTAGCAACATAGCGCGGATCTGGCCAAGCTTGCCACATTTGCTTAGTGACAGAGAAAGGCCTGTAGCAATCGTAAACTTTCAAACCCAATCCGATTTTTTCCAAATCAGTTTGAACTAGCCCTAACTTTTGAGCAACAGAACTTCTCAAGGCGCATTTCGATATAGGGTAAAGTTTCCGTTTCAAGAAATTGTTAGTAGTGGCGTACCGGATATCGAGGCGAATGTTGGGATTTACGGTGCGGATGTCAACCAGTCGCGCCCCAGGGGGAAGTTGACTCATGAAAATGCTTTCTGGTACTACTGGGTTTGGTTCTGGTTGGGTAATTTGCACTTGTGGCGGCTCCTGGGCGCGGACAAATGTTGTATAATTCAGTGTGGTTGTAGATAGTAATATTAGAGCGAATACAATTAAATATTTTGTAAATCGGTTTAATTTCATAGCTGTGTTAAGTGGATATTTAATAGAGTTTTTACATTGGATATTTTGGGGAATTTTCGCGCTTTTCGTGTTGTCTGTCATCCCGCCAGACCGACAGGGGTTGAAACCCCTGTCTCATAGCTAAAGTCCTCTGAAGAGGACTGAAATATTTCTCTAAAACTTTTATTTTATGAGTCTTTCAGTCGGTTTTAACCGACTTTAGCTATGAGACGGGGGTTTTAACCCCCGGCGGACTGTGAAACAAGCGCGAGAACGCTCGCTCTCTTTTCTCTCTGAGTCATTTTTAATTGTTAATTCTCCTCAAATTCCCAAGCGCTGATACACTAAATCTAAGTGCCTCAATTGATACTGCGGATCGAAACAATCATCAATCTCTTTGGTGGTCATCTTAGCTGTTACCCGATCGTCCTTAGCAATTAAATTGTAGAAATTGCCGCCCGGTTTGTTCCAGGCTTCGTGAGCACAAGATTGCACAATTTTGTAGGCGTCTTCGCGACTCGTGCCTTTTTCTACTAAAGCTAACATCACCCGCTGGCTGAAGATGACTCCGCCGTAAAGGTTCATGTTTTGCTTCATGTTTTCGGGATAGACTAGCAGGTGTTTTACTAAGTCTGTGGTTTCTACTAACATGAAGTGAGTTACTGTAGAACTGTCGGGCAAAATCATCCGTTCTACGGAACTGTGAGAGATGTCTCGTTCGTGCCAAAGCGCTACGTTTTCTAAGGCTGCGACGGCGTTGGCGCGGACGATTCTCGCCATTCCTGTGAGTCTTTCCGATCGAATCGGGTTGCGTTTGTGAGGCATGGCGGATGAGCCTTTTTGCCCTTTGGAAAAGAATTCTTCGACTTCGAGAACATCGGTGCGTTGCAGGTTGCGGATTTCTACTGCAAAACGCTCGATCGATGCTGCTAAGAGTGCTAAGGTTTGGACGTATTCGGCGTGTCGATCGCGCGAAATGACTTGAGTCGATGCGGTATCGGGTTCGAGTCCGAGGTTTTGACAGGCGATCGCTTCAATTCGCGGATCGATATTAGCATAGGTTCCGACTGCGCCGGAGATTTTGCCGACTGCTATGGACGATTGCAAATTCACTAATCGGTCGCGGTTGCGAAAGACTTCTGCCAGCCATCCTGCTAGTTTAAAGCCAAAGGTGATGGGTTCGGCGTGAATTCCGTGCGATCGGCCAACCATCACGGTATTGCGATGCTGTTGAGCCTGATAGCGAATAGCTTGACTCAATTCTTCGACACGTTCTAACAAGATATTGACGCTAGCGACTAATTGCAGCGCCAAAGCGGTATCGAGCACATCGGAACTGGTTAAGCCGAGGTGAATGTAGCGGCCGGCATCGCCTACATATTCGTTGACATTTGTCAAGAAGGCGATCATGTCGTGGCGGACTTCGGCTTCTATTTCGAGGACTCGTTTCGGGTCAAAATTAGCCTTAGCTTTGATTTCTTCGACTGCGGCGGCGGGGATGTAGCCGAGTTCGGCTTGAGCTTCGCAGACAGCGATTTCTACTTGCAGCCAGCTTTTCAGTTTGGCGGTTTCAGTCCAGATGTTGCCCATTTCGGGCAAAGTGTAGCGCTCTATCACGGTGGGAGTTGGGGAATGCGATCGTCCTATTGTACCTCTGCGAGGCGATGCAAGGGCCATAGGATTTAGCATGGGGCCCAGAAACCGGGTTTTTACCGAATCTGCGGGCTACAACGGGTCTTTTCGTAAAAACCCGGTTTCTTTGGTTGGAGTGCAGAAACTAGGTTTTTGTATTTTTGTAGTTTGGGCGATCGGCTACAATATCCTAAACCTGATTAGCTGGCATCACTCATGCCTAAAAAGATTCGAGAATTGAAAAGCCTATTGCTAAAAGCAGGGTTTACTTACCGACAGGGAAAGGGCAGTCACACTGTATGGGAACACCCTTTATTACCTGAAAAAATTACACTATCAGGTAATGATGGTGATGATGCACCTAATTATCACGAAAAAAGAGTAATTTCTGATTTGCAGAAACTGAAGGAGATAGAAGAATGAATAGCCATTACAGTCTCATCATCGAGTGGTCAGAAGAAGATCGACTTTTTGTTGTCAGCTTGCCTGAGTTTACCGATGTCATGCAGCCTTGCACTCACGGACACACTTACGAGGAAGCGGCCAAACACGGACAAGAATTGTTAGAAACATTGATAGAACTTTATCAAGAAGATGGTAAACCTCTACCAGAACCTCAAACTTTGGGAAAACGATTGCAGATTGCGTAAAGTTATTAATACAACGCATCAGGAAGTGGCTCGTTAAAATCCTCACTCATCCAGCCCATCCCTTGATGCAGACCCAAAACCCGTTGTTGCCCAGGAGGGGGTGCAGCTTCAACTGAAGTGTTTTCGGGGATCGATCGCATCTGTCGTTCCAGCAAAAACTCTGCAAAAGCTAACAGAAGCTGCTGATTTTCCGGGAGTAAGTGTTGTAACTTGCCTAGCAAATCTTCCAAAAGTTCGATCGTTTGAGAAGTCATCTTATTCCCCTCAATGTTGGCGATAGTCTCATTTTATCCGAACGTATACTATTTCATTTTAACTGAGCGATCGCCCTAATTGTACATCTGCGCGGCCTCGGTCTTGAGTCGGGATGGGGAATTTCGGGCGATCGGGCGATCGAGTATAATAATTCAGAACTTACGCACGGGTAGCCAGAAACCGGGTTTTTTAACCACAATACTTGCTTAAAACCCTCAATAAGAGTTAAAAAACCCGGTTTCTTTGTGGGCTAGGGTGTCCAGGACTATAATTTCAACCCGAAACTTCAGAACCATGAAATATACAATTGTTATCCAATGGTCAGAAGAAGATCGATGCTTTGTCGTATTTTTGCCCGAATTTGAGGATGTAATGCAACCAGTCACTCACGGAGATTCTTATGAAGAAGCTATCTACAATGCGCGAGAGGTACTAGAGTTACTAATCGAAAGCTGTGAAGCTGAAGGTAAGTCATTGCCAGCAATTAAGAAGATAGAACGATTATTTCAGGCTGAATGAAACCGTAAATCCTAGAAAAACACATCACAAGAGAGACTATGTTGAAACAAAAACCATCGCCAGAATCTGTTTTAATTACCGAACAAGAAACAGAAGCTATAAAAAAATTACAGCAGATTCTCAGCATCGAATCCCCACAAGTAAAATTAGTGGCAAGTAATGGAGAAGAAATTCTCATTCCCGAATCAGTTTACAATTTGTTGGGTCAAATTGTGCGCGCAATGGCATCGGGTCAAGCTGTATCGATAGTAACTCACAATCGCGAACTGACGGTGCATCAAGCTGCCGATCTCCTGAATGTATCGCGAGCGTTCATTGTCAAATTGCTAGATGAAGGAGCAATTCCTTATATTGAAGTTGGTTCGCGCCGACGCATACTTTTTCAAGATTTAATGACCTACAAGCAACAGCGTAAAGTTCAGCGACGCCAATTATTAGACGAGTTAATCGAGATGACTGAAGAAGCTGGCTTGTACGAGGAATAGGACTAATTGAATCTTTAATATGACTAAGCTGCGTGTTGTACTTGATGCTTGCGTCCTTTTCCCGATGTATTTGCGCGATACTCTGCTTTCCACTGCTGATGAAGATTTGTATTTACCCTATTGGTCTCAGAAAATCATTGATGAAGTAATAGGCAATCTTGTTAAAGGAGGAACACTTTCGCAGGAGAAAGCAAAGAATCTTGAAAGGACAATCAAAATAGCCTTTCCTGAAGCAATGGTTGAAGTGCCTGTCGCACTAGAGAAAGCAATGACCAACGATCCTAAAGACCGTCACGTTCTTGCCGCAGCCATAACTGCTGGAGCTGATATCATTGTCACCAATAATCTCAAGGATTTTAGAGAAAACGATCTAGCTCCTTGGAACATTATAGCACAGTCGCCCGATGAGTTTCTGAGCGATTTATTGGACGAATACCCGGACTCAATAGTTGATTTATTACAGCAACAGTCTCAAAAGTACAAAAATCCCCCAAAGACTTTTACTGAATTAATTAATTTTTTAGGTGAAAAAGCAGGTACACCAAAGTTTGCCAGTAATATATTATTAAAAGTTCAGCGTCGCGAGGAAAATCAGTAATATCTTATTTGCTAATTCTTAGGCTTTGCCTGGAAGAATAACTTTACTAGGTTTGTTCACAGCAATATCAGTCAAATATGGAATAAGTGCCAAGCCGATACACTCCGCCAAACGAGGCGGCACGGCATTTCCAATTTGCCACATTGCCTTTTTCATCGAACCTTCAAAAATAAATGAATCCGGGAAAGTTTGCAATCTTGCCATTTCGCGAGCTGAAATCACGCGATTAAGATAAGGATGAATATGAGTGCCGCCGTGATTTTCTTTAACAGTCATACTCGGTTTTCCCGGATACTGTCGCTTGAAAGCATCGGCGTAGCTTTCATACAAAGAACCGCCTGGTGGAACTTTAGCAAGTCTTTCCATGTACTCAACAGAATGACGAGTCCATTCGTGGTTAATTTCCGGTATGCGAGTATATTCTGGTAAATCATCAATTGCTGACTCAATCGCTTGGTATTGTTCTGGAAACAATTGCGGCTTCGGATAGGGATTTTGCATCCCAAATCTATTGGCAATAAAAATAGCTCGCGGGCGGATTTGCGCGACTCCATAGGCGGCTGATTCCAGAACAGCAACGGACATATGGGGATAGCCAATTTCCTGAAAAGCATCGCAAATGGCTTGCTTAACAGCTCCTTTTTTTATAGTCAATATTCCGGGTACATTTTCCATGACAACATACCAAGGACGTATTTCAGAGACCACGCGGACAAACTCTCTAAATAAGCGATTTCGAGGGTCGTTGGGGTCGCGTTTTCCTGCAACTGAGAAGCCTTGACACGGCGGCCCACCTACAACAACATGAACTTCTGGCGAACCAATTTCAGCGAGCAAGTTTTGGGGATTTAAGTTTTTTATATCGTCGCACAAGTGATGGCAATCGGGAAAGTTTTTTGTATGAGTTGCTGAGGCGATCGCATTAATTTCAACACTTGCTACTGGTCGAAAACCTGCTTGCAATAAACCTTGGGTCATGCCGCCCGCACCGCAAAAAAGATCGACAAATGTATAGTCGGATTTTGGCAGTGACTGAGATTCAATATCAATGAATATCTTGTAGGGGTCACAGTCATTTGCTTCGAGTTCGCGTTGGATGCGTTCGTAGCGCCCTAATTTTGCTTTCTTCTGCTTTTTGGCAGGAATTGGTTCTTCCTCGTTTGAGAATAAAGACAGTTGTATTGCTTCCATTTTATATTTGTTTACTGCGTTCTCTCTGATGTCGCCCACTTGGGCCAGGGTGTAGAGCTCGATCGCGCTTGGAGTCGCAGAGTGCGATCGTCCTATTGTACATCTGCGAGGGGATGCAAGACTCAGAAACCTGGTTTTTGTAGTTTGGGCGATCGGCTACAATATGCTAAACCTCGTTAGCTGGCATTCTTCTCTATTCGCCAATAAATGGTTCCAAATAAATAGCCATTAATATTTTGGCTTGACTTCGCCCTTGAGTGCATTTACTCAAAAAGTATTGCGGTTTTCAGGGTTATTCGCTACAATAGCCAACCTGTCAAGTAAAAAAATCCCACCAACAAGACAGACATTTCCCACATCCGCTTATGACCATTGCCTATACTCCACCTTGGCTGCTGAACAACGGCCTGTTAATGACGTTGTACACCGCATTAAGGGCTAGTCGCCGCTGGGAAAAGACGATCGCTGACCCAGAACCCCCTTACCGAGAACACATCTTTACTGGTGCCTGTGGAGTCCCGATTTTCGGCTGGGTTGCCATCCCCGAAAATCCCCGATATACCATTGTCGGCACTTACGGCATTACTGGCGATCTGGATAATCAATGGTATCTGAAGCTACTAGGCCGTAAAGCCTATGCCCAAGGCTGTGCATTGGTGTTATTTGACTGGCGAGCTCACGGCAAAACTGCCCAACTCTCTCCCACCCTGACTTCTGATGGTCTATACGAAGGTGAAGATTTCGTTCGGATTGCTGCCGCTGCTAAAGAAATGGGATGTCCCGCCCCTTTTTGGTTCACTGGTTATTCTCTGGGGGGACAATTAGCCTTGTGGGCCGTAAAATCAGCTCAGACGATCGCAGATTGGGGGCCTGACTTAGGGCTCGAAGAGTCAGAACTAGCAGGCGCGGCGGTGATTTGCCCCAGCTTGGACTCGAACCGTTCTCTGTCTTATCTAGTTAAAGATGAGTGGGGGAAATTTTTAGAAAAAGCGATCGCGCGACAGTTAAAAAAACTAGCAAAAAACATCGCCGCATCGCATCCAGGGGCGATCGATCCTGCCGCTATTGAACGCGCCAACAGCATTTGGGGCTTTGACCATGAACTGGTAATTGGCCCGTTAGGTTTCTCCTCTGTGGAAGAATACTATGAGGCTAGCAGCGCTCTACACATTTTGCCTCACCTCAAAAAACCCACTTACATCCTTTATGCAGCAGACGATCCGATGTTTGATCCGGTGCTTGTCTCTGAGTTGCAAGCCATTGGCGCGAACAATTCTGCCTTAGAATTAGTGGTGACAGCCTACGGCGGTCATGTTGGGCATATCAGTAGTAAACGCTGTCAGCATCAATTTGGTGATAGCGATCGGTGGTGGGCCTGGAATCGGATTTTACAGTGGTTCGATGCCTTGAGTGTTGATTGAGATTATCAAATAAAACCTGAACACTCCTCGGCAATAGTTGCGGGAGGAAAGGATTAGGGGGTTTTTGGCCGTTGCTGTCGGTTTTAAGGAAATATTCTGGTAAAAAACCCGGTTTCTGAGTACCCGCGCCTCAAACCAAAGAAACCGGGTTTTTGGCCGTTGCGATCGGTTTTAACGCCGTATTCTCGTCCCAAACCCGGTTGCTGAGTACCCGCGCCTCGATTTTCAGCTTTTAGAGAGAGGTAAAAACTCGCCCGATCGCTACACTATTAACTAGGAACTCAGCAATTTTGGAGAAGAGGTGAATTGAAATTCGTTTCCGACCCGCAAATAAAAGTCAAAATCCGCAAAATGAACGAGCGGGTGCGGTGGCAAGAACAGTCGATCGTCCATCGGGGAATCGACCAAACTCGGATGGTTTTGGAATCTCCAACCACCGACTCTCCAGAGTTTTCGTTTTTAGTTGTAGGCGACAGCGGCACGGGCAATCACCGCGGCTACAATCCCCAGCGACAGATTGCCGAACAGATGGTCTCCGAGCGCGAAACTTGCCGTTTCGTCCTCCACACCGGCGATGTAGTTTATCTCGTCGGTTCCAGCGAATATTACTTGCAAAACTTTATTCGCCCCTACCGAGAATTTATAGTCGGCGGCGAGGAGCCATCTCGGATTGCCTACGATCGCATGGTGTTTAACTTTCCGTTTTTGCCCGTACCGGGAAACCACGACTATTACGACTTGCCGATAGTCTACGGCATTCTGTCGGCGACAGCTTTGCCGCTGCGCCGGCTGTTGGGTTCCAAGTTGGATCTCGATGTCGGCTGGCACGGTTCCGATCGCGGAAACACCTACGCCAAAGCCTTTCTCGACTACCTGCAAGCTCACAAAATGCCGGGAGAACTCGATCGCCACCTAGACGCCCACTACACCGCCAGCACCAGCACAGGCCGCTGCCTCCGCTACCAACCCGGACGCTTTACCCGCTTACCCAACCGCTACTACACCTTCTGCAGTGGCGGCATCGACTTCTTCGCCCTTGACTCCAACACTTTCAACGAACCATTACCGATCCCGAAAACCAAACAGGGCGACATTCGCCGCCAGAATTTGGAACTCGATCGTCAGAAGTTGGAACAAGAAAAATTGGCAATGATCGAAATCTGCGATCGGCTAAACCCCGAAATTCCCGAGGAAGCCGAACAGCTAGACGACTTGGGCGCCAAGTTAGAGCAAGTTGACGAAATCCTGATGGATATTGACAAACAACTGTCGTCGCACAAAACAGCAGCCACAGACGTTGAACAGCTCGAATGGCTGAAAAAAAGGCTGATTGACTCTTGGCGGGATTCCGAGGTGCGGGGGCGGGTAATTTACCTGCACCATCCCCCCTACGTAACCGAGGCGACAAAGTGGAATCAAGCTCAAACTTTGGCGGTTCGGTTGCGATTGCGCGAGGTACTCGACGCGGTGGCCGATGCTGTTGGGGACGCGGCGCAGGGGCGTCCGCTAGTAGATTTGGTGCTGACGGGCCACGCTCACTGTTTGGAATACCTGCGGACTGGGGATACTGGACACGGCGACTCTGGGATTAATTGGATTGTCTGCGGGGGAAGCGGCCACAGTCTCCGCCGCCAGCGCCCGGAAGGGCCGATGTTGGAGGAAGCATTGAGTCCTGAAGCTTATCGGTTGGCGCGGCAGTCTGGTTCCGAAACAGCCAGCCGGCGGGTAGCGGAGTCTTTGCTATTTGTCGGCCGCAGCGGTCAAGGTTCCCACAAACGTCGTCCTTATTCGTGTTTGCGGATTGATGTTCTCGATGGGTGTCCCCCCAAATTCCGCATCCGACCTATTGTTGTCGAACGATTTGAGGGGAAATGGCAGGATATCTCGATCGAACCTTTTGTGATTTAGCATCAGTCATTCAATTGGATTGTGGGGAGTAGGGGTTGGGCACGCGAGCCCGCCCAAACAGGCACTCCGGCCTGTTCCACAAAAATTCAATTTGATTGTGGGTTGGGCACGCGAGCCCGCCCAAACAGGCACTCCGGCCTGTTCCAGAAAACCAACATCACTTAATTCAGGACAAAAATTCAATGATTGCTAACTTAACCGCCACCGGCTGGGAAATTATTTACCACCGCGCCCATGCTTTGCTCGCCGCCCAACTTGGCGGACAGTGGAAGCGCTCGAAATCTCCGCTTCGGTTGTACGAAACCATAGCCGCGATTTCGCATCACGATGATTTGGAGAAAGAGTGGGAAGAAAATATTTTAACTGAAGCGGGCGCGCCCTTTGATTTTACTTTGCAGACGGAAACTTCTCTGCCTAAAATTAAAGCCATGACGCAGAATTCCCTATATCGCGGTAGGTGGGTAGCCATGCTGATTTCTATGCACATGAGTTATCTCAACGAAGGAAAGCGGGGAGAGTCCAAGGAACTCGACGAATTTTTGGACGAACAACTGGAAAATCAAAAAAAATGGCAAAAAGAGTTGAAGATTTCCGAGGAAGATGCTAAGGCAGCTTATGCTTTTTTCCAGTGGTGCGATCGGCTATCATTAATTCTTTGCAGCCGCGAGTTACCTGCAGGAGAACGAGCTTTAGAAATTAGTGTCGGCCCGGACGGCAAGCGCTACGATATTGTACAGCACAGCAACGAACTCGTGACTGTAACTCCTTGGCCTTTTGAAGACGATAAATTTACTGTCAACGTCGAAGCGTGCAATTTAAATCAAGTCAAATTTGACACCAATGAGGAAATCAAGGAAGCGTTGCACAAAGCTCCGCGCAAAGTCTTAGAGTGGACTTTTGTCAAGTCTTAACTAAACCTTTGAAAAATAGGTGAGGGTTGTTGTCGAAGTTTAGCGGGCATGGCATTTGTGTTAACTTAATCTTAAAACCATGTCTCATATTATGTCGGGTCGATTACCCCTAATACGGTAGGGGTTCCCCTCACGAAAAATATCTGCCAATAATTGACAATCTCAAAAACCTGCCCTGTTAATCGCGGTCACTCGATCGGACATGATATCAATCAGCATTATAGTTGAGTCTTGATCCCCCCCTCACCCCCCTTAATCAGGGGGAGTAGGGGGTGGACAAGAACACTCAAAGTCAACTCCTACTCCCCTGATTAAGGGGGATTTAGGGGGAGCGAAACTTCGATATAAACGTTACGTATTACCTATTACCAACTATGAAACGTTCAGCTTGCCTAATTTTCAATCCAGTCGCCGGTAACAGCGACCCCGACCAAGACTTAGCTAGAATTCAGGAACTTTTAGAGCCTTTTATTGACTTAGACATTCGTCTGACAACCCCAGAATTAGACGCAGATCAAATCGCCCGCGAAGCAGTTGCTAGGGGAGTTGAAGAAATTATTGCTTCCGGGGGCGACGGCACATTATCAGCAGTTGCTGGGGCGATTGTGAGCACAAATATTCCTTTAGGAATTATTTCGCGGGGAACGGCTAATGCTTTTGCGAATGCTTTAGATATTCCGAATACAATTGAAACCGCCTGCGCCACTATTTTGGGAGGGTTGACGCGGGTAGTGGATGCCGGGATTTGCAACGGTAAAATGCCGATGGTTTTGTTAGCTGGAGTGGGTTTTGAGGCAGAAACTGTCGAACTAGCCGATCGCGAAATGAAGAATCGCTGGGGAATGCTGGCTTACATTTTGTCAGGAATTAAACAGTTAAACAATTTAGAAAGATTTGAAGCGGAAATAGAAACCGACGATAAAATTATCCACCTTACTGCTGTGGCCGTAACAGTAGCAAATGCAGCGCCGCCTACTTCCATTTTAGCTCAAGGCCCGGCGGGGATTGTTTTTGATGACGGCTTGCTGGACGTGACGCTGGTTGCGCCGGAGAATAAAGCTGGGGCGATCGCAGCTTCTTATCACCTATTGCAAACCGCTTTGAGCGGCAATCCTACCGATCGCGATGACATCGGTTATTTGCGGGCAAAAAAAATAAAAATTACTACCGATCCGCCTCAAAAAGTGGTTTTAGACGGGGAAATTATCGGCATGACTCCGGTTTCTATTGAGTGCGTTCCGGGAGGTTTAACTATTTTTGTACCGCGAGTTGAAGAAGCACCAGTGGTGGAAAAACTCACTGGTTTAGCGGACATCGAAGTTACATTGAAGCCCTCAACTTAAAAATTTTAGCGAAACAAACAAAAAGAAAGACCGCCCGGGCGGTCTTTTGTTTTTAGGCGTCTAAAATTTGGCGAATGCGGCGCTCCAAACGTTCGAGATCGAGTCCGCCTTCATCGCGGCTGATGCGTCGCACGGTGACGTTAACATTGCTCAAATCGGCAAGCAAATCTTGCAGGATTTCTTGTTGCTGCCGAGCTTGAGTTATTTCGCGCGGTTCCTGCACCAAATCGCGAACGATTGTATCTTCCGCGCGCGAAGCAACGATCGGGTCTGCTTCGCCGTCTACGTGTACGAAAGTGCGCCGACCGGGCCCCCGTTCTTCTTCAATTGGTATTACTGCTGTTACTCGATCGGAGCGTACATATTTGCCAAATCCCAGGTGGACTAAGACAGAAGATTGTATTTTCATAGATAGCAATTTTTATTTGTTAGTTATCTATATTTTAACTTTGCCAACTCAGAGATGACAACTAATATCCTAGCTGTTTGTACTACAATATGTGTCGGTATTTTCTGTGTTTTATAGTTGTCAATTTTCCTAAAAAGTGCTAAGTTAATTAACTGGATATAAGTTACCAACGGTGGGTCAGAAACCGGGTTTTTAACGAAAAGACGCGCTCCAACCAGCAGATTCGGTAAAAACCCGGTTTCTTTGGTCGGAGCGCGTAAATCCTGTTACCATAATAAAAATAGAGCAGTTTGCGATCGCCCGCAACGCATTTCAGGGACACAGCCTACCGATTCTAGATTTGAGCATTACTTCCACGGAAAAACAGGAAAGCCTAAATCATGCTAATTAGTCTCGACTTAGTTATCAGTATCCTGACGACAATTCCCTTCGGCACTATCAAAGACAAGTTTCAGCGCAACGAAACTGTCATCAAAATCTTAAAAAGATTTAACCTCGACCCGGATGCTCCGCCCGCAGATTTTAGCGGAGTTTATGTTTATACTTTAGTAGAATACGGCGCTGGCAAACCCAAGCAGATTTTAGAACTGTTTCGCCAAAAAGAGATTGAATCAGCATTTCGCAAAGCCTTCGAGTCCGATAGCCCAGCCATTTTAATTAAAGCAGGCGATGAATATCTGAATGAGAGTGCTTTAGGCAAAGAAATTCGAGATTTAGGCATTGACCCCAGACGGGAATTCATGGCATTTGCCGCCGTGTTTATGGAAGTAGCAAAGCGGACGCGGACGCTGGGAGATGTGATGATGGGAAATTCGATCGCCTCTTTGCAAAAACGCCTATCTATGGTAATGGATCGCATCGAACGCCTCCCCACTATCGAAGGAATTCGCACCGAATTTGCACGACTGGAAGCTGAAGATTATCCCGCACTTCCCGCAGCAGCATCAACTAATATTCAAAAGTCTCAAGCTTTTATTTTATCACAACAAGTTCGCGGGTGGTTTGAAACATTAAGTTATAAGTTTGAAACCTATCAAATCTCGGAGGATAACTATTTTGAATGGATTATCAATGTTCCTGTCAGACGCAATCGGTACGATCGCATTTTAGTGCGCGGAATTGCCGGAGAAGCCGGACTCAGAGACATCTCAGCCTTGCGCGAGTCGGTGGAAAAACAGCGCACCGATGAAGGATGGTTAGTCACCGCCCGCCGCATCAGTCGCGCCGCGCGGGATGAGGTAGAGAAAGACGAAAATCGTAATTTAGCTTGCTATACGTTTGATGAATTACTCGACCAAGATGCCGATTTTACCGCTTATCTGGATTGGCTAGAAACAGAAATTACTAGCCGAGAAATTGATACCAAATATGTGCCGCTAGCTTGTACGAAAGAAGAAATTGACCCCGATACTCACCGCAAGATAGGCGTGAGTCATTATGACGGGCGAGATGGCTGGATCGAAGGTTATATTGACCTGTGGTTGAATGACCCAGTAAAAGAACATATTTCAGTTTTAGGAGAATTTGGAACCGGCAAAACTTGGTTTGCGATGCACTATGCTTGGATGGCGCTGCAACGCTACAAAGAAGCTCAAAAGCGCGGCTTGGAACGTCCGCGTTTGCCGTTAGTAATTCCTTTGCGAGATTACGCGAAAGCTGTTAGTGTGGAGTCCCTATTTTCTGAGTTTTTCTTTCGCAAGCACGAGATACCTTTGGCGGGTTATTCGGCTTTTGAACAACTGAATCGGATGGGTAAATTTTTGTTGATTTTCGATGGTTTTGATGAAATGGCCGCTAAGTGCGATCGGCAAGAAACCATCAACAACTTCTGGGAACTAGCAAAAGCCGTCGTTCCCGGCGCAAAAGTTATCCTGACTTGCCGTACCGAACACTTTCCTGAAGGCAAGGAAGGACGGGCATTGTTCAATGCAGAACTGCAAGCATCAACAACCATTTTAACAGGCGAAACTCCCCAATTTGAAGTCTTAGAATTAGAGAAATTTAACGACGAACAAATTGGGCAAGCGTTGTCATTTCAAACAGAAGCGGCGACTGTAAAAAAAGTGATGGGAAACCCGCAACTATTGGATTTAGCGCGTCGCCCGGTGATGACCGAGTTAATTTTGGAAGCATTGCCGGATATTGAAGCTGGAAAACCAGTAGATATGTCGCGGATTTATCTGTATGCGGTGCGGCGGAAGATAGAGAGAGATATCAAAGCAGAACGTACTTTTACTTCTTTGGCAGATAAGCTTTACTTTTTGTGCGAACTGTCTTGGGAAATGCTGTCTACCGACCAAATGAGTCTCAATTATCGCGGTTTTCCCGATCGCATTCGCAGCTTGTTTGGTTCCGTGGTGCAAGAGGAAAAAGACTTAGACCACTGGCACTATGACATGATGGGTCAAACGATGCTAATCCGCAATGCAGATGGGGATTATACTCCAGCCCATCGTTCGTTATTAGAGTTTTTTGTCGCTTACAAATTTGCAGCAGAATTGGGAGTTTTGGCCGCAGATTTTACCGAATTAGTTGCGCCGGAACAGTCTTGTGTCAATCCTGATGCAGAACCTCGATCGTACACTTGGTCTAATTACTGTCGGCTTCAGGCAGAGAAGAGAAATAAGAATGAACTCATCGCGCCTTTAAAAGGATTTGTTGCTGAAGATTTAGGGCAACTTCTTCAGAGTTTCGGACAAGCGCGGCTGACTAAAGCTGTGATGGATTTGTTGTTACCAATGGTAGGGGCTGTACCCTCGTGCCGGCCCTGCCTCGATGTAGGGGCAGCTACGGAGGAATTATTGGAAATTCTGGAAGCAACGCGGGGAAAAACTGAAAGTGAGGTAGGTTATGTGGGAGGGAATGCGGCGACGCTGTTGGTGAAAATCGATCGAACTGCGTTAGAAGCAAAAGACCTTTCTCGTGCAGTTATTTTAGGTGCTGATTTTACAAATGCTAGTCTGCGCCACGTCAATTTTGCTGAAGCAAATTTAGCTAATTCTGATTTTACTAAAATCTTCAGCAGTGTTCGGTCAGTAATATTTAGTCCTGATGGCAAACTGTTAGCTACAGGTGATAGCGATGGCGTAGTTCGCTTGTGGGAAGCTAGCAGTGGCAGAGAAATATTGACCTGTAAAGGACATACCAACGTGGTGGAGTCAGTGACCTTCAGTCCTGACGGTGAGATACTTGCTAGCGGGAGTTATGACAAAACAATCAAGTTATGGGATGTCAAGAGTGGTGAATGTTTAAAAGTGTTGCAGGGACATACCGAATCAGTAATGTTTGTCACCTTCAATCCTGATGGAAATATACTCGCTAGTGGGAGTTTCGATCGCACGATAAGGTTATGGGATATCCGCACGCGTAAATGCCTGCAAATTTTGCAAGGTCATACTGAAAGTGTGTTTTCAGTGGCTTTCCATCCTGCTGGTGAGATGCTTGCCAGTGGCAGCAGCGACACAACAGTAAGGTTGTGGAATATTCACACTGGTGAATGCCTGCAAATTTTGCACGGTCATACTAAAAACGTGTTTTCAGTTGCTTTCAATTCTATTGGTGAAATACTTGCTAGCGGCAGCGGCGACGAAACAGTGAAGCTGTGGAATATCGGCAGCGGTGAATGTCTCAAAACTTTGGAGGGACATTTCGGTCATGTACGGTCAATAGCCTTCAGTCCTTCGGACGAAATACTCGCAAGTGGAAGTCAGGATTGCACAGCAAAACTGTGGGATATCAACAGCGGTGAATGCTTGAATACTTTGCAAGGGCATAACGATCGAGTAGGGTCAGTCGCCTTCAGTCCAAACAGTGAAATACTTGTTAGCGGCAGTTACGATAAAACGCTGAGGCTGTGGGCTATTAACAGCGGTGAATGCTTGAATACGCTGCAAGGGCATAGCAATCAAGTAAGGTCGATCGCCTTCAGCCCCAACGGTGAAATGCTGGCCAGCAGCGATGATGAAAAAACAGTCAAGCTGTGGGATGTCAGCAGTGGTGAATGCCTCCAAATCTTGCACGGACATCTCGATCGGGTAGACTTGGTTGCTTTCAGTCCAAATGGTAAGCTACTTGCTAGCAACAGTTATGACGAAACATTGAGGGTATGGGATATTCGCAGCGGTGAATGCCTTCATACTTTGCCAGAAGTTGACAATGAAACACGATCGATCGCCTTCAGTCCAAATGGTGAAATACTTGCGAGTGCAGGTTACAAACAAACGGTGAGGTTGTGGCATATCGGTACTGGCGAATGTCTCAAAACGTTGCACGGGCATAACAATTCTGTATACTCGGCTGCTTTCAGTCCTTTGGGTGAGATATTTGCCAGTGCAGGTTTTGACGGAACGGTGAGGCTGTGGGATATCCATACTGGTGAAGGCCTCCACATCTTACAGGGGCATACGGGTTGGTCACGCGCGATCGCCTTTAGCCAGAACGGTGAAATACTTGCCAGTGGAAGTGTCGATCGAACAGTAAGATTATGGGATGTTCGCAGTGGTGAATGCCTCCAAATCTTACAGGGGCATACTGATTGGATACGTTCAGTTGCCTTTAGTTATTCTGGTGAAATAGTTGCTAGTGGAAGTGTAGATGGAACGGTAAGAATATGGGATATTCGTACAGGTGAATGTCTAAAAATTTTGCAATGTCATACCAGTAGAATTAACTCTGTTGCCTTCAGTTCAAATGAAAAAATTATTGCTGCTTGCTGTCGGGATGGCACAATTAGACTTTGGGATATTGAGACTGGTGAGTGCCTCAAAATATTGAAAAGTGACAGACCTTATGAAAACATGAATATTGCAGGAGTTACGGGTTTAACGGAAGTTGAAAAAGCCACGCTCAAAGCTTTAGGGGCTGTTGAAAATTAATCGTCGCAAAGGCTGTCACTCCACTAAGTCCGACAGGGAATGAATTCCCTGTCTAATAGCGAAAGTCCTCTAAAGAGGACTAAAGAATTAATTAGTCCTCTTTAGAGGACTTTCGCTTTGAGGCAGGGGTTTCAACCCTTGCCGGACTGCGGGTTTACCCTTAATCTGCATCTACATCATCGCATTCATGCGACAGTCAAATAGAAAAAACCTGAACCGAATCTATATCTACTCTTCTCTGCTAGAATATAGTTGGAGCAAGCGGAGAGTCAATTTAAAATATAAGTTAAATCACTCTGGAGGCAAAACAATGAATACGGCTAAATTATCGATCGCTGATGACTATCAGACAGTCATATTACCTAAAGAATTTCATTTGGCAGGAAATGAAGTGTATGTCAAAAAAATAGGAGATGTTATTGTCCTAATCTCCAAAGAAAATACTTGGCAAACTTTTTTTGATAGTTTAAATATGTTCGCGGATGACTTTATGCTAGTCAGGAATCAGCTTCCTTTGGAGACTAGAGAGGCTTAAGAATGACATTATTACTAGAGTTATCCTGAACATCACTTACCCACGAGTAGTCAGAAACCGGGTTTTTTAGATAATACTTGGTTGAGGCCAGCAGAAACGGCCAAAAACCCGGTTTCTAAAGTAGCCTACTGACTAAACTGTTGAGCGTAGTAGCCAGCATAGCGAGATCCCTTTTCCAGCAACTCCTCGTGCGTCCCAGATTCGACAATTCTGCCTTTTTCCAACACTAAAATACGATCGGCTCTCCGCACAGTAGCCAAGCGGTGCGCGATAATAAACACCGTGCGATCGCGCATCAATCTTTCCAGCGCTTCCTGCACTAAACCTTCGGATTCCGAATCCAGCGCCGATGTCGCTTCATCCAAAATCAAAATTCTGGGATCGAGCAAAACTGCACGGGCGATCGCAATTCTTTGTTTTTGCCCGCCAGATAAATTTACACCCCTTTCTCCTACCCAAGTTTGATAGCCATCGGGAAACTCATTAATAAATTGATGAGCGTTAGCAATCTCCGCAGCTTTTTGCACATCTTTCAGTTCATAATAAGATTGACCGAAAGCGATATTTTGAGCAATTGTACCCGAAAATAAAATCGTTTCTTGCGGTACAATTCCGATTTGCCTCCGCAGAGTATTTAAGGTGACATCTTGAATATCAATACCGTCAATTAAAATCTGTCCCGCTTGCGGATCGTAAAATCTGGGTAACAAGTTTACTAAAGTAGTTTTACCCGCACCGGATGCGCCCACGAGGGCAATCATTTCTCCGGGAAGTACCAGCAAACTCATGTTTTGTAAAATGGGTGTCTCTGAGTTATAGGCAAAATTAATATTGCGGTATTCGACTTTTCCGGTAACGTGGGGAAGTTCAATTGCACCCGATTTTTCGACTACAGCGGGTTCAATTGCTAATAATTCAAAAATGCGATCGCTAGAAGCTTCTCCCTGCTTAAAATCCCCGTAATTAGCAGTTGTGATAGCAATGGGGTCAATTAACAGTGCCACCCCTGCGATATAACTTATAAATTGAGTACCTGTGAGATTTCCTTGAGAAATTTGCCAACCTCCCAGGAAAAAGAGCAAAATCACGCTCATCGCTTCCAGAAAGCCAACTACAACGAACTGAAGTGCTTTTATTCTTTCTGACAAATACTTAGCGCGGCGGTTTTGTTCTGCTTCTTCTGCAAAGCGGGCAATTTCGTAGTCTTCAGCCACAAATGCTTTGATTAAACGAATGCCGCTGAATACTTCTGTCAGCAAAGCAGATAAATCAGAGATGCGATTTTGACTTTGGCGCGAGTAACTTAGCAGTCTTTCACCAAACCAGCCAATTAAAATAGCCATCAGCGGTGCAATAATTAATGCACCTAGAGTTAATTGCCAGTTGAGATAAATCATATATCCCAGAACCGCAATTAGCTGCAAAACACAAGGGATAAACTGATGAAAAAATTTATTTACTACTTCGCCAATGCGGTCAATATCTTCGGTGAGGCGGTAGGATAAGTCTCCGGTTTTGGCTGTTTCAAAGTAGCCGAGATTGAGTTTTTGCAGGTGGGAGTAAACTTTTTTGCGGATTTCCAAAGCAATAGTCAAAGCAGCTTTTGCCATCAGCGTATCTTGACCGTACTGGGCTGTACCGCGAATTAGAAATATAATGGCGCTGAGTGCCGCAATTTGAGCGAACCCTTGTAAATCTCCTTTACCTATAAATTTGGCAGTTTCGCCAACTAGCCACGCTATAATCGGCCAAAATATGGTAAATACTACGGTACAAGCTAATGCTTTACCGATGGTTTGTTTTTGGGGACGGAGGTAGGGTAAGATTTGCCAGTATGTCGATCGAGTTTTCAAGATATTTTGCCCTCGCAAATTCTGTTTTTGGGGTTCTCTGCAAGAATATTCAAACTTCGATCCCCCCTAACCCCCCTTAATAAGGGGGGGACAAGATTATTATTGCAAGTTCCCCTTTTGAAGGGGGATGCGAGGGGATCTCTGCGTAAGTCATAGAGATATCTGAGCCAGAATATGATAACAGCGATCGGTAAATAATACTAATTCTCAAAACTCATGGAATAGTTGCTGTAGGGTGCGTCGCCATCTACAATCTTCAAAAACAGCGACAATCTCAAAGCGACGCACCTTACTATAACCTCGATCGGGTTTCTGGAAGTGGGTCGCCATTTATCAACAATCATTCTTGCCCGTCTGCATGAGTCGCTAGTACCTGAGCCCCCTCGACAACTTCACCCCGAAAAGCGGCTGACTGTCCGGGTGCAAGAGTAACTGGTTGAGAGTAGATAAATCCGTTGTCAATTAAATTGCCTGACTCGTCCAAAACTTCATAATTAACTTTGACATTCTTGATTGTTTTGCAGCCTCGATTAAGCACTTGACCGCTGAAAAAGTTACCGTCATAATTAGCCGCCGCAATTGAAACTTTTGCAGCAATGTTGGAACCGGTAATGCAAGTTTGGGAAGTTCCAGATGCTGGCTGTTTCTCGCACAATTTGCCCAAGTCTACTGTTTTGCCTTCGGGAGTTTTCATGTAGCAAAATGGCTCATCAACTGGTGATTTTTGAGCCATTGTATTTGTAGCGTCTGCCAGCAAAGGAATAGCAGATATCGGCGAGATTAGAAAACTCGATAAAGCTACTGTGAAAGGTAAAATAATCATGTTTTTTGGCAATAACTTGTACATGATAATTCATATATTTTTTACGTTTGCATATCTCTATGTATGGTGGATCTCATGACTAATTTAATTTTTTGGGCGGGCTAGAAGCCCAACCCCTACTCCCCACAAGAATTAGATGCACGGGCTAGGAGCAACGGCCCACAAGAATTAGATGTACACCTGACGAGATTATCTAATACTCGGCTTTCTATTCCTAAGATTCCGCGCTCCGGGAATTTTCCGGCTGGGACGGCGATTGTTCAAACTGCTCGCAGTTCGAGTATTCACAGCATCAGCAGCAGCTATTAAACCTAAATCTTGCAAGATTTCAACAGCCGCCCTTTGTCCAGTTTCGCAACCGCCTTCCATGTAACCTTGATTTTCCAGCGAAGTGTGTTCCCCGGCAAAATATAAGTTCCCAACTCGTTCGCCTTCAACGCCGTACATTTGCGTCCACTGTCCTACTAAATAGCAGGAATAAGAACCTTTAGAAAAGCGTTCTCCCGGCCAATATGCTCGCACAGCTTTGCCCGATCGCAAATTTCTCACTCCGGGAAAAACTCTTTCAAATTGGTTCAAAAATCTTTGTGCTTGGTCTTCTGGAGTGCCGGCACCGATCGACAAACCCTGCTTTCCTCCTGTAAAATTAGTAACTAAACCGTTAGGAGTAGGAGCGAAAGGCGTAGCTTCCCAGGTATTCTGGAATCCTAAATCGCTATAAACAGAAGCCGTCGATTGATAAGGTTCCCGCCAAATGCGGCTGCGGTAGCCAGTAATTAACTTAGAATTAGTACCGTAACCCAATTGCTCGATCGCCCTGCGCTTTGGTTGGGGCAAAGGTACGTTAATTTTAACGTCTCGCAGAGTGCTGAACGGTAAAGTTAACAAAACTCGCTCGTAAGTGCGATCGAACGCGCTTAGTCCCGATCGCAAATTTACGCGATAGCGGCCATCCGGCAAAAGAGTAATCGCTTCCAAAACCGTCCCCGCCTCGATCGAACCAGACAATTGACCCGCCAAACGGTTGATAATTTGACTGTTGCCGCCGTCAATTTGATAGCGCTCATCGCTGTCGCCGTACAATTCAAAACTGCCCGCTTCAGAACTGATTAAAAACAGCAGATTTAACGCCGACTGCTCCTCGGTATCTCGACCGTATTCCGTCGTGTAAGCAATGCGGAGTAACTGCCGGACAATCGTGCTAATCTCGGCTTGGTCTACATATTCAGCGATCGAAAGATTGTCCAATCTTTCCGCTGCTTCTGTAAAATCAAGATAGCTAATTTCATCGCCAACCGCCTGCAAATCAGCAGTAATTTTACTCGCTAGTGGCGCAAATTCCGCGATTAATTGCTCAAGAGAAAAGCGCCGTCCTTGAAAGAAAAAAGTATCCTTCACCAATCCACTCTGCACTTGGGCTAAGTCGATCGCCCGCAAACCCAATTCCGTCGCCAGCG
This sequence comes from Microcoleus sp. AT8-B5, assembly GCF_036705565.1. Classification (NCBI taxonomy): domain Bacteria; kingdom Bacillati; phylum Cyanobacteriota; class Cyanophyceae; order Oscillatoriales; family Microcoleaceae; genus Microcoleus; species Microcoleus sp. AT8-B5. Next base: position 82,415 of record NZ_JAUBUY010000002.1, read on the forward strand.
AGATTAAATTAGTGTGGCCGGTGTCAATAAATTCTCCCCCCAAATCCGCCGGAATCAGCGTTCCAGCCACCTTGGGAATAGTGCGTATCCGCCCCCCCACGCGGTTCGTTGCCTCGATTATATCGGCACGCACACCCGCTTGGCGCAAGCGATAAGCCGCCGTCAAACCAGCAATTCCCGCACCCACAACCAAAATCGGCGATCGTCCACCCTGTTGAGCAAAAGCTCCCTCTCCCTCCCTGGTAAAAGTCGCAGCAGCGGCAGCCCCCGCAGCAGCTAAACCCCCGTGCAGCAAGCGGCGCCGAGATATGGCAGAATTAGGAATGCGATCTGTCAGCATCCCCAGCAGTTCATCAGCCGGAATGCCCGTTTCCCTTGATTTCTGGGCAATGCTTGCAGCGCGGCGCAGCATTGCCATCAGTGCAGATTTAGCCATAATTAAGACATCCTCACAAAACAAAACTTTGATGTAAACTGGATTCTCGATCGTGCAATTTCCAGACTAAAGTCCAGAGAGATTTTTTTAATAATGCTAACCCTCAGAACACTGTTCGACAGCAAATTTTATCTCGAAAACAACCCAGATGTCGCCGTAGCAGTTGCCAGAGGCACGGTATCGAGTCCCTTCGATCACTACCGAAAAATTGGCAAATTTGAAAATCGCGACCCGAATGCCCTGTTCGACGCCAGCTATTATTTAGACACCAATACAGATGTAGCGGTATCAGCCAAACTCAATGGCTTTTCAGGGGCCGATCACTTTATCAGATTCGGTCAATTTGAACTACGCAACCCCAACCCATTCTTCGATGTTAATTTTTATCTAACAAGCAACCCAGACGTGCTGACTGCAGTCCAAACCAATCAATTTACCCCATTTGAACACTACTTCAAAGCCGGTCAATTAGAAAACCGCAAAGCCAGCATTTTCTTCGATCCCAGCTTTTATCTAGAAAAATATCCGCTGGTAGCAGCAGCAGTCAATAGCGGCGCAGTTAAAAGTGCGATCGACCATTACATTCAATTCGGTCAACAAGAAGGATTGTTGAGCACTCTCCCCGATCCCGCCGACAATTTGAACGCAGCAAAAAGCTTGGGCATTCTCACAGAAATTCAAACGGCGAGCGATTTTGTGGGAGATGCTGAACCAGCCGACATTTACAGTTTCATCCTCAATACTCCCAGCCTTTTCAGTGTAACTTTTGACGGTTTGAGTGCAGATGTTGATGTTGAATTAATTCAGGATCTGAACGGCAACGGCGCCGTTGGATTAGACGATATTATTGCTTCGTCTAACAATTTAGGCACGTCTTCAGAAACAATTGTCAGTAATGGGGCTTTGCCTGCGGGGACTTATTTCGTCCGCGTTTCTCAATTTCAAGGCGATACAAATTATGACTTGAGATTGCTAGCCGCTCCCTCAGCAATACCGCCCCAAATTTAAAATCAAAATAACGTATATAGCAAGCCTAAATCAGTCAAACGAACCCAGACTTCTCCTCATATCAAATCCGGTAGCATCGTCCTGTATTCATCTCTGTATTCTCCCCCTCTGCGTTCTGGAGCGCCCTCTGCGGTTAAATCATTCCGATGCAACCGGAAACGATATCACTTCTCCTCTATTTCTTCGCGGTATTTGCGCCTTCGCGGTTCGTAAAAAACATCTAGTTGACAAATGATTTAGACTTGCTATAAAACAGGCTGCAAAAAGGGCGATCGACAATTTGCCAAGGTTTCACTTATTAGTTGCTGGCTCGCTGGGAGAAGGCAAAGATTGAACAGGTGCCGGAGGCCAATTAGAGCGACTTCTGGTGAGAGTGGTAGACACCAAAGCATAGCCCAAAACAGCAGGAAGCACGATCGCACTCAGAAACACGATCGCCACAGCCCAATTCATCGCAGTCGAGATTGGGCCGTAATGAGTGCGGTAAGGGTCAAACGTTGGTAAATTAGGCATCGGGGCGTCCCGCAGCGCGATCGAACGTTTGAACCGCACCCGCCTGTCGTCTAGCTTTTCGAGCAAAATCCAGCCAACTTCCGCCTCTTCACCGCATAGCTTGTGAAAAATCGCAGGATTGCGGAACAAATCGTTGCTAGCCCGCACAATCTTGTACTCCCAAACCGTCAAATCAACAGAATTGGGATCGGATTTGGGATTGCCCTTGGATCGCGCATTTTCAGGCGCATTAAAATTACCATCTTGAGATTCGTACCGAGTCAAAACTTCCTCCTCCTCATCGCATTTTTGCCCCGCATCCCATTGCTCGTGGCTCACCAAAATACCCACAACCGCAGCCTCCAAGCCGAGACTGCCAACCATCAAACTCCAAATCAGAATTTCAACCATAAAAGGAGGTGAACTAACCTGACGGTCAACTGAGTACAGTTAGACTGCAGGCTTCTTTTTCCTTTTTTGCTCATGCTTTTTTGAGTGACGGAGTTCCCCCGCCACTTTCGTAACTCAGACCAATCTTTCTAATAAGTTTAGCTGAGTTTTCATCTCGATCCAATGATTCCCCACATTGACAGGAATGCCACCGATCCGATAATTCTTTCGGAACTTTATTTAGGCAGTTCCAGCAATGTTGAGAAGTTCCCTTCGGATCAACAAACAAAACGCTTTTACCCAATTTCCCGGCGACATATTTTAGGACGCTGGCGAACTGCCCATGAGCAGCATCAAGCATGGATTTATTCAAGCCACTTTTAGCTGATTGACCGTTGGGCAAATAAACCAAATTACCACTCTCAGTATCTGTTGTAGGTTTGGCGCGTCTAGTCAGATTTTTGACGCTCAAATCTTCAACAACTAAAACTTCACATTTCCCGAATAGATCATGTGCCGTTTTAAATTGAAAATCTAATCTAGCTCTGGCTACGAACTGATGAAGTCTAGAAATTCTGTCCTTGATAACTTTCCAAGGCTTAGAACCCTTAACTCGGTTAGCTAGCTTCCTTTGAAGTCTTGCCAGCTTCTGGGCAGACTTCCTCAAAAATCTAGGATTATCAACTCTTTCGCCATTAGAAAGATAAACGTAATTAGTTATTCCTAAATCTATACCAACAGTGTTTTCATCAGTCGGTTGAATTTCTGCAACCGTTACAGGAACCGTCTTATCTTCTAGCGTCAGGGAAATATACCACCCATCCGCTTCTGAGATAACACTACCCGTCTTAACTTTGAAACCCGTTGGTATGGGGCGGTGAAAGACCATAGGCACGCTTACCTATTTTTGCGAGGTTAATACAAATCCTATTTTGCTCGTCCTTGACAATATTTAAATTGTCCAACTGAGGATAAGTGAAAGATTTGTAGTAGTGAAACCCTTTGAACTTGGGTTGGCCCCTACGATTGCCATTTTTGTCCGGCGTGGTGAAATTTGAAAAGGAAGTTTCCACCCTGTTGAGGACATCTTGTAAAACCTGTGCATCCAACAATTTATAATCAGGAAATAGTTTTTTAGTGTTTTTCAGGTCGGCAAGCTGTATGGTTTGCCACTGCACATAACCGCCTTCAATGTTCGAGAAAATGTCACCCTTTTTAGTCAAAGGATTACCTAATTCATCCTTTTTTCTACCATCCCTAGTCTGCACTCTCGTCAAAGGAATGTTTTGATAAATCTCCTCAATAGGGACTATCGAAACAATCAAGGGACAGGCGTTGACGGGCGTTCTCGTGGCTGACCACCATCTGAATCTTTGACGCCCGTCGGTAGTTGTACTGCCGACGACCGAGTTCTAGATGAGCCACAATTTTTGCTAATTGGGTTTGTGTGGGTTTGAGGCGGTATTTGTATGTTAGTTGCATGGGAAACTTCTTTTTTTCCACCTACTTTAATGTACCATTTTTTCGATTTAATAGTTAGAAAGTACATCAAAGTTAAAGGTACTCGCAATGTCTAATTGTCGGTTTCCGTACCTACACCCGACGAGCCTTTCATCACGCGGGCGTAATTCATTCGGGGTACGGGGCGTAGCGCTCAGATGCGTCCCCTCTGAATATACGCCCGGGACTTCCCGGCTGGTAGTTAAAAAACTAAGTTTGTAGGCCCAACCGGGCGTAATTCCTGGTAAAATTTCTTGTAATGCTACCAAAAAAGTGAGAGGCATACCCAGCTACGTTCAGCGCAAAGGTGCGCTGACCTTAAATTCTGGCCATTCAGTTGAGGCCAGCAGCCCCGATGAAACTGGTTGTGGCGTCTTAGGTGCTGTAACCCCAAGCAAAACGAACGAAACTGCCATCAACCCGCCGTACAAGGCAGCCGATCGCTTGCGAGTTCCCAGTCCCACCCATTGAGGATTTAGCAGACCCAGACAAAAAGCAGGTGTGGAAAACATAAAAGTTAATACAAACAAGCTGGACATCACGCACCTCCGACTAGCGAGTTGTAGCGATTAATTACTTTCATCTCCAATTAATAGCTCACAAATCCGCTTAAAAAATTGGCAATTTAGGATTTATAACTTGAGAATTATTGATGTTTATCAAACAATGAAAAAAAAAATAAAAATTTCTGACTTTAGATAGTTGTTAAAAAAATAAGAGCTTTCTAGAGAGTGCAAAAATTCAGCTTAAAATAAACACTAAATTCCTTAATCAAAATATGAAAGTCCGCTTTAATGTAGTGCGCCAAAATCAAAACGAGGCTCCCCGGATTCACACTTACACCCTAGATGTGGAAGAGAGCAATACCATCCTTGACTGCCTCAACAGTATTAAGTGGGAACACGACGGCACTTTAGCTTTTCGCAAAAATTGCCGTAATACAATTTGCGGCAGTTGTTCTATGCGAATTAACGGTCGATCGGCATTAGCGTGCAAAGAAAATGTGGCCAGCGAACTCGCAAGACTGCAAAAAATAGCTGCTTCCAGCTCAGCAGAAATGCCTACTGATTTCATCCCAGAAATCACCGTCGCCCCAATGGGAAATATGCCGGTCATTAAAGATTTGGTTGTTGACATGACCAGTTTTTGGGACAACCTAGAAGCAGTTGAACCATATATCAGCACCGCCTCGCGAGCAATTCCAGAACGGGAATTTCTGCAAACTCCAGAAGAGCGATCGAAACTCGACCAAACAGGCAACTGCATCCTCTGCGGTGCGTGCTATTCTGAGTGCAACGCCCGCGAAGTCAACCCGGAATTTGTCGGCCCCCACGCCCTCGCCAAAGCTTACCGCACGATCGCCGACTCCCGCGACAGCGAAACCGAAAATCGACTGGAAAAATACAACGAAGGCACCGCAGGTGTCTGGGGATGCACGCGCTGTTACTACTGCAACTCGGTTTGTCCGATGGAAGTTGCGCCGATGGATCAAATTGGTAAGATTAAACAAGAGATTCTCGATCGCAAAGACGACCAAGCCAGTCGATCGATCCGCCACCGCAAAGTTTTAATCAATCTCGTCAAAGAAGGGGGCTGGATAGACGAGCGCAAATTTGGCATCGAAGTAGTAGGAAACTACTTCCGCGATGTTAAAGGTTTGCTGAGTCTGGGCCCGTTGGGTTTGAGAATGATCGCTCGCGGCAAGTTCCCGCTGTTTTTTGAGCCTTCAGAAGGTACCGAAACCGTGCGAAATCTGATCGAATCGGTTCAAAGTTTAGAAAAGTCAGCAGATTAGCGATCGGCTGTCCTTTTCCTGGTAAATTACAAGTTGTGCGATCGCAAAGCTTCCCCAAAATCATCACTCACAACTCGAAACTTAAAACTTTTAAATGACTGCTAAAACTCCTCCATCCCCAAAACCGACAACCCCAAATACCCCAAAACCAGAACCAGCCTTTGGGTGGAATGCCTACGCCGAACAAATCAACGGACGATTTGCGATGGTGGGGTTCGTGGGACTTTTGCTGCTAGAATTCTTCACCCGCCAGGATTTTTTCACCTGGCTGGGTCTGCGTTAAATTAATCAAAATCAATTCAAAATGGAAGCTGAAAAATTATCTATATTTCAGCTTCCTTTTGATTTTTAATAGTTATTTAAAATACAGACTATATCACAATACGGTTCAGTTAAAACTATTTATTCCGGGCGAGATCCCCCTAAATCCCCCTTAAGAAGGGGGACGCAAGAGTAATTTCTTGTCCCCCCTTTTTTAAGGGGGGCTAGGGGGGATCGAGCTTAACTGAACCGTATTGGACTATATCATGTCCGGTCGAGCGACCGCGATTTTTGTAGGGGCGGGTTCAGAACAATACCTGTCAATAATTGACAATCTCAAAAACCCGCCCCGACCGGGATATTATGGTTAATCGATAGGACATGATATTAGAAAATTATAAGTGCCAGACTCTAACATTTATAGTGGCATAAAAACCTATGAATTTACCAAAGTGAATAGTAGTTGCTTATAGTGCGATCGTCCTTGAATTATAGGGACACGGCAATGCCGTGCCCTGACTCCGAAGTTTCGTTCAAACTAATTTCCAGTTGTTTCGCGGACGGTCAAACTGTACTTGCCTCTACCTTTTGGAGGCGGATCGTAAGCATTGACAATGACGCGATAGCGACCGTTTGCAGACAAGGTAACAGTAAGTTCAGAATTGGAATTTTGCTGCGTGACATCATCATTTTCTCCAAGTAGCTCGCCCTGGGAGTTGAAAATAGCGAGATAAGTATCAAACTCGGTACTTTCTACGGTAATAACCAGTTTCTGACCCTGAGTGCCTTCAAAGGTATACTCGTCGTACAAACTGCTGTCTGAGGGAAGTACAGAAGACTTAGCAGGGCTGAGTTCTCCGTTTTGCTCTAAAATGACTTTAGATGCACCCGCATCAGGAGTCGGCGGAGGTTCTACAGTTGGGGTCTGAGTTGGCGAACTTTGTGGCGATGGGGACGGGTTGGGGCTTGCTTGAGCTAAAACCGCCTTGTCAGCAGTCTTCGCATCAGTTAAGTTTTGAGGAAATTCTGCTGAAATAAGGGTGGAACTGCTGTTAGCAACACCTGAATTTGAAAGTGACAGGGAGAGAGCCGGCTTGCCAGAAAAAGTAGCTACCAGAGCAATTGGCGCGATCGCCCAAAATCTAACTTGACGCATGAATTACCTCGATTTGTAACGGAGGAAGAAGGAAGAAGTCAGTAGTCATTAGTCAGTAGTCATTAGTTATTTGTTAGGATCGCAAATTAAATAATTTACACTCTTGAAAGTGGGATGGGCGTCCCGCCCGTCCTTTATGCACGGGCGGGACGCCCATGCCACAAGAACAATAAAGATTGTAAGTTATTTAATTCTCATTCCTTAGATGCTACCAATTACCAATGCCCTGTTTGCCCAATTCCCGATTCCCAATTCCCAGTTCCGAATTTTCAATTTTCACCGGACAGTTAGAGTGTAACGACCCCGGCCCGAAGCATCGTAAGCATTGACAATTACGCGATAGCGACCCGTAGCGGGCAACGTAACGGTCAGAAACGAATTTTTAGTCGAATCGCTTCCATCGTCATTTTCTGCCACTAATCGGCCGTTAGGGCCAAAGATCGCCACATAGGGATCGAAATCTGTACTTTCGAGGGAAATGGTGACAGACTGACCCGATCGACCTTCAAAAGTATACTCTCGATACAGACTGTTGTCAGACGGCAATACTGGGCCGCCTGCGACTAAAGCACCTTCTTCTTGCAAAATCGCCCGAGAAGGCGCGGTAGGAGCACTCGCTTTCAGCTCTAACGTATAAGCCCCTGACTGCCTAGCTTGGTAGGAATTTGCAACTAACGTGTAAGTCCCGTCTGCTGGCAGCCTGACTGTAATTCTGGCGTTTTTATTCCCGGCCCCGTCATCGTCTTGCGCGATTTCGCGCTGGTTGGGGCCGAGCAAAATTAAATAAGGGTCAATCTCTTGACTTTTCATTTCTATTGTGATTTGCTGGCCCGCTTTTCCGTCAAATGAGTAGAGGTCAAAAAAGCTGTTGTCGGTGGGCAGAACGCTAGACTTGTCGGTGAGGAGGCCGCTGACGGGGGGCCCGTTTAACGTAACTTTTTGAGGTGATTGGTTGCCACCAAAGGGCGATCGGGCTTGAGCCGCGCGGGGAGCTCGCCCTTCTCGCACCGCTGTCAGGAAAGCGGGTAATTTGTCTGCGGAAATTGCAAAACCGATACCGATACTGCCACCGCCCCGACCGCGAGTAAAAATAGAAGTATTGACGCCGATTAATTCTCCTGAACTGTTGAGCAGTGGGCCTCCTGAATTGCCGGGATTGATGGCGGCGTCGGTTTGAATTAAGCCCCGCTGCTGGTCGATGCGGCTGACGATTCCGACTGTAAAAGTACCTTGAAATTGACCGAAGGGATTGCCGATCGCAAATGCTTGTTGCCCGACTTTCACCGAACCGGGACGGGCTAAAGGAATAGTGGGCAAATTGTTTTGACCGCGAATCTTCAGCACGGCTAAGTCTAGACCGTCTTCGCCGAATCCGATGACATCGGCGACAAGTTTTCTGCCGTCTGACAAAATGATATTGACGGTACCGCCTGCCGAAACAACGTGGGCGTTCGTTAACACCATGCCGTCGGGGCTGATAATTGTGCCACTGCCGTTAGATTTATCTGTATCGACTGTAACAACCGCCGGACTAGCCTTTTCGTAGACCCGAATATTGGTTTGTTCTTCGACAGTTTGGGCGATCGCACCCTGGGAATGCACCGAGTTAAATTCCGTTAAATCTGTTGATTGCCGCCCAGGGGATGTGGTAACAACCGCACTGGCGCTGGCTGCAACCCCAACCGTTAAAATTCCCGATACTGCTAAACTTAGAAGTTTGAAATTCATGGCGATCGATTAGTATTTAGCGATCGGTAGCTAGGAATTAGGTTTTGTGGCTAACCGCTAACTACCTTCTCTAATTATTTTAGGACTTGCACCACGGTAGTGACATTCCTTACGCCGGTTCTCCAATTCGGGAATCTGAATCAGCAGCTAAATACTTAAAATTAGCTTGTCGTACCTCGGCATCCTGATTGCCGTAGAAAAAAGACAGCAAAGCAAAACGCTGGCCGCTAATCACCGGCGTCGCTTCATGCAGCAAAGAACACGAAAAAATAATCGCCGTGCCAGAATCGCCTTTATAACCGTGTGGCGCGTACTCTGGAAACCGTAAAAATCCCCCCGTGTACTCTCCCACATTCAAGTTTAGCGTCATCGCAAACCTGCGGTGGAGCGTAGCTTTGCTAGTGTTGTCCCGGTGCGGCCGAAAATAACCGCCGCTGTCAGCATCGTAACAGCCCACCAAATAGCGCTCAAACCTAGTGATTGTAAACTGAAAAGCTTTTTCTACTTCCGGCCGCACCCGGCGCCAAATAATCGCACTCAATCGCTGCTGTAACTTCGGGTCTTCAATAAAGAAATCTCGGCGCTTCTTGAAAGTGTCGTCGTGCAGACCAACTGTTTTCCCGCCTATTTGCCTCATAAAGCCGGAAGGACTGCCACCGTGAGCTTTGTAGATATCGATTAAACTGCGACAAGATGCTTTGTCCAAAACGTTAGGAATTACCAACACCGGGGCGTGGCGAGTGGCTGCTCGGGCTTCCTCAATTGGGGGCAAACTTTTGAGAAAATCTAATACTTGCTGGGCGTGTTGGTGCGGTTCGCCCATCGGCAAAATATTAATTACCTGAAGGTTTTCGTTGAGAACAAAAGTTTGTGGTGCATAGTAAACTCCGGCAACTCCATTTTCTTCGACATCTCGGAAAACACCGTACTGCTGGCTGACTTTTTTATCCAAGTCCCAGAAAAAAAGGAATGACGGAGCAATTGTGGTTGGTCTGTTTTGTTCTTTGTCTGCTGGGTCAACGCTCACTCCAAACCGCGGTACTTGCAAGCTTTGGAATTCCTCTGAAAGCTCTTGAAAGCTTTTGAGGATAACTTGGATTTGTTCAAAAGCTGTGCTGGCAAAGAAAAACAGCACGACTCGCCGGCCGCCAACAGTCGGGAAATGAAATAAGGGGTTATTTGTAGAAGGAACGGAAAACCAGGGAGCCGGATCTCCTATTTCGAGTAATGGCATCTTGCTGATTTAATATTTGGGATTTTATATTTAGATTATTATGCTGTCGATTAGTTCCACAGATTCGGTAGGCCAATCGATTTTAGATTTTAGATTTTAGATTTTAGATTTTAGATTTTAGAATTGAAGCATTGACTTGCGCGAAATAAATTCGGGGGGCAAGTTTCTCGGATACAGGTTTTTTATTTCTGGGTCCTGAGTCTGCTTTCGGAATGAATCTGGGGGCTTGTATCCTGGATGCTTGATTGTCAAAAAAAAATTCAAAAAAAATTAGCTTTTCTTTGTGTATATCTCCGTTGGTATGGGTTTTCACCCTCGCAATTTACAGTCTTTTGAATCACTTTAATATCTGAAAAATAAGTAGATGGGCATCAATAAACGCAACTTATTTTTTTGCCGACGGGTACGAGAAAAGTTTAGTTTCACCCATCTACTTAGTGTTTGCCTATTTGTCGAAACTGGGGGAATTATCCGGTTGGTCTTCCGGGTATTCTACAGGTCGATACTCCACGTAGTCTGACGGCGGTGCTTCCACGTCGCGGTTGCTGGGGCGAGACCTGGATGATTCCGTAGGACGGGGTTTTTTGGTTCTCGGCGGCGTATCGGAACTGCGGTTTTCCGAAGCAGGGGGGCGACTGCTGCGGCTGCGGGTCGGTCTTTCTTCGGGGTTGTCTGAAACGTCCCAGTTGTCTGACTCTTGGGTTGGCGGGGCTTCTGGGCGAGAGGGACGTTTGCGCGAGGCTCGATCGCCCGAATCGGGCCGTCCGGTATTAACGCTGCCGTTGCGATTCGAGGGGCGGCGGCGGGGTTCGTCGTCGTAGGCTTCCCGAGAAGAACGGTAGTCTTGGCTGCCTCTGATCCGGGGACGCTGCGGATAGTCTTCCTCTGGTTCTAGCTGTTCCATGTCGGCATCGTAGCCGTCGTAACCGTAGGCGTTGCTGACCGGTCGGTCTTCATCTACGTATTGGGCGCGACTTTTGGCTTGGGCTGTGGTCGCTCCTCGCAGCTTAATGCTTTCTGCTGCAAAAAATATGGCGGAACCAGTCAACAGAAATTGACCGAATGCCAGAATTGGGTCAAGCCGCCATCCTTGAAATAACAGAATACCGCCGCACAGCAAGCCGACTGCTGCAAAAAAAATATCGTGGTCTCGGGCTAGTTTGGGACGCCACGATCGCAGAAAATACAGTCCTGCCCCTGCTACTGCTAGGATAATCCCTAACAGGCTGCTCCAGTTCAATCCTAAATTGACCATTAGCCTATCTCCTATGTCTTTCCTATGTTAGCGAGTTAGATTTTACATCTATCATTAAGTCTGTCAGCCCGACGGTGCTTTCTGGGGCAGAGTCCGGTCAGGGTTTCAGCTTGGGAAGTCAGTATAATAATGAGTTTAACGGGAAAAAACCTCAGCTTGGCAGTCAACTGAAGGTTTTGCCTTGACAGTTGCTGGCAGCCGAGGTTTCTCGCATCGGGGAAATGCCCGACGTGTAGCCGAAAATTGACTTGCAGCGCCGGACTTAGAAACCCGCTGACTTTTTAGGTGCGCTTGATTTTGTCTTTTTGGCTGATGAAGATCAGGGCGATCGTTGCTGGAAGCACTACTACCACCACGCCCACCAGCAGGCTGTACAAAAAGTTCGCGAGAGAAGGAGTCATAGATTCCAAGCCTTTGTTACAACAATTTGATTTTTATTAATTTTATACTTTCGATCGCACCTGTGAAACGGTTAAAATTATGAATGGCAGACTTAACAAAACTTAAGATTTCGAGATAAGACCCATGACTGGTATTACCGTTGCAAGTTGGATTCTGGGCTCTGTCCTAGTCGTGATGACTTTGCTGTTTATTTTTCGGATCGTTCTGACTTGGTATCCCGAGGTGAACCTGAGCAAATTGCCGTTGAGTCTGATTGCTTGGCCCACGGAACCTTTTTTAGCCATAACTAGAAAGATTGTACCGCCGATCGGCGGGGTGGACATTACGCCGATTATTTGGGTGGGTATCTGTAGCTTGCTGCGAGAAATGATTCTCGGCCAGCAAGGGCTGCTGACAATGATGATGTAGAAGTTGGCGGTTGACTGTTGACTGTTGGGGGTTGACTGTTGACTGTTGACTGAAAGCAGGCTTGGTAAAAACCCCCGGATCGATCCGTGGGGTTGCTTTCTTCAATCTTTCAATCCAAAATCCAAAATCTAAAATCCAAAATCGATTGACTAATGACTATTTTGGTTCAAGAACTGTTCGACGAAATTCGTGTAAACTTCGCCGCTGAGAAACTCGGGGGAATCGAGGATTTTTTGGTGAAAGCCCAGGGTGGTAGGAACGCCGGTGATAGCGCATTCCCGCAATGCCCGTTTCATCCTGCGGATGGCTGTCGGTCGATCGCGCCCCCATACAATTACTTTACCGATTAAAGAATCGTAGTAAGCGGGTATTTCGTAATCGGTGTAGACGTGAGAGTCCATCCGCACGCCGGGGCCACCGGGAGGCAAATAACCGCTGATTATGCCGGGGTGGGGTCGGAAATTGCGATCGGGATCTTCGGCGTTGATGCGGCACTCGATCGCGTGGCCGTTGAGAATGACTTGGTTTTGCTTGATTTGCAGTTTTTCTCCTTGGGCGATGCGGATTTGTTCGGCTATCAAGTCGAGGCCTGTAATCATCTCGGTGACGGGATGTTCTACTTGGATGCGGGTGTTCATTTCCATGAAGTAGAACTTGCCCGATTTGTCAAGCAGAAATTCGACAGTGCCCGCACCCGTGTAGTTGATGGATTTGGCGGCGGCAATGGCGGCGTGACCCATTTGATCTCGCAGTTTCTGGCTGAGGGCGGGGCTGGGGGCTTCTTCGAGGAGTTTCTGGTGTCGGCGCTGAATCGAACAATCTCTCTCACCGAGGTGGATGACGTTACCGTAGTTGTCGGCAAGGATTTGGATTTCGATGTGCCGGGGTTTTTCGATGAATTTTTCGAGGTAAAGTCCGGGGTTGCCGAAGGCTGCGTCGGCTTCGCCTTGGGCTGCTGAGAATAGTTTGGGGAGTTCCGAGGGTTCTCTCACTAGCCTCATGCCGCGGCCTCCACCGCCGGCGGTGGCTTTGATCATCACAGGATAGCCGATGTCGCGGGCGATCGACAAAGCTTCGCGATCGTCCGCCAGCAATCCGTCGCTACCGGGAACTGTGGGGACTTTCACCCGCTGCATAGTTTCTTTGGCGGTGGATTTGTCGCCCATCGCCCGCATTGCTGCCGGAGACGGCCCGATGAAGGTAATTTGATGGTCAGCGCAGATTTCGGCAAATCGGGCGTTTTCGGCGAGGAAGCCGTAACCGGGGTGAATGGCTGCGGCGTTGCGCGTCAGTGCAGCCGCGATGATGTTGGGGATGTTTAAATAGCTTTTGCTGCTGGTGGGGGGCCCGATGCAAACGGCTTCGTCTGCCAACTGGACGTGCAGGGCGTGTTTATCTACGGTGGAGTGTACGGCGACCGTGGCAATCCCCATTTCCTCGCAGGTCCGCAATATGCGGAGAGCTATTTCTCCCCGATTAGCGATTAAAATTTTCGAGAACCCCATCTTCGCTGCTTAATTCACTCAATATTCTGTACAATAATGCCTTTCGGTATGTTCTGGATAATCGTTTTCCAGAAATTGTTCACAAAAATTTATTTTACATTTTGCTGGTAGTGGTGCTATGATTGTAAATCGGCGGTGTCAAAGGGCAAGTTACGAGTTAAATGTCAGGAACCTCAACCTGTGAATCTTTAACTGGTAACGCAAAAATCCCGGAGATTGCCAGAAAGAGCGGATGTGGCGGAATTGGTATACGCGCACGCTTGAGGTGCGTGTGGCAATATGTCCTTGCGAGTTCGAGTCTCGCCATCCGCATTGAATATATAGAACAACTGTTGACGGTTTTGGCTGTCGGCAGTTGTTTTATATTTGATGGGTGGGTGGGCAGAAACCGGGTTTTTGCGAGAATATTTGGTTACAGGCGAAGATTTGCTGAAAAACCCGGTTTCTTTGATTTGTGGGCGAGTACGGTAGGGTGCGGATTCATCAGATATCTTTAAGTGCGATTCCCTACGGGATAGCTTCGCACGCGCGGACTTCTGACAGATCCGCACTATACAAAATACTCTTTAACTGTCGATCGACTATTGTGTTTGAATTAAAAACATAGATACAGCGGATTCCAGGTTTATAAAGTACACCCCAGAAACCGGGTTTCTTCTGGATTTCTCGCCAGAAACCGGTTTTATTAAAGAAACCCGGTTTCTCTGTACTTCACTTACCTGGAAAGTGCTGTAGTTATCGTTTGTCAAGTAGAATGGGGTTAGTTAGGTTCCGAATCCGAGAGTTGGCTGATGAAAAAGGATGGACGCTAAAGGATGTTGCCGATCGATCCGAGGTTCCGTACAGCACAGTCAGGCACTATGCGCGATCGGAAGGACTAGCAACGGTTGATATCACATCCATTCAAAAGATAGCTCGCACCCTCGATGTTTTGATTGAGGAGTTGATGGAAGTTGTTAAAGAATGAATTAATTTATCAGTTATAGTATGGGTAGAGAGCGAACACCCGCGCTCGCATGAAAATTCCTGCCGTCTGAACATCTATGGCTTACAGCAACAGCGAAGTTGAGGGAAAATCTTTCTATCAATCAGAACCTTTAATCGCCCGATTGAGGGGAATTATCCGAGATTATCCCGAAGGTGTGGGGATTCTCAAAGAATTAATTCAAAATGCTGACGATGCGAAAGCAGCGCGGGTAGAAATAACCCTTGATTGGCGGAACCATCACGTCAAATCATTGCCGGACGATCGCATGGTACTGCTAATGGGGCCGGCGATGTTAGTCTACAACGATAGCGTGTTTGCAGACAAAGATTTTGACAGCATTCGCAGCTTGGGACAAAGCGAAAAAGCGCGAGACTTGCAGAAAACGGGTAGGTTTGGTGTTGGGTTTAATGCAATTTATCACGTTACAGATTTTCCCAGTTTCGTGTCGCGCGATCGCATCATTTTTTTTGACCCTCACGGTGCAGCTATTCCCGGCACTTCTCGGCAAGAACCTGGGCGCGAGTGGAATTTGGCAGAGGCTAAATGGTACCAAAAATATCCCGATTTTATGCAAGTCTATGCAGCGGGAGGATTGCCCGTTGGAGATACAAACTTTCAAGGTACTCTATTTCGGCTGCCTCTGCGAACAACGGAAAGCGCAAAAAATAGCGAGATTCGCAAACAAGCTTTTACTGAATCAAACGTCAAGGAACTCCTAGACGAACTGAGACAGTCGGGTGAAGAACTTTTGCTATTTTTGAAATCTGTTCAGGAAATTAGAGTATACGAAATTCCTGCAAACAGTCAAGGAACTAGGCAAGAAATTCTAGCGATTGTTACCAAAAATCCGCAAGAAGTCCGCTCGGCGCGACAAAAAATCCTTGATGCAATTCCCGATAACCCCGACAAGTTGCTGGAATTGTGCCACCGCAATCATGACGGTTTAGTCTCAGTTTCTTACCGCCACGAGATAGAAACGATTAGTTGCGATCGTACTATCAAGTCAACTTGGAGAATAGTCAGTTTAATTCGCACAGACGAAGGCGGCGAATTGGCAAAAGTCATAGAAGCAATGCACCAAAGCCAAGAAAAAGTCGTGCCTTGGGCCGGTGCGGCTGCTAGAATTAATGCTGCCAGTACAGAGGGAAATCTGGCGCCTGTTTCGGGCAAAGTTTACTGTTTTTTGCCGCTTCCTCTCGAAACTGGTTGGCAGGTTCACATCAACGGTTTTTTCAACTTAAATAGTTCGCGGGATAATCTCAGTAGCGACAGCGGACAAACGGGAAAAGATAAGCCTAGAGCTATTTGGAATGGGCTACTAGCGCGCCACGTTTTGTCTCATGCTTGTGCTAACTTAATTGTCGATTTAGTGCAAGATATCGGAGTATTTGAATCAGATAAATTTTACCAAATTTGGCCGATTAGCAAAATTACTGCCAGCAAAGCTCTGGAAGAATTGCAGGGATTTGTGATGCAGTTATTGTACCACAAACCAGTTGTGCGATCGGCTGTCAAACAAATTGTATATGAGGGTAAAATTACCGGAGCAGTAATGTCACAGACAAGATGGGTGACACCTCCGACAGTCAAAAATTTACCATCTAAAAAGTGTTGGGACGAGTTATTAGCACCGCTGTGTGCCGATAATATCGATCTTCCAAATCCGCCATTGCCCGATTCGATTTTAACAGCTTTTAAAGATGCAGGTTTGCCTTTACCAACCTTCACTGCTGCCAACTTGCGAAAGCATTTAATCGAAAATAAATCCCTAGGGATTGCGCTGTCGGATGCACCGAAAGCAAGCCTGCGAAATCGGCAGTGGATTGGGAATATGCTGCGATATTGTCTCAGCGACAATTGTCAAGATTTGCGCGGTTTGCCACTTGCTATTCTGGCTGACAATACTTTGCAGGTATTTGGGTATAATGCGATCGGCACTATCTACATTGCAGATGAGGCGCAGAGGGAAATATTTGTCAGTTATCCCGAATGGTTTCTCCACCAAGATTTAACTAAATTATTGCCTGCATACAATCTAAAGGGCATCTCAGCCATGACTGCTGCGGAAGTAGCCAAGCAATTGGTTAAGTTGGTGGATTCAACTGCGTCAGAAATTGATTGGAATCCCGATGCAACGCATCCTCCTAATGCAGAATGGTTGACTCTAGTTTATGATTATTTTTACAAGATAAATCCGAGACATCTGTCGCAAGAAACAGTCGATGCCTTGACAAAAGTGCCACTGGTTCCGGGAAGTAATGGCAAGCTTTACAAAGCGAAAATTGCTGACACTCCTTTGTTGCGCGGGGATCGAATTGAGGCGGAAACAATTGCGGCGGTAGAATATTTTGGGGCAACACTTGTCAAAGCACCGGCAAAACTTGAGGGTGCGATCGCACAATTTGCCGATCGCCACAAAAATCAGTTAGTCTATTGTATCACGGGCCCGGATATCCTAGACATAGTATATTCGCGGTGCGATCGAGGTTTGCCACCTTACAACGAAAAGCATTATACATATCTGCTGAATTTCCTGGCAAGTCGAGAGCAAATAAATTACGATGAAAACCGGAAAAAGAAGCTGCGCCAACTGCCAATTTATCCAACAACTTCCGGCGAAATAGTTGACCTCTACAGTGAAAATGTCTACCTTCCGGGCGACGGATATGAACCGCCAGAAATTGCAGGTAGTTTGCGCCTTTTACGCTTAGGACAAAAACGAGAATGGCTGCCACTTTTCCAACTTTTGCAAGTACCAATACTCAACCGCGCCCGACTAATTCGTGACTGTTTGTTGCCAGAGTATGCCTCCTTTTCCCCAGAAGAACAGTTAATCGCACTAACTTGGATTAGGGATAACTTGACTAAAGCTAGCAAAGAGTTAGAAAATGCAGGAGAGAATGCTTTCGGATTCCAGGAAGAGCTTAAAAAGGCACGTCTGGTACGCTGTAGTGACAGGAGATTGAGAGCTGCCCAATTGATTTATAATCCTTTTAGTGAGGTAGTCCGAAACATTATCGGGAATGTAGCAGTGATTCCAGACATGGAATTTTACTCGCAGAATTCTGAAATTTGGCTGAAATTTTTCTCAGAGTTAGGAATGAGGCAAAATCCCGATGCTGATGACATTTTAGCCTGCGTTGACAATCTCATTCAAAGGGCAAATCGAGCGGGTGCAGAGGCTGTAGCCGATAGCTGCATTGCTATTTTTAACTACATCGTTGACAACTGGGATGCGATCAAAAATATCAGACTTGCCAACAGCAACAAGACACTACCAGAAGCACTTGTAGATAAACCTTGGCTTCCTGTCGAGGGAAATCCTCAAAAGTTAAGCCAATATTTCGGTGCTGCAAAACCTGAACCTAGATTGTACCGCGCTAAAGACTTGTGTTTCATTCAAGATGCTCCTTTAGTTGCCAGCCAAAAGTTTATATTTGCACGTCCTCAGCGGGATTTACTGAAGGTAGAAATCAAAAAGGCACTGGGTTTTGAGCCTGTAGACCCAAATACCGTTATCGACTACTTTGATGTTATCATAAAACTTTGGGAAAATGACAGTTCAAATTAAATTATCCAACAATCAAAATACACAACTGCAATCAGTCGAGGCGATTTACAAGTATTTTTACGATACTTTGGTAAAAGGCGGTATTTCGGCAGATCAAAAGCGGCAAATTCAAGAGCGTTTTGCTCATCGTCAATGTCTGTGGGATGAGTCTACGGGTAAGTTTTGGCAGCCCAAACACGCTTTTTTAGATGATGTTGGTTTTTTCGGAAATCGACGCACAACAATACCTAGTTCTAATTCTCATTCCGAAGTTTATCAGTTATTAGGACAAAGGATCTCGCCCACTGTACAAGACTACTTAGACTTCCTGGCAGAACTAGCAGCAGAGTACGGCAATAATGCTTTAAATGAAGCGGATAAAAACTGCGCGATTCAGGTACTCTACCGCCTGGAATCTCAACAGTTATTACAAGGAGTCGCAGTTAACAATATACCGATTCTTACCGCTAACAACACGCTTTGTTTGGCGGAAAAAGTTCTCATCCCCGACGCGCATTGGCGCAAGGATTATATTGACTCTAACCGGATACTGCACGATAGAGTTTCTGTCAAATTTGCTAAATCGGTTGGCTGTCTTTCTTTGTTGAAAGATGCTAGAGAACGCCCGAAAACAGTAAAAGTCGCCCGCAATACCAAAAGCTGCGATTGGTGTCTAGAATGGCAAAATACCTTAAATTCGGCAGAATTGCGATCGGGTTTGAAGCGGTTGATTTTTCACGAGTGCGAATCGGAACCAATTTTAGATTTAATCTGGTTGACCAAAGCTCAAGTTGCAGCGGCTAGTCAAATTAATGTAGATTTATTTTTGAGCGATGAAACCTGTATTGCCACAGATATACCGGGTACTCAACACTTTGACGAATTTAATAAAATTTTTCAGATTATCAGTAGTGCTAGCAGATATATTATGCTATCGTATTTAGCAGAAAGTATTAACGCTAGGCTTGGGGAATATGCCGTTAAAAATTTGCTACCCCTCGCCAGCATTATCGATGCGGAGCCATGTAATATTCACAGTTTGCTAAACGAGTTGCGAATTAGGTCTTTACCATCGCTTGTCACCGCTACCGAGCCTGAAAATCAAGAATCTAATATTAGTAAAGCGGCGACAAATTCCAAGGGCGAGTCTTCCATTTATTGGGGCGCGTTTTGAGCGGGTTTAATATTTCACACTCTCCAGATTAGACATCGGGGAATTTTGCTAATAGTTAAACTGTACTTCTATAGGAATTACGCATAAATACTAAAGAAACCGGGTTTTTGGCAGTTTATATGGGTTTTAACGAAGTATTCTCGCAAAAACCCGGTTTCTGACCACCCGTGCGTAAGTCCTAATTTTTCGCTAATTCCGGTGGCCGGCCCATCAAGCCTGTCATCAAGCGCAAGGCTAAAAACCTCACTGGGGGAATTGTCCGCAAACACCACAATCCAAAGCGGCGAAATGCTACAATTGGTAGCCAAGTATTGGAAAATAATCTGTCTAGAAAATCGGTAAATCCTAACACGATTAAATTCTCTTTTTTCCTCCAGTTGTGATACCGTTTCAATACTCGCAAGTCGCCGATGTCTTCGCCTTTTTGGTGCGCTTGCTGCAAGATTTGGCCGATCGCCCCAGCGTCTCGAATGCCCATATTCAATCCCTGGCCGCCGACGGGATGGCAGCAGTGGGCGGCGTCGCCAATTAGTGCTAATCTGGGCAAAACGTAGCGATCGCTCTGCATTAACTGCACGGGAAACAAAAAGCGATCGCTTTCCAATTCCAAACGCCCCAACAGCCCGCCCGTGCGCTGTTCCAACAAAGTCAAAAACTCTTTTTCATCCATTTGTTGCAAAGCTTTAGCTTCCGCGTGAGGTGCTGTCCAAACTACTTGACAGCGGTTCCCCGGTAATGGTAAAACTCCCATCGGGCCGCTCGGCCAAAAGCGCTCAAAAGCGATATCATTGTGCGGTTTTTCTGCTTTAATAGTGATAGCAACGCAGGATTGCCAGTATTTCCAGCCGCGAGTGCTGATCTTGGCTTCGGTGCGGACGCGCGATCGCGAACCGTCGGCGGCGACTAATAATTTGGTGCGAATTGTCCGAGTTTCGCCGTTTTGTTTGACTTCTATTTCGGCGCAATCGGTTAAATATTTTACCTCGACTACTTCCGCCGGACAAACCCAACTAAAATTCGGGTTTTTTGCCAAAGATTCTTGCAAAGCTGACAGCATGACTCCGTGCTCGCCAACGTAACCTAAAGCTGCTTTTGGTACGGGCAATTTGCCAGTATTTCCCAAATCCGGGCGGTGGAATTCGACCACACCGGGATAGTCGCCGTCGCAGAGGCTAATTTGCTCGAAGGTGGTGATTTGCGGCAAGATTTGCTGCCACACGCCGATACCTTCTAAGATCATTCCTGATAGCAAGGTAATTGCATAGGCTTGTTTTTTGGCTGCTGCGATTGCGGGGAGTTGGGTTTCAATTATTGCTATTTTCAATCCAGAATCTTTTAAGGCGCTGGCTAAGGTTGCCCCGACTATGCCCCCTCCGACGATGGCTATGTCAAAGTCGAGTGTCGGTGTTTGCGTCGAGGCTGTGGTTGGAGAAAGTTGGTTTACAGGCATTTTCAAGGGAATTTGTCAAGGTTAATTGGATTGTTACTTTTTTATTGTAAAGAATTATTTCGATTTAGGGCGATCGAGAAAGGGAGAGTACCGGCATTCGTGAAAATCCAGGTTTTCAGACTACGATATCCAAATGCAAGCCCAGGATGCACTCGCTACCTCAGAAACCCGGTTTCTTCCTATATTTCTCGTCACTCAACGCAAAACTCGTAGAAACCGGGTTTCTAGCCCCCCCGATGGATCAGCCCTGAAACTAATGACTAATGACTCATGACTAATGACTAATGACCGAAAGCATCCAGGATACCCGCCACGTGATTCATCCGTCCAGAAATAAAAAACCTGTATCCGAGAAACTTGCCCCTCGAATTTATCTCGCGCAAGTCAATGCTAAAATCTAAAATCTAAAATCTAAAATCTAAAATCTAAAATAGATTGACCATTTCCTTTGTGTTTTCGGTAGCCAGCGCTGATACTTCCTGGCAAATGGGAATCTCGATGACAAACTCTGCACCTTCCCCAGGCGTGGAAATACACCGCAATTTGCCTCGGTGTTTTTCAACTATAATCTGATAGCTGATTGACAGTCCCAAGCCTGTGCCTTTGCCGACTGGTTTAGTAGTAAAAAATGGGTCGAACAACTTGCCAATAACTTCTTGATTGATTCCCATCCCGTTGTCGGCAATCCGAATTGTTACTGTCTCGGAATTCGCACTGGTGCTAATCCGAATTCGGTTGTGGCGAGCATATATTTCTTTTGAAGAATGAGTGCTGTTGTACTCTTCGAGGGCGTCGATCGCATTTACTAAAAGATTCATAAATACTTGATTGAGCTGACCTACATAGCACTCTACTTTTGGAAAATTGCTGTATTCTTTGATAATCTCAATAGCGGGACGAAGTACATTAGCTTTGATCCGGTGCTGCAAAATTAGCAAAGTGCTTTCGATTCCTTCGTGAATATCTACTCGCTTCATCTGCGATTCGTCGAGTCGGGAAAAGTTGCGTAAGGATACAACTAAGTCGCGGATGCGATCGGCTCCAACTTTCATTGATTCCAAAATCTTCGTAAAGTCTTCCATTAAGTAATCAACTTCAATATCTTCGGCTGCTTCTACAATTTCTGGGACGGGATTTGGGTATTTCTCCTGGTAAAGATGGAGCAAACTGAGTAAGTCTGTGGCGTATTGGCTGGCGTGGGTAATGTTGCCGTAGATGAAGTTAATCGGATTGTTAATTTCGTGGGCGACGCCGGCGACTAGCTGGCCGAGAGAAGAGATTTTTTCGGTTTGGATTAGTTGAGTTTGAGCTTGGTGCAACTCGTGGACAGCTTTTTCGAGCTCGGCTGCTTGCACTCGATACTGTCCCTCCGACTGCTTGAGTGCTTCCAAAACTTGGACTCGATCGCTAATATCGGTGTGAGTTCCCACCCACTCGCGAACGCTGCCGTCGGCTGCCAAAAGGGGGACGGCCCGCACCCAGAAGTGTCTGTAGCTGCCGTCTGCAGCTCGCAAGCGGTGCTCGACTTCGTAGAGACTTTTTGTTTCTATGGCGCGCTTCCAAGCTTGTATTGTGCGATCGCGGTCTTCTGGGTGCACTGGTTCTATCCAGTTGTCCTTCTCTTTCAAACTCATGCCCGTATAAGCTATCCAATCAGGCTGAGGCTTGTCGAAGATTCCGCTAGCGTTTGTCGTCCAAACCATCTGTGCGGTAGCCATGGCCAGGGATCGATATCTTTCCTCGCTCAGACGCACAGCTTCTTCGGCTTGGCGGCTGGCTGTCACGTCGCGCAAAATAGTTGTGAATATGATTTCGCCTGCCACTTCGAGTTTGGAAATAGAAGCTTCGGCGGGAAATTCCGTACCGTCTTGGCGGCGGGCGAAAATTTCTTTGCGGTGGCCCATTGTTCGGGCTTGTTTAACGCCTCCGCCGAAATTGCTGACGAGGTGACTGTGAGGGGTGGCAAAAGCTTCGGGCAACAGCAGGCTCAAGGATTGCCCGACCGCCTCAGCAGCAGTCCACCCAAAAATCCGTTCTGCACCTTGGTTGAACAGGATAATTTTTTGGTCAGCATCCACAGAAATAATCGCGTCCTCGGCAATTTCTAAAATGCCGGCGAAACGAGCTTGAGACAGTTGCAGCGCTTGTTCAGCTTGTTTGCGATCGCTGATGTCGCGGGCGATCGTCGAAATGTATGCGAGTTTGCCGCCCGGTGCGGAGTGGGATATGAGGACTTGGCTGACGGGAAGTTCGAGTCCCGATGCTGACACGAAGGCTGTTTCTCCACTCCAAAAGCCCTCGGAAACAGCGGTGGCGATCGCTTGTTTCAAATTGCTGCGGGCTGAGGCTGCCGTGAATTCTGCAACTTTTCGCTTGGATATATCTTCGTTTTCGCCGATACCCACCATTTTTCTGCCGGCTTTGTTAATGTAAATGGCGCGTCCTTCGAGGTTGTAGATACCTACAAAATCCGGGGTTGCTTCCAGAATTGCTGCTAAACTTCTGTTGGCGATTTCGGCTTGTTTGCTCTCAGTAATATCCCGCGCGATGCTAACTATACCGCTGATCTTTCCTAAGCCGTCCCGGTAAGCACTTTTTGTAGAAAGAAATATTCTCAAATTTCCTTTGACGGGCAGCTCTTCTTCGATCGCTTCCGTTGTTCCCGCTGCCATAATTGGGCGATCGGTTTTTATAATATTTTCCGCAATTTCCGGCGGAAACAACTCGCTGTCATCTCTGCCGATAATGTCGTCTACCGACTTGCCAATTATACTGGCTCCCGCAGCATTAAGCATTAGATAACGGCCCTGAATATCTTTGACAAATAGGGCTGCGGGCGTACTGTTGATTACTGTCATCAACAGATTGTAGTTTTTTTGAAGCGCCTGCTTTGTTGTTTGAGAGTCGAAAATTTGCTGTTGCAATTGCTCGTTGGTTATTTGCAGTTGGATAGTCCGTTTCTCAACTTGATTTTCTAAGTCTAATTTAGCTTTTCTCAGTCCCAGTTCCGCTCGATAGCGTTTCCGGTCTGCGCTGCAGAGAGTTTTGGCATTCTGCCAAATCAGAACTGTAAAAATAATCACGTTCAATACGCTTAACAGCGATATCCCTACCTCCGGCGTGTAGGCTTGTAACCGATCTCCCAATAGGATGAAATAACCCACTAAAGGTGGGATAATGATTGCCCGTGGCAACAAGCGCCGCGCCATGATGCCGCCCGCGCGATCGCTCGTCATTACTGCTATCAATCCTCGATCGGGACTGGCAAATAAAATGCCGCAGCTCAGCAACATAAATGCTGCGGATGTGTGCAAAGCCATCCCTGTATTATTGCCAATTTGGTAAAATAAAGCTTTGTCGTAGAAATAGCCTATCAAACCCGTAAATGCAATTAAAAATGCACAACAGCTTAAGATTTGAATCCGCAGGTATTTAGGCCGACGTTCTGACAGCAGCAGCAGCGCTGTTCCCAGCAATAAAAAAGCACCAGCAGTATTCGGTGCCATGCGTCCTGGTGTTCCGGTAATTGTCAATGTGTAACTTTCTTTAAATAGCAGTTGGTCCATGCCTAAGTCTAAATTAAAGCTATATTGAAGTAGGGTTAATAGGCTAATTAATATAATTAAAAATGAGGATAATAAAATCAATTTCTTATAATTTTTTTGAGGCTTTCTTGCTGTTAATTTGGTGCGCCTAGTCTGTTGGATGAATAGAGAAAACCCGCCCAAAATAAAGCATACCGCAGTATTGGCTTTCATGGTAACGAGTCCGGGCAGAATGCTTTTTAAGAGTTGCACATCGAATATCCAACCCAAAATGACTGTACAGCCGATCGCCATTACTGCAATACTCGCTTTTTTGCAAAAAGACTCGACTGCAGCCATTCGGGTTGAGGGCGTTTGCCGTTGTTGCGATCGTTCAAAAACTTCCAATTTCTCGCTCCCTCTAATTATTTGGTTTTTACGTATCAAAGGTAACAATAAACACTCTAGTGATATTGTTGCCTTAGATACAAAGCTGCTGAAGATTTGCTCAAAGCTGCTAAGCATAAAATATGAATTATTTTACCTAACTTTAGATAGAGCGTCAAATGAAGGTGGAAGGCTCTTATGTAGAAGGCATTTGGGAGAATTGACTAATTTTTGTATGTGTAAATTTTAATAAAAAATTCCTTGTTCCTGGTTCGTTGTCCCTTCGATTTCGGAAATTGGCGCCCGATTCATCGGCAAGACGGAGTGTTTTTACTCAGTACATCGAGGGATAATGGTAGCGGATGAATCACTCTGCAACAAGATCGCTAGCATTGTCAATCGGCTGCTGTGGCTGTGGGAAATGCGATCGGCATAACAGATAAGACTCGGCGGTTGAAAACCGCTACTACATAAACTTTCGTCCCAGCAGAGAGGGACTAACCTGTGGAGCATTTAAACCACTAACGAAACCTGTAGGGTGCGTCGGCTCGATCGCTTCCACCGGCAAGGGAAACGCGGAGGCCCTCCTGCACCATACAATACTATTTTAAACGCTCCACAGCTTAACTGTTAACTGTTAATTCTTAATCTTGTTCACATAACCCCACAAACTGTAATCGCGACTCAGCCAACCCCGGAAAAAAGCCATTTGAGTCGGGTCTTCTTGTACCCGTTTGTAGCGGTAAATAATTCGTTCGTTAATCATTTGCAACGCGGTATTTCTATTATTCGCTCCTTTTAGCGCTTCCTTGGTGCGGGCATCAAAAACTCCCGTTTGCGGCAATCCTAATGCTTGCTGAAGAAAGGTAATAGAGTTATTAATACCGAAATTAACGGCAGTGTCAAACATGACGATCGCCAAAGCCGGCTGCATCGTGCCCGATAGGCTCGAATCCCAGTAATATTTATAAATTTCTAGGAGCTCTGCTTCCGACATCTGCGTCACGTCGAGGGGCGGAAGCCCACGACTGTAGCGGTAGGCGTTGTATTCCGTTTGCAAGACGCCCCGATAAGTTCTGCCGCCCTTATCGGCTGGGTGATTGCTGAATCCGCCCTCAAAATATAGGGTGAAATAAAGAGCAGTTTGAAATAATTTCTGCCGAAAGCTGGCTGTCTGCTGCTGCTGGGCGAAAGTCTTTTGGGCAAAGGGTAAGGGGATTGCTAAGGTTAACAAGAGTATCCCCAGCAGGAGGTTTGGTTTCCACTTGATGTTATGTTGGCGCTGTGTCGCTTGCTTGTCGCTCATAAATTCTCTGTGACGATCGCCCGTAGTTCCGCTAAAACTGCTACTCTGCAAAATAATATAGATTCAACCTTTAACTTGATAGCACAGATAGGCCGCCAAATGAATTCCGATTTTAGCAACCAATCCGAAACACCCCAATTTGAAGATGCTGCATCCCTGACAGTCGCTGCTGAAACCTATTACTCTCAAGGCAATTTAGCAGCAGCCGTCGCTGCTTGTCGCCGTGCTCTGGAATTGCAACCGGATTGGGCGGCGGCTTACGTGACAATGGGCAATGTGCAGCAAGCAAGCGGCCAAATTGAGGAAGCGATGCGGTTTTATTCCGAGGCGATCGCTCTGAATCCCGATTTTGCTGAGGCTTATGCTAATTTGGGCAGTATGCTCTACAAACAAGGACATTTGGTGGAGGCGGTTGTCAATTATGAAAAGGCGATCGAACTTAAACCGAATTTGGCTGCTGCTTACTGGAATTTGGCAGGGGCACTGAAGCAGCAGGGGCAGCAGGATGCAGCGGTAGCCTACGAGCAAAAAGCTCTCGAACTCAATCCCCACCTTGCTCAGGTAGATTTTCACTTAAATTTAGGAGATACATTAGCGCGGCAAGGGAAATTAGATGAGGCGGTGGCTGCATGGAAGCAGGCGATCGCATTTAAACCCGATTTAGCCGAAGCATACTGTCAAATTGGCCAAGTTTTGCGCCACCAGGGCAAATTTAAAGAGGCAATACCCAACCTTCAAAAAGCCCTAGAAATTAAACCGGATTTTATTTCTGCCCACCAACATTTGTGCGGCATCCTCAGAGATACTAGCGATTTAGCTGCCGCGCGGCAAGCCGTGCACCACTACAGCCAAATGTGTGCCGAAACAGATCCAATTATGACCGCGATTTACTTCATCAGCACCTATCAAGTGTCGGGATTAAATCAAATTGCGGGCGATCGATTTTTAGAGCTAGAGTCGTACTTGCAGCAAAACTTAGAAACCGCTAGCCCGGTGGAAATTAAATCGCTTTATGCAAACTTGTTATTCAGCACGCCCTATTTGCGAGATGACTTGGCGGCCAACTCAAAACTTTACAGATTAATTGCTCAAAAGTATATCGACCAATGTATTAAACCTAATTTTTCTCAACCCGCAAATTACAGTTTCAAACCAACGGTTCCATCCAGCCAGTTAAAAATCGGCTTTTTGTCCAATCACTTCAGCCGCCATTCTGTAGGTTGGTGCAGCGCTGACATCATTCGCGAATTGTCAAATATCACACCAAATGTGTATTTGTACGCTTCCGAAAGAATTGTTCCTGACGATCGCACTCAGCAATTTGAAAGTTTTGGCAAACTGACTTTTCCCACAACCTACCCGAACGGAATTGCAAACTCTGCCGAAATTATCGACCAAATTCAGCAAGATGAATTGGACGTTTTAGTTGATTTAGATTCTCTCAGCGTACCAGTTCACGCTGATATTCTCTACCAAAAACCCGCACCAGTTTGTGTTTCTTGGCTGGGATTTGACGCCCCTTACATATCGCCGAAAAATTACTTTCTTACAGACGGGCACTCGCACCCAGCAGACAGGGAAAAATATTATGACGAGCAGCTAATTAGGATGCCTGATTCCTTTGTAGCGGTGTCGGGTTTTCAGAGATATGGAGTCGATCCCGTTGCATTGAGAAGATCGCATCGGATCGGTTTGGATCAGATAGTTTACCTGTGCGTGGCTCCCGGCAGAAAATTTAATCGCGAGTTGGTAAAAGCACAAATTGCCATTCTCAAAGAAGTGCCGAACAGTATCTTAATTCACAAAGCTTTAGGCGATGCTGCGGTGTTTGAGGCTGCATATCACCAAGCTTGCGAAGCTGAGAAAGTGAGCAAGCACCGAATTAAGTTTTTGCCGAGGTTTGCTACTGAGGAAGAACACAGAATTATCTATTTGCTGGCAGATGTGTTGTTAGATTCTTATCCTTACAACGGAGGAACTCAAACTTTAGAGGCTTTGTGGTCTAATTTGCCGGTGGTGACTCGCACAGGAGAGCAATTTTTGTCGAGAATGGGTTATTCGTTTTTGCAGACTTTGGGAATTGAAACAGGTGTGGCTTTGTCTTTGTCGGAATATGTGGAAGTTGGTGTAAAATTGGGTAAAGAGCGTGAATTGAGAAATGCCATTAAATCACAGTTGGTGAAATCTAAAGATCCAGCCAATTTGTCGCCGCTGTGGAATCCGAAAAAGTTTGCGGGTGATATGTATGCGGTCTTGGAAAAATTATGTAAAATAGGATAACGCGCTAATTATAGGATAAGGTGCGTCAGGCCAAACAATCCGCAATGTGAGAAAACATCATAAGGAATGAGAATTAAATAACTTCCACAAGTTTGTGGGATGGGCCTGAAAGCCCGTCATGAGTGGACGGGCGGGACGCCCATCCCACAATAACAATTAAAATTATAAGTTATTTAATTCGCGATCCTAACCTGACGCACCCTAAAATGACTAATCTAAAGTCTAAAATCTGAAATCTAAAATGGTATGACTTCAACACTGCCAACTATTAAGTTTTTAAAACAGCCGACTTCGGAAGCTTGGGTGGAACAGGCGATCGCCCATTTGGATACAATCTTATTAGACCATTCTCACTGCGAGCGGAAAGCGGCGGGAGTAGCGTTAAATTTAATGTTTCGCTACCCAGCAAAGGAAAAATTGGTGAGGATGCTAACGGGGATCGCCCGCGAAGAATTAGAGCATTTCGAGCAAGTCAACCAGCGGTTAGAACAGCGCAGCATTGCTTTGGGCCCTTTGGCTGCACCTCCCTATGGTGCCGGTTTGTCCGCCCAAATTCGCAAGCAGGAACCGGAGAGACTTTTGGATTCTTTGTTGGTTTCTGGTTTGATAGAAGCGCGCAGTCACGAACGGTTGGGGCTGCTGGGCGATCGCTGTCCCGACGCCCAATTAGCTAAGTTTTACCGCAGTTTGATGGCTTCGGAGGCGCGCCATTACGGGGTATATTGGATTTTAGCAACAACTTATTTCGATCGGGATATTGTGATGCAGAGGTTGGAGGAATTATCATTAGTAGAGAGCGAGTTGCTCGCAAGTCTTCATCCCGAACCGAGAATTCACAGTTAAAAGCTAGGTGCATTTAAAAACTGTAAAACACAAAAAATGAGTAAGTTTACAGTTGCTAAAGTCAAAAAATAAATATACGTTGCAATAACCAATGAAAACCCAACATCTGGATTTTTTAATTCGTTCATGGGAAACCCGCGATCGCGCTGAGGCGTTCTATTTAATTAGGGATGTTTTAGCAGAGTACGGTTTAAAATGCGAACCTCACGGGGCAGATCGAGATGTCTATGATGTAGAACTACATTATCATAATCAAGGTGGCGAATTTTGGGTAGTTGAGCGGCAGGATAAAATAGTCGGTACGGCGGCTTACTATCCGATTGAGCGCGGAAATAATGCTGTGGAAATTCGCAAAATGTATATTTTGCCAGCAGCAAGAGGACAGGGTTTGGGTAAATTTTTACTGCAAGAATTGGAAAGTAAAATTATCGCTCGCGGCTTTGATGAAATCTGGATAGAAACTGCTAGCATTCTCAAAGAAGCTGTAAAAATGTACGAAAATAGTGGATATCTACCGACAACTGGTGTGGAGACGCCAAGGTGCGATCGGGTTTACGTAAAATATCTAGGTTAGAAGCAAAGTCTAAGAAACCGGGTTTCTGAGAAAATGTCGGTTGGGTGGCAAAATATCTCGGAAGAAACCCGGTTTCTGGGAATTTTGCATTGGGTTTTAATTTATTTTTTGCTGCAGAGGAATCTCGATCGCAAATTCGGAACCTTCTCCCACTACAGAATTGCAAGAAAGCTTGCCGCCGTGTTTTTCTACTATAATAGAGTGCGAAATAGCCAATCCTAAGCCAGTTCCTTTGCCAATGGGTTTAGTAGTGAAAAACGGGTCAAACAAGCGCTTTTGCACATCTTCGCTCATCCCAGGGCCGCTGTCAGCTATCCAGATGGCAACGCTGTTATTGTCGGTTACTTGGGTGCGAATCGTAATTGCGAGATTTTTGTCGGTGCGATCGGATTTCTTCATCTCCATTTCCAATGCGTCTAGCGCATTGCTCAACAAATTCATAAATACTTGATTTAACTGACCGGGATAACATTCAACTAAAGGCAAATTACCGTATTCTTTAATCACATTAATTGTCGGGTAATCGGCTTTATGTTTCAGGCGGTTTTGCAAAATCAGCAGTGTGCTTTCAATGCCTTCGTGAATGTCAACTTGTTTCTTTTCGGCTTCGTCAAGTCTTGAAAAAGTTCGCAGGCTCAAAACTATGTCGCGGATGCGATCGGCTCCGACTTTCATAGATGCTAAAATTTTAGGTAAATCTTCAATGAGATAATCAATTTCTAAGTCATCCCTTGCATCTACAATTCTTGCGCTAGGCTGCGGGTATTCTTTCTGGTAAAGTCGCAGCATTTTTAGCAAGTTTTGAGTATATTCGCTGGTGTAGCTGAGATTGCCATAGATAAAATTAACCGGGTTGTTAATTTCGTGGGCGACACCTGCTACTAACTGTCCCAAACTCGACATTTTTTCACTTTGAATTAATTGAGTTTGGGTGCGTTGGAGTTCGCGCAAAGTTTCTTCTAGCTGTTGAGTTTGAGCTTGAGCTAGTCGGGCAGCTTGGCGGGTTTGGGTGTAAAGTTCAGCGTGGTCGATCGCGATCGCAATTTGAGCGACTACCGCTTGCATCAGTTCGACTTCCGATTCGCTCCAATTTCGCATGGAGATAGCCTGATAGCAGGTAATCACCCCAATATCGCCTGCTGCAGTATGAATTGGCAGCGACAGCACAGAGTTAAAATTTGAAGCCTGGAAAACTTCGCGCAATTCTACATCTTCAAAAGTGCTGACATCATCAATTCGCAGAATTTCTCGCCGCAAAATCTGTCGCACTGCGAGACTAGATTTGTCCTCTACAGGATAAGTGCCAAGCATACTTGGCAAATCTGCATTCTTCGCTTCGTAAGTTACTTCCCAAACCGGAGGATTGGTGTTGGGGCGATACCAAGTGAAGATGCACCAATCTAGGTGCATCAGATTGCGAATTTCTTCAACTGCGGTTGCTACAATTGTGTCTAAATCTAAAGAAGTGCGGATTTGGTTGGCAATTTGATTGAGCAGTAATTCTCGCTGAGCTTGCTGTCTGAGGGCTTGTTCCGATCGCACTAAAGTTTCTTCTGCAAGTTTGCGATCGGTTAAATCTTGGATCACTACTTGGATAATTTTTTCATTTCCCACCTCGATGACTGTCAGCACCACTTCTGCGGGAAAATCAGTACCGTCTAAGCGCTGGTGAACCCAATCAAAACGGTGCTTTCCCCGCTCAAAGGCGATCGCGATCATTTCGTGGGCCAAGCTCAAAGAATCTCTGCCGTTGGGTTGAAAAGGAGGCGAGAGTGTGCCAGGGTTTTGGCCGTACAACTCTTGCGGGGTAGTGCAGCCAAATAGTTTTAGGGTGGCTGTGTTGGCATCGGTGATGGCATTGTCACATAACATAAAAACAGGCAAACTGGTTAATTCGTAGAGCGATCGAAATTTGGCTTCCGACTGCTGCAATGCGGCTTCTGTTTGCTTGCGATCGGTAATGTCGGCAACCATTGCCAAAGCGCCCATATAGCGTCCCTGTTTATCTACCAAGGAATTAGTAGAAACCATCGCCCACAAGTCCCTGCCGTCTCGGCTACGGAACTTAAAATCGAGCTGTTCGCGAATTCCTTCACGGCGGCGTTCGAGGCTGATTTGTGCGATCGCGATGCCTTCTGCATCCATGAAAGCAAATAGCGACTTTCCGATCATTTCCTCTGGAGTGCAGCCGAGCATATTAGCCATTTTTTGGTTAACAAAAGTAGTTTTACCCTCCGTATCTATCATCCAAATTCCTTCGTCTGCTGTCTCGACAATGCACCTGTATTTTTCCTCGCTTTCTCTGAGCGCTTCTTCTGCTAACTGGCGAGCCGTAATATTTTGAGTCATTAGCAATCCGCCGATAATTTCTTGCCGTTCGTTTCTGACTGGCAAAGTATAACCGACGTAGACGCGATCGCTGTAAATAAATTCTGTAACAACTGTTTCTCCTGCCAGTGCCGCCCGATAATTTGGCTCGACAGCAGCGCAAAAATCTGGCTCGAATACTTCCCAGATTGTCTTGCCTTCCATCAATTCTTTTGCAAGTCCCACGGCGGCTAATTCTGTACCTTCTACCAGCGTGTAGCGCATTTCTGGATCGAACAACATCACCGCACCATTAGGAATGTTGCTTGCCATAGTGCGGTAAAGCTGTTCGCTTTTTTGCAGCGCAGCTTCTGCTTGTTTGCGATCGCTAATGTCAACTACAACTGCACCGATGCCGATCGCCTCGCCATCTTTGTCTAGCAAGGGAAAATAAGAGCCTGTTAGGTGTCGGACAAACCCAGGCTTTCTGGGGTTGTCACCACTCATCTCTATGTTAATTAATGGTTGTTTTGTCCTCAAAATTTTTTCGTACAAAGGCTCTATTATGGGAGCGATATTTGGCAATATTTCGCGTACAGTCTTGCCGATGTGAGCTGCTGGACTCAGGCAATTTATTTCTGCTAAAAATTGATTAATTTGCACGTAGCGCAACTGCGAGTCCAAAATACAAAGTCCCGCCGGAGCCTCCTTTAAAAACGCATCAAATAGTCCTTGTCTTTGTGCTAATTCTTGTTCTAAAGCTTTGCAAACGCTGAGATCGGTTAAAGATCCCATCATCCCCACAACTTCTCCCATTTTGTCTTTCAATAGCGAGAGCATCAGGTGCGAGTAAAATTTTTCTCCAGATTTACGGCGTGTTATAACTTCTATTTCATGCTCGCCTTTTTCTTGTAGCGGTTTGATGACTTGCTGTAACAAAAATTCGTGTTCTTCTGGCGGGTAAATTAGAGAAATGTGCTGTCCGATAGCCTCAGTTGCTTCATAGCCGTATAACTTTTGGCAGGCTTGATTCCACATGGTGATCGAGCCGTCCATATCTGTAGAAATTACCGCCTCGTGAATTTGGTCGATAATTTGACTTTGGAGACGCAATTTTTCTTGAGTTTGCTCCAGTTCGGCGATTTTTTCTTCGAGTAGTTTCTGAGTTTTTTCCAGTTCCGCAGTCTGCTTTGTCAGCAATTTTTCTAGATGTGAATTGCTGTGTGGCGACGCTGATTCTAGGGGAGCGCTATTTTGATCCCGATTATTAAAGATTTCTTCAACACTTAGCCAAATCGCGGACAGTCCCTCTGTTTCAATTGCCCGCTCGGAAACTCGCACGGGTACGAGATGCTGGTTTTTATGTTTGTATGCTGCTTCGCACAGGTGCGTGTGGCTATTTTTTGCTTGACATTCTAGATATTTTTCTGGGCCCGCGCACTGTGTTTGCTGAATTTCCCAGTAGTTGAGGTGGAGAGTTTCTGCAACTGTGCGGCCGATAATACTTGCAAAAGCTGGATTTACGTCGAGAAAAGTCCCGTCCGTCCGGCACAATGCCAGCCCTATCGGGCACAGTTCTAACAATTGGCAACGGGAGCGATTGCGCTTGGCTTTTCCTAACTGGCTTTGCATCTGACCTAGCTGGACTTGGTTTATTTAATTATATCTTTATTATCTTGTTTATTGCTGTGAGTTTTATCCTTAATTAAAAAAGAGGGAAGAAGGAAGTTCGGCAACGATCCCTCTACGGGATTTAACAAATGTAACGGATAGATGCTGAGCTTGGAGGGAAGAAGGAAGAGATTGGAGGTTCGAGGTTCGAGGGAAGTTCGGCAACGATCGCGCGATCGGGATTTAACGGATGGATGTTGAGGAAAAAGACAAGATGGGGAAACAAAAGTGAGTAATAATCACCGGGGAGGAGGAAAGAGGGAATGAGAAGAAACCCGAAAAATCACAAAAGAAGAAGTACAAAACTGGTACAAAGACCATTAATTTATACATGGTATCTTCCCTCCAACCTTCTTCCTTCTTCCCTCTTCCGACGGACATCCATTACATCCGTGACATCCGTGACATCCGTCGAGCGAATCCGTTGCCGAACTTCCTTCAATTAATCGCGGGCAATACCTTCGGATCGAGCGGCCAACTGTACTGCACCGGCGACAGCAATGGCAACTCTTTCGTCAAAAACCGAGGGTATAATGTGCTCTTTGTCAAGCTGAGAAGGACTGACTAAAGAGGCGATCGCATAAGCTGCTTCCAAGTACATAGTGGGCGTAATCGTGGTCGCTTTGCAGTCCAAAGCGCCTCGAAATATCCCCGGAAATGCCAAAACATTGTTAATTTGATTCGGGTAATCGCTGCGTCCGGTTGCTACGATCGCCGCATCTTCCATAATTAATTCTGGCTGAATTTCGGGAATGGGATTTGCCATTGCAAAAACAATGGGATTTTCGGCCATCGAACGCACCATAGATCGGGTGACTACGCCGGGGGCGCTGACGCCTAAAAATACATCGGCACCGGCGATCGCATCTTCCAAAGTACCGCTCGAAGCCACGGCAAATTCTAGTTTTTCTGGGTTCATATCCGTGCGGTCTTCGGAGAGGACGCCTTTGGAGTCGCACATGATGATGTTTTGGGCACCTGCTTTACGCAACAACCGGGCGATCGCGACTCCGGCCGCACCGGCTCCGTTTATCACGATACACACTTCTGAGATGGTTTTTTTGACGATTTTCAAGGCATTAATTAATGCTGCCAAACTAACAATCGCAGTGCCGTGCTGGTCGTCGTGAAAAATCGGAATATCTAAGGTTTCCCGCAATCTTGCTTCGATTTCAAAGCAGCGGGGAGAAGAAATATCTTCGAGATTAACGCCGCCAAAAACCGGGGCGATATTCTGCACTGTGCGAATAATTTCCTCAGTATCTTGGGTATTCAAACAGATAGGAAAGGCGTCAATACCTGCAAATTCTTTAAATAGCATGGCTTTGCCTTCCATAACTGGCAGTGCGGCGGCAGGGCCGAGGTTTCCCAGTCCCAAAACTGCGCTACCGTCGGTAACAATGGCAACAGTATTTTGTTTGATTGTGAGGTTATAAACTTGTTGCGGGTCATTGGCGATCGCCGTGCAGATGCGGCCCACTCCTGGAGTGTATGCCATAGCTAAATCCGACTGGCGTTTGAGGGAAATTTTGCTAACTACGCTGATTTTTCCGCCGCGGTGCAAGTTGAAAGTGCGATCGTACACGTCGATCACTCTGATATCTGGCAGTGCTTTCACTGCTTGCACTATTTCTTCGTTATGCTCGAGGCTGTAAGCATCGACGGTGATATCGCGAACGGTAGTGGCGCGGGTTTGCTCGATCAAGTCGATTTGGCCGAAGTTGCCGCAGACAGATGCGATCGCGCTGGTGACTCTTGCGAGCATTCCCGGCTGGTTCGGCAGAGCAACCCGAATTGTTAAACTAAAGCTGGGATTGGGTGTCAGTTTTACCATGATGTCTTGATTTCAGATTTGAGAATTTCAATCTTAGATTTTATCGCCAATGTTAGGCATAAAATTTAATAATTCAAATTTTCAACTGAAATTTTTAACAAATTCTATGAGCCTGTGGTGCGATCGCTCTGCACTGCCAGGGGTGTGGCTGGAAAACTAATCTTTTTTTGAGTAAATCTGTGCTCTGTTTCTAGCTTGTTACCAGGAATTTCTTCATGTGGTACCCGCCACGTGATTTATCCGTGGAATCAATCCAAAATCTAAAATCAAAAATCCTTGCGTCCCCCGCATTTATCTCGCGCAAGTCAACCTAAAATCTAAAATCTAAAATCTAAAATTGATTGACTCTCCCACAAATAGCCTATTTTTTGTCAATTTCCCCGCGAACCGCGAATATGAAGCGCGGATGTAAAAACCTGGTTTATGAGGTCAATCGATTTTAGATTTTAGATTTTAGATTTTAGATTAAAGAATTGAAGCATTGACCCCAGGGATAAATTCGGGGACTTCTTTATCGGATACAGGTTTTTTATTTCGGGACGGATGAATCCGGGGGCTTGTATCCGGGATGCTTTCGGTCAACCTGCGGAACTATTATCTATTTTTGAGAATATTTCTGCTTATTCTGAACATCAGCAGATATTTCGCAAAAATCTATTTTCTAGCGATACCGCCTAATTCCTGCTGCTGTCTTTTGAAGCGAGACACCCAGGAGAGTTGATGCGGCTTTTTGGTGGCCTTTATGGGGAATGTAAAAAGTAGATGCACGGCTGTTTGAGCCGGCAGGTAAAAATCTGAGCGACTGACAAGCGGGTCTTTGATATATATTTTGTCTGGTTTAACACTTGCCAAAGATTGCGACTGCAACCTTGCAAACGCTCTAAATTACCTGCACGCTTTGCCCGATAATTCCAGGGAGTGTAACTAACAGACAATCTACCCCGCGCCGACACAGGCACAGCTTGGGCCGAACCCTGTTGAGTAGGTGGTTGCTAACTGTCAATTTTACCGATCGGCTGCAGCATCGGCCCATATAATTGTAAAGAATTTGCAAGCCAGACAATCTGGGGGAACTTTTTCTAAGTCTTGCATATCTACCGGTTGCTCTGCTTCGCTGCCGGGGGGAACTATGCACAGAGCAACTTGTCCGACTCCAGCCATGAGTTCGGCAACTCGCTCCAAAATACTGTCGATTTTTTCCATTAGTTGCTCTGCTGCATCGAGACTTGGCGCGATGATGAAAAAGGTTTTGACTCCATCGGGACAAGGAGCGAAGCCAAGGGTACACTCTCGTAATAGTGCTTGGGTGGAGAGACTGAAACCGTCGTAGAATCGAGCGATTACTGCTTGATAAAAGGCGATTGTCAGAGAGCGATCGCCAAAAATAGGTTGAGGTAACATAACTACTTCCTTTCGTAGGATTTTTGGGAGCATTGAAAAAATTTTAACATACCTTAATGTAAGCGATTTAACAAATGATCTAGCGATCGAGATCATTGACTAGATGTGACATTTTTTAATGTGTGTAGCGATCGCAAATGTGATAAAATGTACTGTGTGTTAGCGTTGCCAGTGATTTTGATCCGATCGGCAGCTCAAAGCTAAGTACAAAATTTCCTAGTAGGTGGTCCGATGGTCCGAGGGAGAGGCTCCGAGGGAGAGGGTCCGATGGGGAAATTACCTAAGTAGTAAGTATTATTGGCAAAAAGTGCTTAATCTAGAGTTGAAAATAAACATCCAATCAAAATATTTAAGATGAACTCGATCGCCCAACAGTTAAAAGCAAAATTTGAAAAAGCATTCACCGCTGCATTCGGCGAAAGTTATGCAGGTGCAGATCCGATGCTAGCCGCCGCCAGCAATCCCAACTTTGGGGACTTTCAGTGCAACGCGGCGATGAGTTTGGGGAAAAAGTTAGGAAAGCCGCCACGGGCGATCGCCTCGACAATTATCGAAAACCTAGATATTACTGACATCTGCGAAACCCCAGAAATCGCCGGGCCCGGTTTTATCAATTTGAAGCTGAAACCGGCTTATTTGGAAGCGCAAATTAGTGCGTTAGCGAAGCCCTCGAAGAGGATCGCCGCCGACTCGCGTTTGGGGATTGAACCGGCGAAAACGCCTCAGACAATTGCGATCGACTTTTCCAGTCCGAATATAGCCAAAGAAATGCACGTCGGACACTTGCGATCGACAATCATCGGAGATGCGATCGCCCGCATCCTCGAATTTCAAGGCCACGACGTAATCAGAATCAACCACATCGGCGACTGGGGCACCCAATTCGGAATGCTGATCGCATACTTGCGCGAAGTTCACCCCGAAGCCCTCACAACCGCTGACGCCCTAGACTTAGGAGATTTAGTCGCATTTTACCGCCAAGCAAAACAGCGCTTTGACACAGACGAAACCTTCAAAGAAACCGCCCGCCAAGAAGTAGTAAAACTGCAAGCAGGCGCCGAAGACACCCGCCGCGCTTGGAAATTGCTGTGCGATCAATCCCGCCGCGAATTCCAAGTAATATACGACTTGCTCGATATCAAATTAACCGAACGCGGCGAATCGTTTTACAATCCTCTATTACCCGGAGTAGTCGAAGATTTAACCAATCTAGGTTTGGTAGTAGAAAGTGACGGCGCGAAATGCGTTTTTGTAGACGGTTTCACCAACAAAGAAGGTGAACCACTGCCGCTAATTGTCCAAAAAACAGACGGCGGCTACAATTACGCCACAACAGATTTAGCAGCAGTTCGCTACCGCATCCAAAAAGACAATGCAAAGCGCTTAATTTACGTCACAGATTCAGGACAAGCAAACCATTTTGCCCAAGTATTTGCAGTAGCGAGAAAAGCCGGTTGGATTCCTGAAGATGTCGAGATTGTCCACGTTCCCTTCGGCTTGGTATTAGGAGAAGATGGCAAAAGAGCCAAAACTCGTTCTGGGGAGACAGTACGATTGCGAGATTTGCTCGATGAAGCAATTGTCCGCGCCACCAAAGATTTGGAAGACAGATTAGTCACAGAAGAAAGACAGGAAACTAAAGAGTTTATAGCTAACGTAGGTCGCGTAGTTGGTTTGAGTGCAGTTAAGTATGCAGATTTGAGTCAAAACCGCGCCAGCAACTATGTATTTAGTTACGACAAAATGCTCGCATTGCAAGGAAATACCGCTCCTTATATGCTGTATGCTTACGCGCGCGTGCAGGGAATTCGCCGCAAAGGTGAGATTGATTTCGAGAATTTAGATGCTGGTGCAAAAGTAATTTTGCAGTCTGATGCAGAGTTGGTTTTAGCCAAACATTTATTGCAGTTTAGTGAAGTAATAAATGCGGTTGAGGGCGATTTGTTGCCGAATCGAATTTGTCAGTATTTGTTTGAATTGAGTCAAAAGTACAATCAATTTTTTGAGCAGTGTCAGGTGTTGAAATCTGAGGAACCGTTGCGGACTTCGCGGTTGATTTTGTGCGATTTGACGGCGAGGACTTTGAAGTTGGGTTTGGAGTTGTTGGGGATTAAAGTATTGGAAAGAATGTAAGCGGTAAGGGTTGCGGGGCGCGCACCCTACATTATTTAGTTGCGGTGCTCCGTGCGCTACATTATTTAGTTGCGGTGCGCCGAAGCGCACCCTACATATTTAATTCGCTAGCCCATTTCTCCAATTAAGTTTAGCGCATTATTTCCAACTTTCTAAGATGTCTTGAAACATCTTTTTAGCCATCGGGTGATCGTTGCGAGTTCTCACAAAAATTTCCAAGTTGCGCGCAGATTTTAGTTAAGTTTAATATTTTTTAAACACAACTATTGCATCGGTAACAAACTTATAGTAAATTTACAATTTATCGGGGAATGCACAGCCATTACCTATTAAGGCATCCTCGATAAAAATTAAAAACATGAACGAAACAAAAGTTTTCGGAATGCCAGCAGAAAAAGGCCGCTGGTTGTTCGTTCCGCTGGGAATCACGGTCTTGCTTTGTCTGGGTACAGTTTATTCTTGGAGTATCTTTAGAAAGCCGCTAGAAAAGCAGCTCGATATCGGTGCAACGGATAGTTTATTGCCGTTTACCGTATTGTTAGTAGTTTTTGCCGTACTGATGCCAATTACCGGCTTTTTTATCGATCGCTACGGTTCTCGCACCGTGACCGCAGTCGGCGGCGTCGTGACGGGAATCGGCTATATTTTATCGGCATTTGCACCTAATATTACTGTCCTGGTACTCACCTATGGAGTTATCGCCGGTGCCGGGGTGGGAATTGCTTACGGCGTACCGCTAGCAGTAGCAGCCAAGTGGTTTCCCGATAAAAAAGGATTGGCAGTTGGGCTAACAGTAATTGGGTTTGGTTTGTCGCCTTTAATTACCGCACCGATTGCCAAATATTTAATCGATACCTATCAAATAGCGCAAACATTTCTGATTTTAGGCATCGCTTTTACCGTCATTATTTTGGCAATTTCGACCGTTTTGAAAATGCCGCCAACTGGATGGACGCCTGCGGGATTTGCGGCCGCCCGATCGCGAACAGCGGTAAATAGCCAGAGCGCACCGATGATGAAATCTCCCGCATTTTACGGGCTGTGGGTGTGCTACACCATTGGCACGCTGGTGGGATTGGGCGCGATCGGAATTTCTTCTTCCGTGGCGCAGGAAATTATTAAATTAGACGCGGGAACGGCTGCGGCAACGGTTTCTCTGTTTGCCATATTTAACGGTATGGGGCGTCCGATGTTTGGTTGGATAACCGATCGATTTAAGCCAAAATATGCCGCAATCGCCAACTACATTCTCATCTTAATCGCATCGATTATGATGACTCAGGCGGGCGTTGGACAAGTCGCAACTTATATCATTGCGTTTTGTTTGTTCTGGCTGTCGTTAGGAGGATGGCTGGCGATCGCGCCCACGGCAACTTTAACTTTATTCGACCCCACAGACTACGCGAAAAACTACGGCATTGTGTATACAGCCTACGGAGTTGGAGCGTTTTTCGGTACAATTGCTGCGGGGAAAATTCGCGATACTTTTGGCAGCTATACCAACGCTTTTTACATTACGGCAATTCTTGCGGTTGTTGGCATCATCACCGCCGTGTTTGCGCTGAAGGGAGGGGTTAAAATTGCAGCCGAAGCCGATGTTTCTTAATCGGGACTTGCACACCCCCGATCGCAGAAACCGGGTTTTTTAGGAAAATATGGGATTTGAGCCGTGAAGATCGGTGAACAACCCAGTTTCTCGGCTTTTCCAATTTTCTAAAATATCTTTAAACATCTTTACAGCAATTTGGCGATCGTTATCTCTCACAAATATATCGTAATTGGGGCTTGAGTTAATTTCAATCAACCAATATGCTCCTTTTGTATCTAGCGCGATGTCAAACCCAGCATAATTAATCGCAATTTCTGCAAAAACAGGTTTAACAAAATCTTCAATCTCCGACATGAGATTGGGGTTAATTATATGTTTAGCTTTTGCACCTTCCCAGTGCAGCGGGCTTAAATTGCCCGCAAATTTAGCCTGAGATTTGTCTTTCTCGTACAGCAAAACTAGCTTTTCTTTGCAGAATACAGCCCGATATTCGTGGGCAATTTCGATATATTCTTGAGCTATGGCCACGTGGTCATAATCTTTGCTGTTGACATTAAATATAATTTCTAGGGCTTCTTTAATTTGCTCTCTAGTTTCACACAAAAAAACATTGTTGCCACCAGCACCGCGATTTCTTTTGAGAATCACCGGGAAAGCGAATTTTTTGTTTACTTCTAAAACTATTGATTCAATATCTGGGAAACTCAAATACTTTTTATACTTCTCCTCGCAGTGAGGCGAGACAAAACCGAGAGTTCTGGGAGTATTTATTTTGCCGTTTAATAGTTGATAGGTATATTCTTTGTCTTTAAAAATCTCTGCTACTGAC
The DNA here is from genome assembly GCF_036705565.1 of Microcoleus sp. AT8-B5. Lineage (NCBI taxonomy): Bacteria > Bacillati > Cyanobacteriota > Cyanophyceae > Oscillatoriales > Microcoleaceae > Microcoleus > Microcoleus sp. AT8-B5. The sequence continues at coordinate 123,785 of NZ_JAUBUY010000002.1, forward strand.
GCGCTGTTAAATGCCGTCATGTAATTGACAAAATAATATTCTTCGCCGCCCTGTTTGAGTCTAATCAAGTTTTGGGAAGGATGCAGGATTTCGTAAGGGATATTTAATTCCTCACAAGCCGCCAGCAGGATTTCAATATTGGTTAGCATAAAATGTAATTTAACTTGTGACTTTTAATTTTTTCTGTACGCTCAGTCAATATCTCGCCAGTGACGAGCATCCACAAATCGCGACAAATGCCCCACATTTGTTGTAGCAATAACAACCGCTTCTCCACCGCCACGAAGCAGCAAAGCTTGAGCTGCTAAAATCACATCTCCATCAAGTTCTTTGGGATCTGCTGTCGGCATTCCTGCCTGACGCGATGCCGCCCACAAATCGGCCGCTTTGAGAATTACTGGCGTTGTTATCGGCAAGTATTCCAGCCAGCGAGATTTGCATTCGTTAAGGCGTTTGATACCTGCCAACTTATTTGCCCGCAATAACTCGCGCCGCACTTCATAATCTGCTATTTCAGGTAAAATCATCCTGTAGCCTTTAAATAGCAAAGATTCTACCCAAAGTTGGCACTCTACAGTCACAGGTGGCCCCTTGGGATTTGTTAATATTCCCAGAGGCCCAGAATCCAATAAAACTATCATTTTTGTTGCACAAATAACGGTCGGTTCGACGAAAGCCTGTCTTCGTCTAATACTTTTTGCAAATATTCAAATGTCTCTGTTTGTTCCTCGGCGTCTCCTTCTTCTCGCCACTTTTGCAACCACTCTATTGCTGCTAAATTCCTCTGCATTTGTTCTTCCTTCGTCCTTTGCGGAACTAGGGGCAAGGTATTGCTATTGAAAGGATTTATCCATTGGCTTAACCGCATATCGATCGCTTCCGCAATTATCGCTTTCAATTCTCCAACGGTCAAGTCTGATACTCGTTTGGTTTCGAGAATTATCGCTTGCAGTTCTTCAACTGTCAGGTCTGCTACTCGTTTGGTTTCCATTTTGCAACCTCATTCTTTCAAACTTATCTGAAAAAGTTGAGATTCGAGAATCTCTCTCAAACCTCAAATTCTATCAAATTCTATCCAAACAATCGCTGCTGCCCGTTTGCAGCATCTTTCCCGGCATAAATCTCGCGCGTTCCCTTGGGAATATAAATCCAATCGAATTCTTGCAAGCGGTTTGTTAAATTGGAAATGCTCACTCCCAATTCATCTCTCATTTTGTATAAATGCGACCACTTAGTTAAATCGCGTCCCTGTCTTTTTTCCTCCAAAATACACCGAGGCATCAATAAACAGCTTGCAAAATATTGCGCTTGCCATTCGATCGACAAAACCTTATTATCCGCACTCGCACCCCGACAAACAAACGGTTCCTCGACATCAGACGCCGTTTGTCCTTGATTACCTAAGTTTAATTCCAACTGTTCCACAGTGCCGTCTGCTTCGTCTTGATTGACGTGTAGCACCCAGTGGCCGATTTCGTGGGCGATCGTCGATTCGATGAAACCCGGCGGTTTTTCGAGAATCTGTTCGTTGATTTCGATTAACCGCTGCTGCGGCAAAATCCTCGCCGCGATCGCACCTTCTTCATCCGGCTCAATGCACTCCCAAACTACGCCCAAATCCAGAAAATCAGCAACCGTTGTCGCATCAAAAGGCCATCTCGGAGCAAAATTTTGCGTTTTCTGCATCTGCATCAAGATGTCCGAAGCCAAACGCTCGATCGTTTCTTTGGGATAGAAGCAATACGGCTTAAAAATACTCACTATGAGGGGCCTCTCTTACGCTTCAAAAGACTGTTTGAGCCAATCGGGATTTTCTTGCATCCGGCGGAAAAGAGCCTGCATTTCCTTCGGATTCTGCTTCAGCAGCGCTTCGTACTGCTGCGGCAGCCTCCCCGCCAAGAAAATCAATTCCTCTTCGTTTATGTCTAGATTCCGCGCTAATGCTCGGATTACCTCCTCTTTTGGCGCATAATCCGCTCGATCGTTCTCCAACTTCGACAAATAAGTAAAGTCCACACTTAGCATAGCTGCTAGCTCACGTTGTGAGTAAGCTTTGTCCTTGCGAGCTTGACGGATCAGTCTTCCAAATGTTTGTTCCACGGTTTTTTGCCTCCTGACAAGCATTCTAGCCTGTTTTGATGAAAAGTTCAACAAAATACTTGACGGGAAAATCAACCCGCGCTACCATGAGGTTAGTTGACGGTTTAATCAACCAATTAACCCGGACTGGTAGGGTTAAGGGTGCAAATTAGCCTAGCTCACACGCTACATATAGCGTCGTCAACTTCAGAGGAGTGAGAAGCGCTGGGCGTCAAAACGCTTGTACGCAGCAAATAAGGAGGAGCAGATCGCAAATGCTGAGAACCTGGACAGACACGCATTACAAGCTCGAAGACGATGACTGGCTATACATCGCCACCCACGAAGAACAAAGCTCAGCCTCACTGGTTTGTCCCGGCTACGCGCGGGATGGCGAAGGCTTCAGCATCCACTTCACCCCAGCGCACCTAGAAACATTAGAGCATTTGCTCGCCGCGCTGCGGATTATTAAAGCTCAACAAGAGGCGATGCTTGAGTATACCTATCCCGAACCAAAAGCGACAACACATCTCATTCGGTAATCGAAGTTCGGCCACCAGCAATGTACGAGATTTAACTGATTACCAATTACCAATTCCCGGTAAAGCAATAAAGAACTAAGGAAAAACGAACAATGACTACTAAAACACAAGAAAGACCTACATTTTCAGTATTTGGTGCCAAACCGAGCAATGCTTTGCTAGTACCAGAAATCCCGATCGCAGTACGTAACAATTGCCAAAGTGGCCAGTGGGCGATCGGCGATACAGACTACGGTTCCAAGTGTTCCATGACAATCCTCAAATTCTCCAAATTCTTCGGCAGTTTAGGTCAAACTTCGCACACATTGTGGGGTCAACTGTGGTTTGTCGCAGAAAGTGGCGAATTGCCGCAAGGAGTAGTCATGGTGACATACATCAAAAACCGCAGCTTGAACGATTTTAACCGCTTAGTAGCATCAGTTCAATCTCGCGGCGTAGAACCAGCAACCGGGATTTTTGTTCCCGAATTTGTCAAGCACTCCGGTCAGAAACCAGACGACAGCGGAGTAGTAAAACCGATAAACTACTACAGCTTGAAATGGTCTTGGAACGAGCGGAAAGATTGGGCCGTTATCGACCAAGCCGCAGCAGTTTTGTCCGATTCTAGCAATCAATCGCGGATGATTGACTTAGAAGGAACAAGGGCTATGGTGTGTTTAGATAACCTGCCGGCGCAGCAAGTTGCCTGCTTGATGGCCGCTCACGCTGGCGGTGAAAGCGATGCTATGGCTTTGAATTCCAACGGCGGTATTTCGCTACCGCCAGCCGAAGAGCAATTAACGGCTGACTTGTTCTAATTTTGTTGTAAAGGCGCGATTAAATCGCGCCTTTACCATAACTGTTACAACAGACTGAAATGAAGAAATTAACCAAGCTAAAAACCAAACCAAACCTGCAAGAAAGCCGTTTGAGAGAGAATCTTGAGCTGCTAGACCAAATTCGGACAGACGCAGTTAACGACATTGAAAGTCTCACCCAAGACTTCCAGCACATGACTTTAGTAGCCGAATCAGTCCAGCGGAATTACCGAGCTTTGTTAGCGGAAAATCAATTGCTAAAAGGCGCACTTTTGAGTATAATTGATGAGTGCGCCTGCTGGGAAGGAAATCGGTGCGATCGCTGCTGGAAAATTCTCAGAACTCTAGCCAGCGCCAATCCCGAAGAAAAACCCGACGCAGCCAGAAAATACCAAGCTATTCTCAGCCAACTCCGCAACTTTGAATAACTGAAAACGTTTCACTAAAAAATCTCGAAAAATTAGAATCAGGAGAAGCAAACATTATGACAATAGCAACTGCCAAGGATAGCAAAGCCCAAATTTTGCAAAACTTTCAGCAGATTTTAGCAGACAAAAAAAAGATCGAATCCAAAGTCGAAACCAAAGAACAGTCAGCCGAAAAAGCCAAAAACAAACAACTCCTCGAAGTCGCTTCCACCTACACAATTGACAGCATCGTCAAAGGCTTGGCCGACTTGCAATTAGATTTCGGCAGCATCATCAGCGGACTTTCCGAAAAACTAAAGGCGGAATCTTCCAAATTAGACGAATTAAAACGCGCGATCGAAATCGAAGCCCAACAATTGCAAGAGTTGCAGCAAATCCGAGTTGTAGCAGACGCCCTCCACATTTTAACTCAAGAGCACCGAGAAAAATTGACCCTGCTAGAACAAAACGCTGCTAACCAGCGCGAAATTCTCGAAAAAGACACGACCCAAAAACGCAAAGTTTGGGAAAAAGAACAGCAAGAATTTGATGCAGCAGTTCAAGAAGAAACTGCACTCCTAACTAAAAAGCGCCAAGAAGAAACAGCCGATTATCAATACGAATTACAGCGCACTCGCAAAATAGAAACCGACGAATACGAAGAAACGAAGCGCAAACTAGAACGGGACTTGCAAGAATCTACTCGCGAAAAAGAGAAAAATTGGGTGGAACGGGAAAAAGTCCTCAGCGACAATCAAGCGGAGTTTGAAGAGAATCAAAGAAAAGCCGCCGGATTTGAGGAAGAACTCAAACAGGCTTATGTCAAAGCCAAAGAAGAAGCAATTCAAGAAGTTTCCCGCGAAGCTAAAGTCAAGGCAGATTTAGTGGATAAAGAATGGGAAAGCACTAAGCAAGGATATGAATTGAAAGTCCAATCTCTACAGCAGACAATTGGGCGACAAACCGAACAAATTGCCGAAATTTCCGCCCAACTGCAAGCCACGATGAAGCAAGCGCAAGATTTGGCAATGAAAGCTTTTGCTACCAAAGCTTAAGGTTTGTAGCTCAATTTTTGATAATAATCGGCGGTTGAAACCGCTCAAGAGTCAAACAAAGTCCGCCGATGCGGACTAACAAAGTTAGGAGATGAAAGCGATGGCGAGAATGAATGACAAAAATACGAAGGCTGAAATATTAGAAGCTTATAAACAGTTGGAACAGGAAAAAAATGCACTTGATTCGCAACTGAAGCAGCTTAATAACGATAAATCTGCCAATATTTCTCAATCAGAAATCGCAGTCAAAGAACTAGCAATAGCGGCAGCAAGAAAAGCAATGGGTTTCACTGAAAGCAAACAAAAAATGCAGGGGACGATCGACAATTTAATCTTACTGCAATTTGGCTTCGGTGCCGCTGTCAGCGAACTGTCGGAAAAACTGACAACAGAAGCGTCTAAACTGGGGGAATTGCGGCGCACTGTGGGCGAGGAAATTCAACAACTGCAAGAGTTGCACAGTTTAGAAGATGTTGCAGAAGATACGCTGGACAATTTAATTCAACAGTACGAAGAAAGCGCGAAAACTTTTGCTGGCGAACTCAGTGAACAGCGCGAAACTGTTGAACAGGAATTGTTGGAACGCCGGCAAGCTTGGGAAAAAGAGCAGGAACTGCAAAAGTTGGCCGTTAAAGAACGCAATGAGAATCATCAAAAAGCTCGCGATCGGGATGAAGAGTTGTATGATTATGATTTGAATCTTCAGCGAAATCTGGACATCGAAGAATACGAACAGCGCCAGAAAAGGCTGTATCAAGAAATCGAAGAGTTTCAGCAAGAACAGGAGAAACAGTGGGCGGAACGCGAAAAATCTATTTCGGAACGGGAAAAACTTTATGCTGAGGTGAAAGCTAAGGTAGAAGCTTTCCCGAAAGAATTGGAAGCTAATATCAAGAACGGGAAAGATAACGGCCGCAATATTGGTAATTACCAAGCTAAAGTTAAGGCTGATTTGTCTGCTAAAGATGTTGAAGGGCAAAAGCAAAATTATGAACTGCAAATTCAAGGGATGTTGCAGACAATTCAAAATCAAGATGCGCGCCTTGCTAGCTTGTCGAAACAACTGGATTCTGCTTTGAAACAGGTTCAAGATTTGGCGGTGAAGGCAATTGAAGGTGCATCGAATTTGAGTTCTTTCCAAGCAGTCAGGGAAATTGCGATCGAACAAGCGAAGACTCAGCAGAAAAATAAGTAATCCGTAGCGTTTTTAGGAGCTAATTAGGTTGCTTTAGATACCCGATTTCTTGAAGAAGTCGGGTATCTGGGTATGGAAGGGAGAGATTTTTGCGATCGCCCGCGAACTGTGCAAAAATATAAGTATTTAGGATTAGGACAACTGCTATGCTTGAGACTAACTACTTCGATCCGCGCGAGATTCCTATATATTCTATCCCTCAAGCAGCGCAATATCTCAGGCTGCCGAAGGATAGGTTGCGATCTTGGGTTGGTGGCTGGTACTCGAAAACAAAAGCGGACAAGCGCTCCTTTGAGCCACTGATTAAGTTACCTCACCCCAACAATTTTGAACTGCTTCCCCAGTCCAAAACTACACTACTTTCTTTCATAAATTTGGTAGAGGCTCATGTCTTGATTGCCATTTTTAAGGCTACTGGCTTCTCCCGAAAACAACTTAGCACTGCACTCGACTACATCAACGATCATCTTTCGACTCCTAAATTATATGCTGGAAGGGAGTTTCAAATCAAGGGAATAGATCTTTTATTTGAGAGATTCGGACAGCAGCTTGCAGCACGCGACAGGGAACAGGAAGCGAGGCAAATTTTAGAAACTTATTTCGATCGCATTGTACGAGATAAAGCTGGATTACCTATCAAACTCTTCCCTTTTACCAAATTATCAGGTTCCGACGAACCTAAAACAGTGATGATTGACCCCAGAATATCATTTGGCCGTCCAGTTTTAGCTGGAACTGGCATTCCCACAGCTATGCTTGCGGAACGCTACAAAGCTGGGGATTCCATCGATGAACTTGCCGAAGACTACAATTGCGATCGGCTCCAAATAGAGGAAGGTATTCGCTGCGAACTTCCGCTAGTAGCAGTATGAATGAGATATTTTTCATAGACAGATGTTTAGGAAAGAAACTGGCAGATCCACTACGAAATAAGGGGGCTACAGTAGAAATTCACGACGATCATTTTAAGCAAGATATCGAGGATAAGGATTGGCTGAGGATAGTTGGAGAGCGCAATTGGGTGGTATTAACAAAGGACAAGAAAATCGCTACCCGTCCTTTGGAGTTATTAGCCGTGGCTCAAGGCAATGTACGGCTTTTTGCATTTGTGGACGGCGATGTTCCTGGAGTGGTAGTGGCACAAGCTTTTGTAAATGCCTTAGAAAATATGCAACGATTTATTCTGGGGAATCAAGCACCTTTCATCGCTAAGGTACACCAGTCGGGTTTGGTAAAGTCCTGCAAGAACCGAAAAGAACTTTTGAAAATGCTCCCTAAAACCACATCCCAAATCAATCTCCCTTAGTCCAGTTTCCCAACTGTCTACTCCCACCCAGTCTTCCTTGAGCCTTAAACCCTATCTACAGCGTTCTAATTTTTAGTCAAAAGCCCGATCGCACTGTTCACTTATCGAAACTGTCCCCTGCTCTCCTGACCGCTTCACTCACGCTTTCTATGCTTTAAGTTAATCAACCAAAAGATATATGTGACTTAGAGGCACTATGCAGAAACAAATCCTACGCCAAAAAGATACTAATGCTTGGATACTTCAGTGCTGGGTTTCTTTTATTGTTGCCATTTCCGCAACTACTGTAGGTATCATTTATTTACAGGTAGACCCCTGGCAGAAAGCTTTTATGGGTATGGGTTTAACTTTTTCAATCGGCTCGTCTTTTACTTTAGCAAAAACCATTCGGGATAACAACGAGGCATCAACATTAACTGCCAGAATCGACGAAGCTAGAGTTGAGAAAATTCTCGCTGAGCACCATCCTCTCAAATAAATTTGACTATACAATGTATACAAAAAACAGCCCGCGCGGGCTGTTTTTGTTGTTTGAGCCACAGGTTTCAAGCTGCGGATGTGAATTGGGGATTTCAATGGCTACCTTTGAACTTACGATCGCCCAACTTATTCTTTTGTCGCTGGCGAATACCAGCCTTAACTGTCGCCATATCCACCGGAAAGCCAACGACAGGAATCACCTGATCCTTGCGTTCTTCTTCCAGATTCTTGAGTTCGGTGTAATCAACCCAGTGAATGCAATTCACCGGACAAGTGTCCATCGCCTCAGCAATCAACTCTTCAGAATCCCCGTCTTGTCGAACTACGCGCGATCGACCGTAATCCGGTTCAATATAAAAAGTATTGCGAGCAACATGAGCGCAGTGCTTGCAGCCAATGCAGGTAATCTCATCAACATAGACACCTTTTTGGCGCAACACCCCGCCCAACTCCGGTTCCAAACCAGAGCGATCGGGCGCATCCCGCAAAAAACCCCCCAACTCCGGCTCTAAACCAGAGCGATCGATTGCTGTATCTATTCCGAGTCCAGAAAGCTCAGACATTTAGACCCCCACAATAGTAAATAAGTCCGCGCAGGCGGACTTTGATGAAACAAGATTGCAAAAATCTCGAAAAATTATTAAGCGCACCAGCGTTGCACCACCAAGCGGAGCGAACCGTCTTGATTTTGCTTTTGCTCAGAAATTTGGAAACCCTGCTTAGCGCTTTCATTCACCACAGTATGGTAAGCGTAGCGCTGAGTCACCTTATTGAGAAAACGGTCTACAGACCAAGCTTGCTGCCAAAACTGCAAGTCAGCCACCAATTCATACTCAGTCCCGTTCCAGCTAAAACCTACGTCGTAGCCGTTTGTTTGCTCAATCACGACCTCAGCGGTGCTGGTTAGGCCGCGATAGCCACGCACCTCAGTCGGGCCAGACTTCCAGTCAATACCCAAGTCAGTTAAAGCAGCTTCCAAAGAATTCAAATTGCGGATCTGGGTCTTAATTTGGCTAAAGTGTGACATGGTGATTCCAAAAAAATTTAAGTGAACTCAACAAAAAAAATTACCAATCGCTAAAAGCCACTTGGGCCGTCGCTTCGGCTGACTGATGCAGCGCTTGCGTGAAATATTCAGATGTTGACTCTTGGTGAAGCACCACGCCGAGCTGAGCTTCAATTGCAGCCGTTACCTCAGCACAGGAAGCACCGACAATGCCGGTGACTGTTTCCTGTACGCGGCCATCTGGATAGATCACAAACTCTAGTGTTTCCATAATGCGGGCTGACTGAATAGGAATATTGAGAACAGACACCGACACCAGCAAGCCAGGGACGATGCCTCCTGAAGTAGCTTCTTGAGAGTTGGCTGACTGACAAAGCGCTATATCAATTTTGACTAATTGATAGGTTTTGAGTCACAACTTAACAGAAGTTATTAATATGTAGAAGCAATACATCAGTTGTATGTAAAGTTTCGCGTAGATCGTGACAGCAGTCAAGTCGGTCGATTTTAGATTTGAGATTTTAGATTTTAGAGGGAGGAGGAAGGAAGAGGGGATGAACCGCAGAGGGCGCAGAGGGCGCAGAGGGCAGAAGGCAGAAGGTAAAAGGCAGAAGTATAAATTCCCCACTTCCCCTCTAATTCCCTCTGGGGTCTAAAACGTCTCGCAGGCCATCTCCCAAAAGGTTGAAACCAAGAACAGTCAAGGTAATCAGCAAACCTGGAAACACGATCGTCCAAGGAGAAGAAAGAGCGTATCCGCCCTTAAAAGCATCAGAAAGCATTGTCCCCAACTCAGGAACCGGCGGCTGTGCGCCCAAACCCAAAAAACCTAAACCGGCAGATTCTAGTGTCGCCGTACCAGTCGAAAGAGTTGCTTGTACAACTAGAGGCGCGAGACTTCCCGGCAAAATGTGGCGAAAAATAATCCGCAAGTCGCTGGCGCCCAAGGCTTTGACAGCCAAAACAAATTCTTGTTCCCGCAGAGACAGCACCATACTGCGAGTTAAGCGGATGTAAATTGGAATTTGCACGAGGCTGACGGCGATAATTACGCTTTGCAGGCTCGGCCCGGTGACGGTAACAACGCCGATCGCCAGTAAAATCGAAGGAAAAGCTAACAAAATATCCGCCAAAGTGCCGATCGCCATTTCCAGCAACCCCCGAAAATACCCGGCCACCAGCCCCAAAAGCGCTCCCACAATTAAACCCGCACCCACAGAAACCAGGCTGACGAGTAAAGATATCCCCAATCCGTGCCACACCCGCACCAACAAATCTCGCCCCAAACTGTCGGTGCCAAACCAATGTTTAGCGCTAGGAGCCACTAAGCGCGACAAATAATCTCGATCGACCGCCGGATCGTAAGGGGAAAGTAGGGTGGCCAACAGTGCCGCGATCGTCAGCGCTACAGTCAAAATTAAGCCGATTTTCCCCGAAGTCGATCGCCAAAATCGTTGAAAAGCCGGCTGTGGAAATATTAAGTTTTTATGCAATTTTAGATTTTCCATCGAATGCTGTCACAAAAAAAACTCAGGACTTATTGCCAAACCTTTCAGGACTGAGATGCCTGTGGTGCCCATAAACTGATTAATTCATTGACAAGGGCGAGCAATTCAGATACAGACTCATTGGCTTCGGGCGCTTCAAATCCATGAATAAATCGGTTTCTTACGCTTAAAAGTAGCATGGCTCGATCGTACTCTTCGATTGAAAGTTCTCCTTGGGAATACATATGTTTGATCAGAGATACAGTTGGAAATCTTTCAATGGGAATAGTAACTTCCTCAGCTCGTTTACGCAGGAGTGCTTCAATTGTTCCCCAAAGTGATAAAAACGCGCCTTCATTTTCTCCTAATGAAATTAGACGTTCACCCTGTGTTTTTCTACTAAAAATCTGTTGCCAAGATAATAGATTTACTTCCTTGGCGTTCTCTTTCAGTAAAGCATCTTCTTCAGTAATCAATAAAAAACGCCAGCCTATATTTTCAGAAACAATTTCAGCAATTTCTTTCAACCTGTCTATGGATGTTTGTCTGGCAGAACGTTTGAATTCGATTATGTAACCTTCGGCTTCGTTCTTTTTTACAATCAAATTTGGACGATATGTCCCTAAATCGAAAGGGATGTCTTCTGGTTCAGGGTCAACCAATACTGTATAGCCTTCTTGTCGGTATTTTTCGGCAATTTGAGATACGGATTTGTCGTGTATTAATTTAGCGGTCATAGATAACTCTCTAATGCTTTTGCTGAATTTATTCTAACGTAAACGCACTCACTGCCAGATATTATGCCACGGACCAACAATGACGGACATAAAGCAACGTCAAACGTGTCACTAAGCGAGCGACGATGCGACTCCACATCTGTGACAAGTGAATCATCCTCATAAACTAACCCAATTAGTGCATCCTGTATGGGCTTTATGATATTGTCAGTGTCAACTGGGTCAGCATCATAAAGGTATACTAAAGTTAAATGAACGTTTCCTGAATAAGGAGTTACTACCCAAGTTTTTGACGCTTCTGTACGCACAAATGCTTGCCAATCCTGTAGCTTGCTTCTCTGCCTCGTTTGCAAAGATACAGGGCGTTTTGGAATCAGAAACTCAAATTGCATTTGCAACTCCGAAAATTGAATGCGAAAAGAAGGGATTAAAGGCTAAATTCAAACTAGACTATAACTTGCAACTTTTAACAAATCAACTTTTGTTTTGTCGATCGCACAGATTTCTCATAACCCTCACGCCCTCAGCGCTCTCGCATTTCGCGTGAAGCGAAGCTATCCCGTTCGCGAAGCGTTCCCGAAGGGTAGGGAATCGCCCCCGACAACATCCCCAGCAACCATCAGCCGTGGGATCAATCTAAAATCTAAAATCTAAAATCTAAAATCGGATGACCCTTTAAGATATAAAGAACAAGATAAATTTAAAAGCACAATGACATCCACCCTACTCAAAACCTCCGCTCGATCGCCCCTCAACGCCCCAACAGTCCGCCATTTCCCCAACGGCCTCACAGTTATAGCCGAACACTTGCCGGTCGATGCTGTTAACCTCAGTGTGTGGCTCAATTTAGGCTCAGCCGTCGAACCAGACGACATTAACGGCATGGCTCACTTTTTAGAACACATGATTTTTAAGGGAACTCCCAGCATTCCCAGTGGCGAATTTGAGCGCGCGATCGAGCAACGCGGCGCTGTCACCAATGCTGCCACCAGCCAAGATTACACTAACTATTACATCACCACAGCTCCTAAAGATTTTGCCGAACTAGCTCCTCTGCAAGTCGATGTGTTGCTCAACGCCAGCATTCCCGACGACGCCTTCGATCGCGAACGGCTGGTAGTCTTAGAAGAAATTAGACGATCGGAAGACAATCCTCGCCGCCGCACCTATCAGCGATCGATGGAATTAGCCTTTGAAGTCCTGCCCTACAAGCGACCGGTACTCGGCCCGACTGCGGTAATCGAACAGTTGACAGCGCAACAAATGCGGGATTTCCACAGCAGCAGATATCACCCAGGGGCCATGACAGCCGTAGCTGTCGGCAATTTGCCAGTCGAGCAACTAATAGAAATTGTCGCAGACAGTTTTGCAGCAAAAAGTACAGCACAACACAACAAAATAAATGTGCCTGCTGTGGGCAACTTTCACCCCGAAGCCCAAATCCTGAACTACGGTCAAGAATCGCCATTTACAGAAACAGTCCGCCGCGAATTTGTAGACTCTTCCCTTCAGCAAGCCCGACTGATCGTGATGTGGCGAGTGCCAGGTTTCATGGAAATGTCCGAAACTTATGCCCTCGACGTTTTGGCGACAATTTTGGGACACGGCCGCACAACTCGCTTGGTTCAGGATTTGCGCGAAGAAAAAGGGCTAGTTTCGTCAATTTCGGTCAGCAACATGACTCAGCGACTCGGCGGTGTATTCTCAATTTCCGCTCAACTACCGACAGAAAACTTGGCAGCAGTGGAAGCTGCGATCGTCCAACACATCCGCACTCTCCAAACCGAACTGGTGACAGATGCCGAAATTTCCCGCATTCGCACCCAAGTAGCCAATCGGTTTATCTTTGGTAACGAAACTCCGAGCGATCGAGCAAGTTTGTACGGTTACTATCAGTCGATGGTAGGAGATATCGCTCCCGCCCTCAACTATGCCGCCTGCATCCAAGCTCAGACTGCCGAGGATCTCCGAGAAGCCGCTGTCAAATATCTGTCTCCCGACGCAATGGGTGTTGTGGTAATTCGCCCAGACGAAGCATAAATCTGACTTCGCCTCAACAGGGCAATTCTGCTATCCTTCTGCTTTTGAGTCATCCAACAGCATTCGGAATTCGGCAGAAACAATGTCAACGCGCACGAGGGATTTTTAGTCAATAGTGCGTGAAATTCGATCGGCTCTCGCCTTGAAGGTTTTGTATCCAATAATTAGTATGAAGCCTTTAAGGTACGGGCGATCGGCAAAATTACCGTAATTTTATGAGACGATAAACTGGGAATTATTGACGAGCCAGCAATTTAGTCTAGGAAAACCGGGTTTATTGGCGATCGTAATTCTAAAATCTAAAATTTAAAATCTAAAATTTAAAATCGATTGAGCGACAAAATTACCGTAATTTTATGAGACGATAAACTGGGAATTATTGACAATCAAGCAATTTAGTCTAGGGAAACCGGATTTATCGGCGATCGTAATTCTAAAATCTAAAATCTAAAATCGATCGATCGGTAAAATCACCGTAATTTTATGAGACGATAAACAGGGAATTATTGACAATCAAGCAATTTAGTCTGGGGCCACCTGATTTATCTGCGGTCGTAATTGTCAAATCTAAAATCTAAAATCTAAAATCTAAAATCGACTGACAGGGCACGCAAGCATGAAATTACAAAACTTTCTCAACTCAAACATTAGGTACGATGCCAAAGCAATCGCTGCAGACGACGAACTCAGTGGCCAAATTCAAAGTCGCCTCATTGACCTAGGTTTACTGAAACCTCCCGTAGACGGAATTTTTGGCCCTCTCTCTACCGCCACCCTCCACCGATTTCAAACTCTGATGAAGTGCGGCGAAGCGGGTTTTTTGGGAGCAGTCACAGCCAAAAAGCTGATCGAAACCAAACCAGAGGACATTCCCACACAGCCCCTGATCCTGAAAACGCTCAGAGACACCATTTTTAAATCAAAACCGGTCGCGTCTTCTCAACTTCAGGACTCAGAAAAACAAGTAATACCAGCCGGAAAAGAGTTGGAGATCCTGGCTTTTGCTCCGGCTCGCTGTCACATCAGAGTTGCTCTCCGCAACGAGTCTTTCAAAGGTTCAGGGGTTTGGTATGTTTTCGGAGGGCACGCTCAAATTACTCAAGACAGCATTCTACTTTTTCCGAAACCTAATCCCCCAACTGTCAGGCTTGGCATTCCTTATCTATCGCAAATGGATAACTTGAATAATCCTACAGGTTCTTGCAATGTAACTTCATTAGCGATGTGTCTGGACTTTTTGAAGGTGCCACGGCGCAAACAAACCGGGCAATATGAAGACGAACTTTACGAATATGCGATCGCCAAAGGTTACAGTCGTTGGGATCCCTACGATTTAGCAAAAATTGTTAGAGATTACGGCGCTCAAGATTTCTTTACCGAGAATGCAACTATTGATGACGTTCAAGATTGGCTAGCCAGCGGAAATCCCGCTGTCATCCACGGATACTTCACGTCTTTCGGTCACATTATAGTTGTCGCAGGCTACGACAGCGAGGGATTCTTCGTTCACGATCCCTATGGCGAGTGGTTCCGAACTGGCTACGATACAAGTGTCAGCGGTGCTTACTTGCACTATACTTACCGTTTAATCCGCAGCCTCTGTATACCTGACGGGCATTTTTGGGTTCATTTTATCTCGAAGTAGTAATTTGTTATTAGTTAGTGGTTGTTGGTTATTGGTTATTGGTAATAACTAACCAATAGTTGACAGTTGACTCTCAGCAAGGTCGGACACGGCATTGCCCATTGGTATCAACTTCAGCCGAAATATCGATCGGGCCCCAAATACCGCCAGGGGTTTAAACCCCTGGCTCATAGCGAAAGTCCTCTAAAAGAGGACTGAATAATTCATTAGAATTCTCCCGAAATTAGATTTTAGCTTAGGCTTGACTTGGGTTTCAAGTTCTTTTTTGGAGATGTCTATTAGTCCTCTTTTAGAGGACTTCAGCTTTGAGGCAGGGGTTTAAACCCCTGCCGGACTGCGGGTATTACTATTAATTTTCATACTCAAATCCAGCCAAGTCGATCGCGTAATCGGAGCACTGGTAGAAATATAGTCAACTCCGGTTTCCGCTACACTTCTAATTGTTTCTAAGGTAACATTGCCGGAAGCTTCAATTTTTACCCGATCGCTCTTTTCGCGAATAATGGCCACAGCCTGCCGCATCAAATCAAAGGACATATTATCTAACATGATAATATCAGCTTTGTGCTGCAAAGCTGTCTCTACTTCGGCGAGAGTTTCGGTTTCGACTTCGATCGTCAGCGGATAGGGGATAGAATTGCGAATTAGGGCGATCGCCTCTGCAATTCCTCCAGCCGCCGCAATGTGATTGTCTTTAATCATCACGGCGTCATCTAATCCCATCCGGTGATTACAAGCACCGCCGACTTGAGTTGCGTATTTTTCCAACAATCTCAATCCGGGCGTTGTCTTGCGAGTATCCACTAATTGCACGGGCAAATCGGCAATTTTGTCAACATATTTCTGAGTTAAAGTAGCGATGCCGCTCAAACGCATTGCCAAGTTTAATGCTACTCTTTCTCCGGTTAGCAGCGCATCGAAATTGCCGGAAATATCGGCAATTACTTCTCCTTTTTCGCACAGTTTCCCTTCTGGTACTTGGGGGATGAAACTGAGGCTGCTGTCTAAAAGTTTAAATGTGCGATCGGCAATTGGCAATCCAGCAATGACTCCAGCTTCTTTGACAATCCATTTAGCCGTACCCTGGATGCTGTTTGCGGGAAATAAGGCCGATGTTGTGCGATCGCCCCTACCGATATCTTCTAGTAGCCAGTTGTGCAATAGGGAGTCTAAAACTATCCAAGGCGGTAATATTGCTGTCATGTTTTTGTTGGTTGTTATATCAAGATGATATCTACTAGGAAGAATAGTCGATCGGGTAATTTTAAGCAAGTTGCACAATTATG
This sequence comes from Microcoleus sp. AT8-B5, assembly GCF_036705565.1. Classification (NCBI taxonomy): domain Bacteria; kingdom Bacillati; phylum Cyanobacteriota; class Cyanophyceae; order Oscillatoriales; family Microcoleaceae; genus Microcoleus; species Microcoleus sp. AT8-B5. The sequence goes on from NZ_JAUBUY010000002.1 coordinate 139,847, forward strand.
ATGGTGTTAGTGCGATTTTGGGCGATCGGGCTAGATAATGGGCTCTTCTGTTGCTGACATTGGGTTTTGGTGTTTTAATGGAGTAGAAAGGGCGATCGCGAGAAGAAACCATGATACAGCCAGTCATTTTAGAAAAATTAGCAGAACTCCCTGAGTCTCTTCAGACAGAAGTGCTTCATTATATTGAGTTTTTGATCGAAAAGCAGGCTAAAAACTCAACTCAAGAAAAGCCGACAAAGAAGCGTCGAGTTGCCGGAACAATGAAAGGAATGTTTGTTCTACCGCTACCTGATGACTTTGATGAGCCGCTTGAGGATATGAAGGAATACATGGAATGAATAGATTACTATTAGATACTCATGCTTTGATCTGGTTTGTATCCAATGATCCAAATCTGCCAGTGTCAACTAGAGACAAGATTGAATCTGCCGACGATGTTTTCTTGAGCATTGCAAGTCTTTGGGAGATGGCAATAAAGCTCAATATTGGAAAACTCCCCTTACAGGGCAATTTTGAAGATATTGAACCTCAGCTCAGTGCTGCGGGTATAACGATTCTTCCTATTACATTTGCCGATACTGTTCAATTCCGTTATTTACCCCTGCATCATCGAGATCCTTTCGATCGCATTCTGGTGGCACAGGCGATTAATCATTCCCTTGTTTTGATTAGTTGCGATGTGGCTTTTGACGCCTATGACCTTCAGCGGATATGGTCATAGGTGTGGCGGGTATCATGTTGACGAAGTTGGGTGTAAGTGTTTTAATAGGATGAATCCGTTTACTTAGGAGAAAGTTAGAATGTCATTCGCTGATGAGATGCGTCGCAAGAGTTTGGAAGCCCAAACCATTGCTGCTGAAAAAGCGCGAGCAGAAAAAGAAAAAGCGCTTGAATTAGAAAAGTCGAAACGCAACAACTGCATCCCCAATCTGAAGAAGGATATTCAGGAGGCAGCAAGCAAGGGATTACGCTAAGTGATTATTAAACGTTTCTTCTTCCGTAATCCTGCCCGCAGCAATAGTGGAATTTTCACAACTAAAGAGGAACTTAAAACGGAATTTGAAAATTTGGAATTGAACTCATTCTTGGAGTACTCATCAAAAGTTAGTGAGTCGAACAGAGTTGATGAGTGGGACAGGATGCGTATAGCCTTTATCAAATCAGAACCGGGTCTAAGCCTAACACGGGTGGTGGAAGTGCAATCAGACATGGAGAGCAGCGACCTTTGTTGGGAGACGACTGTATTTTTGAAAGTTGTGTGGTAATATACCCCAAGCGTATAAGATCAAAATATTGCGATCGCCAAATTGCAGCAACTTCCAGAATTATTTTTGCCAGAAGTCAGCGAATATCAGCCACTCCTACTCAACAAGTAGCCGATCGCCCTTAAAGAAACAAACTAATATCCACTTGGAAAAAATCAGCTAATTTTCTGGCTTCATCTATTTCGATCGCCCTTCCACTAACAAAAACTTGCTCAACCTCTGTTTCCGTTCCCAAAACAGGAATCAAATCTGATTTGTCCAAATTTCTCGCATCCATTAAATGTTGCAACATTGAAGCAGCATTTCCTGCAGGAATCGGATAATTTTCAGATTCAAATTTTTCAATCAGCGTTATCAAAAGCTCCAGAAATAGCTCTTCCTCCAGCGATCGCATAGGGCGGTGTTCCAGTTCGCAAGCGAGAGCGATCGCTGCCTCGTTTTCTGCTTCATTTGCGATCGGTTTTGGTTGATAGCGAACAAGTAAATCTGTATAAGATTTTGCATCCAAAGTACGGATCATTTTTCCACTCATCCTTACTTATATTTACACAGGTAGCGATTGATTTCCCTATTTAAGCTACAGTAAAAGCTATATTTTCTAGCACTACATTAGGTACATTTCCACTACCTAAAACCTGTGTAGCATCTAAAACTTCTATCCCTACCAATAACTCATTTTCCCCAATATTTAAAGCAATTTCGTCAGTTAACTCTAAAGTGCGACACTGATGCTTACCTTCTACAAGTCTAATGTAGAGAGCATCAATTTCGGAATCATAACTAATCTTCATAAATTTTTACCTCTTATTATTCAGTCCGCGTCGGCCGACTTCGTTTGTTTAGTAGCGGTTTCAACCGCTAAGCCATAAAGAGAATGACTAATAACTCACCAAAAAACTAAAGCCCTTTTCCGTTGTTGCGGGAAAAGAGCTTTAATTTATTATTAACCTGGCACTGAGCTATTTTACCGGGCAGTGACCCGCCGAGTATCTTCGCCATAGCAACGTTTAACAACCGAGTTCGGGATGGATCGGAGTGGTTCCATTACATCATAAGCACCAGGAAAGCTTTGAAAACTTTTAATCCTGTGTCTGCATTAAGCTTGATGCGCTGCATCTCTTTTGCTCGACTTAATTACCTTATCAAGTTTTCCCTAGTCTGTCAACCCCTTTGTCAAAACTTTTTTTCGATCGCCCGAAACCGCCCCCAATAGCCGAGCTTCTGTCGCAATTTGCCTCAAAGACCGCAAAGACGCCACCACCCTATTCGTAAAAAAGTTTTCAAAACTCGCATCAAGTTCGATCGACCACAAATCTGCTGCTGGCCCAGAATATTGAGATTTCTACAAAGAGCTCAAGACTTGCTGTGGTGTAGATGAGTAATAACTCACCAAAAAACTAAAGCCCTTTTCCGTTGTTGCGGGAAAAGAGCTTTAATTTATTATTAACCTGGCACTGAGCTATTTTACCGGGCAGTGACCCGCCGAGTATCTTCGCCATAGCAACGTTTAACAACCGAGTTCGGGATGGATCGGAGTGGTTCCATTACATCATAAGCACCAGGAAAGCTTTGAAAACTTTTAATCCTGTGTCTGCATTAAGCTTGATGCGCTGCATCTCTTTTGCTCGACTTAATTACCTTATCAAGTTTTCCCTAGGCTGTCAACCCCTTTGTCAAAACTTTTTTTCGATCGCCCGAAACCGCCCCCAATAGCCGAGCTTCTGTCGCAATTTGCCTCAAAGACCGCAAAGACGCCACCACCCTATTCGTAAAAAAGTGTTCAAAACTCGCATCAAGTTCGATCGACCCAAAATCTGTTCCTGGCCCAGAATATTGAGATTTCTACAAAGGGCGCAAGACTTGCTGTGGTGTAGATGAGTAATAACTCACCAAAAAACTAAAGCCCTTTTCCGTTGTTGCGGGAAAAGAGCTTTAATTTATTATTAACCTGGCACTGAGCTATTTTACCGGGCAGTGACCCGCCGAGTATCTTCGCCATAGCAACGTTTAACAACCGAGTTCGGGATGGATCGGAGTGGTTCCATTACATCATAAGCACCAGGAAAGCTTTTCAAACTTTTAATCCTGTGTCTGCGTTAAGTCAGATGCGCTGCATCTCTTTCGCTCGACTTAATTACTGTATCAAGTTTGCCTTTGTCTGTCAAGCCCTTTGTCAAAACTTTTTTTTATCGCCCGAAACCGCTGGAATGATCGGGGTTTGAGGCCTGGTTTGGGGGTGGGGCCGATCGACCTTTAACTCACAAATCCAAAAAAGCCGCCTCGGTTCCCTGTTCTCTGCGAATCTTCCCGTCCTTCACAAACCACGCCACGACCTGCTTAACTGTTAATTGTTCGATCGCGCTTTCAGATTCTGTCGCAATTTGCCTCAACGGCCGCAAAGACGCAATTACCAAATTCGTAAAAAAGTTTTCAAAACTCGCATCAAGTTCGATCGACCCTTTAATACTCTCATCATTCTTAATCCAATCCATCACCTGCCCATTAGTCACCTCAGCCACCGGCTTCCCAGTCTCCCCAGCAATTTGCTTGAGCACCCTCAAAGCATAAATTGCCAGCCGCGCCGAAAACTTTTCCTTCGACGACAGCAGCGCCATATCAACTTCGGCGCACTCTTCCGGCTTTAAAAAATCTGCTAGCGGTTCCATATATTAAAAATTGGTAATTGCTAATCGGTAATCGGTAATTGGTAATCCCTGACATCCGTGACATCCGTTACACTCATCCGTTGTCGAACTTCCATGCGTGACATCCCTTAAATCCCGTACATTGCCTGTTGCCGAACTTCTTCCTTCCTTCTGGCAATCAAATAACCGCAGCGGTGTTCCCCATCAATAATCCAGTGAGTCCGCTCCACAATACAATCCGGCAAAACCGCCGCAAACATTTCCAACTCATTGCCACACACACTCGGAAAAGTTTCCGCAACATTAGAAATCGCGCAGTTGTGTTCCATCAACACAAATCGATCGCCCAAACCAGCGCGATCGCCGATCCCAACCTCTACAGATTCTACAGGATAACACTCAGCCATATAACCTTCAGCCCTGCGAAGTTCCATTAGCTTAGTCACCCTCTCTTGCAGCGAACCCGCACCCACCAGCCGCCGATACTCCGTCGCCTTGCGCTGCCACTGTTTTTGCAAGATAGTAATCACTTGCTCGCGGCCGACGGTTTCCGCCAACGTATCCAGAAAAGAGACTGCAAAATCACCGTAACGATTCGGGAATCGATCGCGCCCCTGACTGGTAAGCTCATAAATGTGCTGCGGCCGCCCCATACCAGCCTGAACCGACTGATACTGAATCAGCCCCTCCGCTTCCAAATCCTTCAAGTGACGGCGAATCGCCTGCGGACTGATATCCAAAGACTCCGCCAACTCAAGAGCCGTCCCCTGCCCCCCCTTGAGCAAATATTGCAGGATGTCTTGTTTCGTGGAAGTCTGCTGAGTAGTCTCCATCATCTTCACAAAAAATTATTAATTTGACTTTGACAATATCACTATTGTTAATGTAGCTTAAAATATAGTAAAGCAACAAATCTGTTGTTTAACTTCCCAGAGCAGTCCAGCAGAACTCGCTCAAGCCCAGACAGGCATTGCCCCGTCTGCCATCCAGAGAGCATTATCTAGAACACTGAACACGCAAAATAATGAGTTCTACCACAGTCAAAACCTTAGTCAACCAGCCGTATAAATACGGTTTCGTCACCGACATCGAGTCAGACACCATCCCCCGCGGCTTGAGCGAAGATGTAGTCCGCCTGATTTCCGCCAAGAAAAACGAACCGGAATTCATGCTGCAATTCCGCCTCAAAGCATACCGGAAGTGGCTGACAATGACCGAGCCCACCTGGCCCCACGTCAACTATCCCGCGATCGACTACCAACAAATTATCTACTATTCCGCCCCCAAACAAAAGCCCAAAAAGCTCAACAGTTTGGACGAAGTAGACCCGACACTCCTAGAAACCTTCGAGAAACTAGGCATTCCCCTCTCCGAACAAAAACGGCTGGGAAATGTCGCCGTCGATGCCGTTTTCGACAGCGTTTCAATTGCCACAACATTTAGAGAAAAGTTAGCCAAAGATGGCGTTATTTTCTGTTCCATCTCAGAAGCCGTCAAAGATTATCCCGAATTAATAGAAAAATATCTCGGCAGCGTCGTACCAGTCGGCGACAACTTTTTCGCAGCCCTCAACTCCGCCGTATTCAGCGACGGTTCCTTTGTTTACATTCCCAAAGGCGTCAAATGCCCAATGGAATTGTCAACCTATTTCCGCATCAACAACGGAGATTCCGGCCAGTTCGAGCGCACCCTAATTGTTGCAGAAGAAAACAGTTCTGTGTCTTACCTAGAAGGCTGCACCGCGCCGATGTTTGACACCAATCAACTGCACGCCGCCGTAGTCGAATTGGTAACAATGGACAATGCCGATATCAAATACTCCACAGTGCAAAACTGGTACGCTGGCGATGCCAACGGCAAAGGCGGCATTTACAACTTCGTGACGAAACGGGGTTTGTGTCAAGGAGTCAATTCTAAGATTTCTTGGACACAAGTAGAAACCGGTTCAGCGATTACTTGGAAATATCCCAGTTGCGTGTTAGTCGGCGACAACTCGGTGGGCGAATTCTACTCAGTAGCGCTGACAAATAACAAGCAGCAAGCTGACACCGGCACCAAAATGATCCACGTGGGAAAAAACACTCGCAGCACGATTATTTCTAAGGGAATTTCTGCCGGAAATTCATCCAACAGCTATCGCGGCTTAGTGAAAATGGGGCCTAACTCTAAAGGCTCTCGCAATTACTCTCAGTGCGATTCCATGCTGATTGGCGACAACGCTCAAGCGAATACTTTCCCTTATATTCAAGTGCAGAACCACACTGCTAAAGTCGAACACGAAGCTTCTACTTCTAAGATTGGGGAAGAGCAATTGTTCTTCTTCGCACAGCGGGGAATTTCCGCAGAAAATGCTATTTCGATGATGATTAGCGGTTTCTGTAAAGATGTTTTCAATCAGTTACCGATGGAATTTGCGGCGGAAGCTGATAAGCTGTTGAGTCTGAAACTCGAAGGAAGTGTCGGATAATTTTCGCGGCCGATAAACCCTTCCAGGCCGAGTCCATCGGTGACAACTTAAGCTCCCCGTCCGCCAGGGAATGAATTCCCTGGCTAATAGCTAAAGTCCTCTAAAGAGGACTAATGAGTTTAAAAGTTTTCTTCTCAGTCCTCATAGCGAGGACTTTAGCTTTGAGACAGGGAATTCATTCCCTGGCGGACTATCGGTTTAACGTTAAATTGTCACCAATGGGTACAGCCTAGGAACGAGAAAAAAAACTGTAAAGTGCATTGAGGAAAAGGACAAAAATAGATGATTGTAGAAAATAGTCAAGTGGTGCTATCCGTCCGCGATTTAACTGCGAATGTGGAAGATACCCAAATCCTTAAGGGTTTAAATCTGGAAATTAAATCGGGTGAAATTCACGCGATTATGGGCCCGAACGGTTCGGGGAAAAGCACTTTATCCAAGATATTAGCGGGTCATCCTGCTTATACGGTAACGGGCGGAGAAGTTACTTTTCTGGGTCAAAATTTGCTGGAATTAGCGCCGGAAGAACGCTCTTTAGCTGGCGTGTTCTTAGCTTTCCAATATCCTTTAGAAATTCCCGGCGTTAGCAATCTGGATTTCTTGCGCGTGGCTTACAATGCTCACCGCAAACATCGCGGCTTGGAAGAATTGGATGCTTTTGATTTCCAAGATTTAATCGAGGACAAGCTGGATATTGTCAAGATGAATGATTCTTTTTTAGGCCGCAGCGTAAATGAGGGTTTTTCCGGTGGCGAGAAAAAGCGGAATGAAATTTTGCAAATGGCGCTGTTGGAACCGAAGTTAGCTATTTTGGATGAGACTGATTCGGGTTTGGATATCGATGCTCTCAAGATTGTCGCCGGCGGTGTGAATCAGTTGTCAACTGCTGAGAATTCGATGTTGGTGATTACTCACTATCAGCGGTTGCTGAATTACATTATTCCTGATTTTATTCACGTCATGGAAGCCGGTAGAATTATCTTGACTGGCCCGAAAGAGTTGGCGCTCGAATTGGAAGAGCGCGGTTATGACTGGGTTGTGGAAGAGGAAGCAGCAGGAGTGGGCGCGCGATGATGAATACGCAAGTTGCTAGTAGGGAAATGTTTTTGACTGATTTGGTGAATCAGTGCGGCAAGTTGGGCGCAGCTAATAAGGAAAGTTCTGCTTACGGGTTGCAGGATTTGCGGGATGCGGCGACTGAATACGTGCTTTCTTCGACTTTTCCGACGGTGAAGGATGAAGAATGGCGCTTTACTGATTTGTCGTCGGTGTTGCAAATTCCTTTTCATATACCCCAGAGCAATCAGTCAAAAGTTAAGCTGGCTGATATCATTATGCCAGTGAAAAACAAGGCAGATTTACCATTAAGATTGGTGTTTGTCAACGGGTTTTATGCGCCGGATTTGTCAACGGTGGAGTCGTCGGTTTTTCCGAATTTGCCGATCGACTTTTACGCAGGTAATCTATCCAATGTACCCGAAAAATATCAAGGGCGCATCAGCGATGTTTTGAGCAAGCACAGACAGCAAACCGAGGTTTTTACCGCGCTGAATACTGCGGGTTTGGCGGATTCTGCGGTGGTGTTCGTGCCGGCCAATATGTCGATCGAACTTCCGATTCACTTGCTGTTCCTGACAGCGCCCGGTGCATCTGGCACGATGTCCCAGCCGCACTGCTTGGTCATAGCTGAGCCTGGAAGCAATGTCACGCTAGTTGAGGATTACGCAACTATCGGTAATGTACCAGCGTTTACTAATGCTGTAACGGATGTTATTGTCGGCGAAAACGCCACTGTGAATCACGTTCGGCTGCAGCGGGAAGGTGGAGAAGTTGTTCATATCGGCAAAAGTGCGATCGAACAATCTCGAAATAGCCGTTATACTTGTCATGCTATCAGCTTGGGAGGCAAAATATCGCGCCACAATTTAGAAGTTTTTCAGCGCGGCGAAGCCACCGAAACAACTTTAAACGGCTTAACCGTAGCCTTTGGCGAACAGTTATCAGACACTCACAGTGTAATCGATTTCAATCACCCCCACGGTACAAGCCGCCAATTGCACAAGTGCATTATTGGCAACAAAGCTCGCGCTGTATTTAACGGCAAAGTTTTCGTTCGCAAAGCCGCCCAATTGACAGATGCCGGACAATTGAGCCGGAATTTGTTGCTGTCGCCGAGAGCTCGCGTAGATACCAAACCGCAGTTGGAAATTGTCGCCGACAACGTTAAATGTTCCCACGGTGCAACTGTCAGTCAATTAGAAGATGATGAACTTTTCTACTTGCAAAGTCGCGGTTTGGATTTAGAAAGAAGTCGCTATTTGCTAATCGATGCTTTTGCGGCGGAAATGCTCAATCAATTACCGATTCTTGGAGTGGCGAAAATGCTTTCTACCTGCGTGGCCGTCCAAGGATAACTCATAAATATGAGGACACAGAGGACACAGCAGTGCTGTGTCCCTACAACATCTTGCACCATTTTTAACAGCCTGTAGGGGCGGGTTTCACGAATAATAATTGCCTCAAACCAACAATCTCGTAAACCCGCCCCCACCCAACGACAAATCACTAACTTCAAAAAATATGACACTTATTCAAGAAAAAACACTTGCCTCAAAAGTTCGCGGCGACTTCCCAATTTTGAATGAAAAAGTTAACGGTAAACCGCTAGTTTATTTAGACAATGCAGCTACTTCTCAAAAACCCCTAGCTGTGCTCAACGCTTGGCGTGATTACTACGGACAATACAATGCAAACGTCCACCGGGGTGCTCACACTCTCAGCGCCAAAGCGACTGATGCTTACGAAGGTGCTAGAGACAAAGTTGCGGCGTTTGTAAATGCGGCGTCGCGGCAAGAAATTGTTTACACTCGCAACGCTACCGAAGCGATTAATTTGGTCGCTTATTCTTGGGGTTTGAGCAATCTGCAAGCCGGAGATGAAATTATCCTGTCGGTGATGGAACACCACAGCAATCTCGTTCCCTGGCAAATGATGGCTCAAAGAACCGGTGCGGTGCTGAAGTTTGTCGAGTTAACGGAAACTAACGAGTTTGATTTGGAACAGTTTAAAACCCTGATTTCCCATAAAACTAAATTGGTGTCAACCGTTCACGTTTCTAATACTTTGGGCTGCATCAGTCCAGTCAAAGAAATCTGCAAAATTGCCCACAGTTTCGGCGCAAGAGTTTTAATTGATGCTTGCCAAAGCGTGCCGCACATGATAGTAGATGTGCAAGCAATAGATTGCGATTGGCTGGTTGCTTCAGGTCACAAAATGTGCGCTCCGACTGGCATCGGTTTTCTCTACGGTAAGCTGGACTTGCTGAGAGAAATGCCTCCGTTTTTCGGCGGCGGTGAGATGATTGCTGACGTGTTTCTCGATTACTCCACCTATGCCGATTTGCCGCACAAATTTGAGGCCGGCACGCCTGCAATCGGAGAGGCGATCGCCCTCGGTGCAGCAATCGATTATCTTAGTAACATTGGCATGGATAAGATTCACGCTTGCGAAGCAGAATTGAATGCTTATATGTTCCAACAATTGCGGCAAATTCCCGAAATCAAAATTTACGGGCCACAACCAGACAGCAACGGTGAAGGTAGGGCTGCATTAGCGGCATTTACAGCCGGAGAAATTCACCCTCAAGACTTGTCTACCATGTTAGATCAGGAGGGAGTCGCGATTCGTTCCGGGCATCACTGCACGCAAGCTTTGCACCGCTATTTGAACGTTTCATCTACGGCGCGGGCGAGTTTGTATTTTTACAATACTCGCGAGGAGATTGATGTGTTTGTGAAAGCGTTGAAAGAGACGATCGACTTTTTTGGTGGGATTATGGGGTAAGTTAATTAGTGATTGAAATGGCTTTTTTTTGAACCGCAGATGTCGGCGGTTCAAAAAAACAACCCCCTTTTTCATAGTATCTGGGCCTGTGGTAAAATAAAACTAGAGTTTTCTCAGCTCAAGGAGATTTTGAGATGATTGCTACTACTTCAAGTTTAGCCGAACAGAGAACACTGCTAGAAAACATTAGCTGGTCAACCTTTGAAACGTTGCTCAAAGAAATAGGCGATCGCCGAGGTTATCGCATAGCTTATGATAACGGGATGTTGGAAATTATGAGTCCTTTATACGAACATGAAAATCCCAAGATTCAGTCCGATCGCTTCATTTTCATTTTAGCAGAAGAACTCGGCATTGAAATCAAAAGTGCTGGCTCAATGACTCTCAAGCAAGAACAGGCTAAAAAGGGTATAGAACCTGACAATTGTTATTATATTCAAAGTGAACCAGCAGTCAGAGGCAGGCAAGAACTAGACTTAGAAACTGCCCCACCGCCCGACTTGGCAATTGAAATAGATATTACCAGCAGTTCAATTAATAAGTCAGGAATTTACTCGGCACTTGGCGTACCCGAACTCTGGAGATATAACGGGCGAGTTTTAAAATTTTATCAGTTAGCTTCCGAGGAGTATGTTGAATGCAATTTCAGTATTGCTTTTCCCTTTTTATCATCAACAGAAATGAGTAGGTTTTTTGAGCAGACTAAAACAATGGGAGAAATTGCATTACTGAAATCATTTAGAATTTGGGTTAGGGAAAAAATCTAAAGCGGTGAATATCGCCCTTTCGTCCATCCGCGTTCATTGTGGCACGGGCGTCCCGCCTGTGAAAAAGATGCGGTTTAACAAAAGAGCGATCGCCCAACTAAAACTCCCTAATTTCAGGATAAACAAACTGATAACCCGCCGCCTTAATCTTTTGATTCGACACGCTAGCATTATAAGGCCGCACGCTAGGACTTCCATCCCAAGAAACTTTAGGCAGATTGTGAGTTTCAAAAATGCGATCGAGCAATTCGCCACTGGATAGCGACACATCCCCGACTAAATTGTAAATTCCCTGCAATCGATTTTCCAAAGCAAACGTTAACCCCCCAACAATATCATCTCGATGCACCCAATTAGTAGCATCTTCCCCCCTACCGGGACGAGTGCTCCCAGCCCAGCCTCTAAAGATTTTAACTAATTCTCGCCCTGGCCCATAAATTCCTCCCAAACGGAGAATGCAGACTTGAAGATTGGGACTAGATGCTGCTAATAAAACCTGTTCTGTTTCTGCGAGAATTTCACCGTTTGGATTAGCAGGCGCGACGGGGGATTCTTCATTTACCAATTCACCTTGGCGATCGCCATACACAGAATAAGTACCCGTATAAATAACCTGCTTGACTGTCGGTATCTGCTGTAAAACCGCTACTAAAGTTGTCGCCGTATCTAAATAACTTTCCCGATAAGCATGAGGATTTGGAGCACCTACGCACAGCATAACAGCATCTTGTTCTTGCAGTACAGCCCTCATTGCATCTTTGTCATTTCCTTTGAGCACGGCTACCCGCTGCGCGACACCCTCCAACTCAACTACTCGCGTCGCCGTGGTAGTTGTCGCCGTCACGGTACAATCAGATTTGCCACGTAAATGTTTGGCTGTCGCAGTACCCACATAGCCGCAGCCGACGATCGCAACTTTCATAAAAAATCCTCCATTGTTTCATGCTGTCTAAAATTATTGCCGGTTTCTGAAATCATGGCGCGCTGAGTTTTGTGGTAAAATGCAAAGCATCGTTATCAATCGGAGTAGCATCATGTCCGAGAGAGATATTTTTGCCACCTCCTCAGAAAGCGAACTTTTAGCTTTTTATGGTTCTTTGTTTGCGATCGCAGCCGCCGATGGTTCCGTTGATATTGACGAACTAGATTTGTTGTTTAAAACCATAAATTTAGACAAATTTTCTGACTCTGCAAAAACTCAAATCCAATCCTACACAGCCAGTCCCCCATCACTGGGCGACTGTTTGCAAACACTCAGCCATTCACAACAACCGCTGCGTTTGGGAGTCATGTATTTTTTAATTAACATTGCTGGCGCAAATAAGACGCTGCATCCTGCAGAAAGCGAGGCGATCCAATCAGCCAAAAAACTGCTAGCGGTTTCCGACTTGCAAATCCAAGCCATGCAGGAATTCATCAAGGAAAATGGGTCTGAAACCCCGTCCTTGTAGGACGGCTTTACATAGATATTTGTTAAGACGTACTATTTCACATAAGACGTGCTATTATGTAAAGCAGCACATTTAAGGTAAATATGACATTAAAAGCCTTCAGCTACCGATTCTACCCAACGCCAGAACAAGAAAGTTTGTTGCGACGTACTTTGGGTTGCGCCCGTTTAGTCTACAACCGTGCTTTAGCAGTAAGAACTGAAGCTTGGTACACAGAACAGAAACGGGTAGGGTATGCTGAGACTTCTTCAATGTTAACCGAATGGAAGAAAACTGAAGAACTAGATTTTCTTAACGAAGTTAGCTGCGTGCCATTGCAACAATGCTTGAGACATTTACAAGCGGCTTATACCAACTTTTTTGATGGACGGGCAAAATATCCTAACTTCAAAAAGAAACGCAATGGTGGTAGTGCAGAATTCACTAAGTCAGCGTTCAAATTTAGGGATGCACAAGTCTACCTAGCAAAAAGCACCCAAGCATTGCCAATTCGCTGGAGCCGGACATTACCTAATGGTGCGACACCATCAACTATTACAGTAAAGCTTGCACCATCAGGCAGGTGGTCAGTTTCTCTGCTGGTAGATGTTGAAATTGAAAAGTTACCCAAAACAGGTGATCAAGTCGGTATTGACTTGGGAATTACAAGCTTGCTTGCTTTAAGCACTGGTGAAAAGATTGCCAATCCCAAAGGATTTAAGACAAAGTATCGCAAGCTCAGAAGAGCGCAGAAAGCTTTAATCCGTAAGCAAAAGGGATCAAATAACCGTTACAAAGCACGGCTCAAAGTAGCGAAAGTGCATCAACAAATTACTGATGCAAGAAAAGACTATCTTCACAAGTTAACGACGCGGTTGGTGCGTGAAAACCAAACCATCGCCGTAGAAGACTTAGCTGTGAAGAATATGATTAAAAACCCCAAACTTGCCGCTTCTATAAGTGATGCAAGTTGGGGCGAATTGGTCAGACAACTTGACTACAAGTGTGATTGGTATGGTCGCACTTTAGTTAAGATTGACCGCTGGTTTCCGAGTTCTAAACGATGTGGAAATTGCGGACACATCGTTGACAAGTTGCCGTTGAATATTCGGGAATGGGATTGTCCTAGTTGTGGGACGCACCATGATCGTGATATCAATGCGGCGAAGAACATTTTGGCGGCAGGGCTTGCCGTTTCAGTCTGTGGAGCGACTGTAAGACCCCAACAGAGTAAATCTGTTAAGGCTGGTGCGAAACTCCCTAGGGGACAGAAGCAGAAACCTAAGTCGTGAGTCTTAGGAATCCTCGCCCTTATAGGGCGGGGTGGATGTCAACGCAGACATGAAACAAATACGGGAGGCCGCGCCCAATAAAAATCAGGTTTCAGCATCTTTCAATTCTGCTGTTTACCAGCTTAAAACTAAGGGCATTCCTCTCGATGTGATCGACCGAAGAGAAACCACAACACACCTCAGCAACCCCCAAATTAACTATTCAGATGAAAGTTTTTGGGCTAAACTTAAAAACTTTGCTTTAACCGCAGGAAGAGAAGTAGTTGAAAAAGCTTTGATTCTCTACTATACGGCTCAAAACCCAAACGTGCCTGCTTGGGCAAAAGGAGTTGTAGTTGGAGCTTTGACCTATTTTATATCTCCTGTCGATGCGATTCCCGATATATTAGTCGGCATCGGATTTACCGATGATTTAGGAGTATTGCTGGCGGCAATAGCTACTGTTTCAGTATACATTAATGCTGATACTAAAGAACAAGCAAAACAAAAAATGAAAGATTGGTTTGGCAAATAATATTAGAAGTCAGTAGTCAGTAGTCAGTAGTCAGTAGTCAGTAGTCAGTAGTCAGTAGTCAGTAGTCAGTAGTCAGTAGTCAGTAGTCAGT